>JAYTCW010000496.1:0-14851 GCA_043736295.1 Planctomycetota bacterium | reverse complement strand
CGATCCGGACCATCGGCGGGTGCATGTCTTCCGTCTGCATGACGAACCGACAATTCTCAACATCAATGACGTGTTGTCTTCCCCACTGCTGCCGGGCTTCAGCTGTGCCGTCATCTCGTTGTTCGAGGGAGGCGTTTGATGAGCATTGACACGCTTCCCATTTTGGAACGCGAAATTCAAGAAGAGTCGCTGGCTGACCTCGTTGGCCGGCTGGGTGGCATCCCGCTGGAGCGGATACGGCTGCATCCGACCCCTGGCACCGCCACCGAAGAGGATGTCGTTCAAACCAAGTGTTGCGAACTTCTGGACGGTGTCTTGGTGGAGAAAGCGATGGGGTGGGAGGAGTCGACTTGGGCCGCCCTGCTGATTCAGATCCTGGGTCGGTATCTCGCTCAGAATCCGATCGCGATCATCGCGGGGGCCGATGGATTGACTCGCTTGGCTCCCGGTCGAGTGCGGGAACCAGATGTGGCGGTCTATTTGTTGAGTCGCTTTCCCAGCGGCAGGGCGAAGCCCCGCGCGATCTGCGACCTTGCTCCCGACTGGGCCATTGAGATCCTCAGCCGGTCCAACACCTCGCCAGAAATGGAGATTAAGCGCCACCATTACTTTGAAGCCGGTGTGCGGCGAGTGTGGATTGTCGATCCGCGCGCTCGGATCATCAAGGATTGGAGCAGTCCGATGCTCATGAACGTGCTCTCTGCAACGGATGTCGCCGACCTCGACCAGATTCTCCCCGGTTTTCAATTGAAGATCGGCGATTGGTTTGCGATGGTCGATGCGGTGCTGGAGCCTGAACCCGATGGCCATGGGGGACTCCAATGAGTACAGCCACCTTTCACCGCCTGACTGCCGACGAGTATCTCGCCATCGAGCGGGCTGCGGTGTCGAAGAGCGAGTTTTTTGACGGGGAGATGACGCCGATGTCAGGTGGTAGCGAACCGCATGCGTTCATCAGCGGCAATGTCTTCCTGGCCCTGAAGCTTCAGCTCAAGCGACCGGGGCTGCGAGTTTACGGGTCGGACATGCGGATTCGGACTTCCGAGGGCCTGTACACATACCCCGATGTCTGCGTGCTGGCCGAGGAGCGCCAGTTCGATGGGGATCGCCATGATGTTCTGACGAATCCGGCGTTGATTGTCGAAGTGCTGTCGCCCTCCACGGAAGCCTATGATCGGGGTCTGAAGTTCCGGCGTTACCAGCAGATCGACTCCCTCCGGACATACATCCTGGTTTCCCAGCATCACCCGTGCGTGGAAGTCTTCTCGAAACAATCCGATGGCCGTTGGATCAGTACCCTGGTGCGGTCCGGTCTAATTGAGATTCCCTTCCCCGCTTGCCAGATCGACATCAACGAGGTGTATGCCGATGTTGATTTCCGTTTGGCGGAACAACCCACTGAGTGACTCCCGCCCCGTTCTTCCAGCAACTTGGTTTCCACAGCCATCATGTCCACAGCCACCCTCATCACCGCCGAAGAGTTCTCCCGCATGTCCTTCGACATGCCTTGCGAACTCGTACGCGGGGAGATTGTTGAGATGACCAGCCCCGGACACAGACACGGTGTGATTTGTCACAACATCTCTCGCGCCATGGTGAAATGGCTCAATGATGAAGACGCCTATTCCATCGCCAGCAACGATTCGGGCATCCAGACTGAGTCCGATCCAGATACGGTGCGCGGCCCCGATGTCCAATTGGTGTCTCGCGATCGGTTGCCGGATCGGATGGGCCCGGTGGGGCATTTGGAGATCCCCGCCGATCTGGCTATCGAGGTGATGTCCCCCAGTGATCGCTGGCCGCGCATCATCCAAAAAGTGGGAGAATACCTCGCAGCCGGAGTCCGCGAGGTGTGGGTTCTCGACCCGGACCACCAGCGGGTGCATGTCTATCGCCTGGATGACGAGCCGACAGTTCTCGACTCTGACCGAGAACTGATTTCTACAGCCATTTCGGGTCTCCGATTTCCGGTGTCCGAACTGTTTCGAGGAGTTTGAGGCCACCCACTCATACATCGCCATGACCATGTCTACAACCACCCTCATCACTGCCGAAGAGTTTCTGGTCTTGTCCACCGACAAGCCCTGCGAACTCTCATGACCCACCATCTCGTCGATCAACCCTCAACCCTCAACCTTCCTCACCCCCTCCCTCGCGATCCCGACTTTCACTCGGAGAAAGCAGATCATCATGTCGCAAGCACTCCTCACAGAACCTCTCGAAAACGAAAAAGACGATGTCTCCATCGGAGACTATCAGTACGGCTTCCACGACCCGGAAGACAAGTACGAATTCAAGTCCCGCCGGGGACTCGACAAGGAGATCGTCGCCCAGATCAGCGAGATGAAGAAGGAGCCCGCCTGGATGCTGGACTTCCGCCTCAAGTCGCTGGCCGAATTCGAATCGCGCCCCATGCCCAGTTGGGGCGGCGACATGACCGATCTCGACTTCCAGAACATGTTCTACTACGTCAAGGCGTCCGATCGCCAAGGCAAGACCTGGGACGATGTGCCCGAAGACATCCGCAAGACCTATGACCGGCTCGGCATTCCTGAAGCGGAGAAGAAGTACCTCTCCGGAGTGAAGGCCCAGTACGAGTCCGAAGTGATCTACGGCTCGCTGCAAGAAGACCTCGCCCAGCAGGGGGTGCTCTTCACCGACACCGACTCCGCCCTCCGCGAACACCCCGAGCTGTTCCGCGAATACTTCGCGACGATCATCCCGCCGAACGACAACAAGTTCGCAGCTCTGAACTCAGCGGTCTGGTCGGGCGGGTCGTTCATCTACGTCCCCAAGGGGGTGAAGATCGACTTCCCCCTCCAGGCGTACTTCCGCATCAATACGATGAACATGGGGCAGTTCGAACGCACCCTGATCATCGTCGACGAAGGAGCCAGTGTGCATTACGTCGAGGGCTGCACAGCTCCGACGTATAGCTCTGATTCGTTGCACTCCGCTGTGGTGGAAATCGTCGTCAAGCGGAACGCCCGCTGTCGGTACACGACGATCCAGAACTGGTCGAACAACGTCTACAACCTCGTCACCAAGCGGGCGATGGCCTACGGCGATTCGCTGATGGAGTGGATCGACGGCAACCTCGGCTCGAAGCTGACGATGAAGTACCCCGCCATCTACCTGATGGAAGAGGGGGCGCGCGGGGAGACGCTGTCGATCGCCTTCGCCGGGGATGGCCAGCACCAGGACGCGGGGGCCAAGATGGTCCACTGCGCCCCGAACACCAGCAGCCGCATCATCTCGAAGTCGATCAGCAAGAACGGCGGCCAGGCCAGCTATCGTGGACTGGTCAAGGTTCTCAAAGGGGCCCACAACTGCAAGAGCAACGTCGTCTGCGACGCCCTGATCCTCGACCCCGAAAGCCGTAGCGACACCTACCCGTACATCGAGATCGACGAGCAAGATGTCGCGATCGAGCACGAAGCCAGCGTGTCCAAGATCGCCGAAGATCAGCTGCTGTATCTGATGAGCCGTGGTCTGACCGAAGCCGAGGCCAGCGCGATGATCGTGACCGGGTTCATCGAGCCACTCGTGAAGGAGTTGCCGATGGAGTACGCGGTGGAGATGAACCGGTTGATCGAGATGCAGATGGAAGGGTCGGTGGGGTAGGGAGCTGTCAGCGATCAGCAGTCAGCAGTCAGCCAGAATCTGGAGGAGGCATCTTATGGCAACAGTCACACATCCCCATAAGATGACGATCGAAGAGTTTCTCTCGCTGCCGGAAGATGGCGTTGATCGTGAACTGATGGCTGGTGAGGTCCGGGAGCGAGGCCCATCCATCCACGGCATGCGACATGCCGGTTGCCTCGCGGAACTCGCCTATCTGGTGGGCAATTGGTCGTACGCCAATCCATCAAGTGGGGTTGAAGTTCTGGCGGGACAACCCGGATTCATCATGCAGCGCGAACCGCCAACCGTGGTTGGTCCCGATTTCGCTGTGGTGGATGCCGATGTTCCGACTGATCCGAGATCTGGACTGGTGGAAGGCGTTCCGCGACTCGCCGTGGAGATCCTTTCACCGTCTGACAATCATGGAGACATCCACGAAAAGCTGCGGCTCTATCTCGATCATGGGGTCGCAGCCGTGTGGGTCGTGGAGCCGGATGACCAGAGCGTTCGGATCTATCGCGTGGGGCAGGCGGTCATGTTGTTCAGTGGAGAGCACCTGTTGACGTGCGAGCCTGAACTGCCGGGATTCTCGGTGCATGTCAGTGATCTGTTTCGCTAGGTGAGGAGGGAGGCCGAGCATGAGTACCGTAACCGCATTGGTCACTGCCGAGGAGTTCTCGGCAATGGCTCATGAACGCCCGTCGGAACTCATTCGTGGGGAGATCGTGGAGATGACCAGCCCCGGCAGTCGGCATGGCCAGGTGTGCAGCAACGTGTCGCACCTCCTGCAAACTTGGTCCCGCCAACAGTTAGTCCCGTACAACGTCATCTCGAATGATGCGGGCGTGCTGACCGAGCGCGATGCCGAAACCGATTCCGTGCGAGGCCCCGATGTCTACGCGATCCGCAACGATCGCTTGCCCGATGGTGAACTTCCTGTCGGACATATGAGCGTGGCTCCTGAACTCTGCGTGGAGGTCATGTCGCCATCCGACCGCTGGCCCGATGTCTTGTCGAAGGTCAGTGAACTGTTGCGGGCGGGCGTCCACGAGATGTGGGTCATCGACCCCGCTCACCACCGGGTGCATCTCTACCGTAGCGACGATGAGCCGACCGTCCTCGACCCAGACGAAAACCTGACCAGCACAGCCCTTCCAGGACTGGCGTTTGCGGTCCGGGAATTGTTCTTCCTGACGTGAATCGCTTCCGTACTCTTCTGCCGACTTTCTCCGGAACCCTTCCATGTCCCCTGCCCTCAAACGCACGTCACCTGCTGAATACCTCGACATGGACCGCGTCTCCGAGGTCCGTCATGAGTATTTCTTCGGCGAGATCATCGCGATGTCAGGCGGGACTGGATCGCACAGCGTGATTGCCTCGAACATTGGTCGCGAGGCAGGCATTGCTCTCAAGGGACGCCCGTGTCGTGTCTACAACAGCGATATGCGAACCAAGACCACCACGGGGGTTTACACATACCCCGATGTTTCCATTGTGTGTGGCAAGTCTCAATACGAGGACGACCGAGAGGATGTCCTGCTCAATCCGCTGGTGATCTTCGAGGTGCTCTCGCCTTCGACGGAATTGTATGACCGCGTCACGAAGTTCACTCACTACCGCAGCATCCCCTCACTCCAGGCATACGTCTTGGTTTCCCAGAAATGTGCCGCTGTCGAATGCTACTCGCGAGACGCTCGCGGGTGGTTGATGAATGACGCACAAAGCCTCGACCAGATCGTTCACATCCCGGGTGCCGCGATCGATCTTTCACTGGCAGAGATCTACTACGAAGTGACTTTCCCACCCGTCGAGGGGCTGGGATGAATCCCACGCCATCGCCATGCTCGCCGGAGTGTGCTGACTCTCGATCCATCCCCACGTTCTAGCGAACGTGGCTACCTGCCATCTGAAATTCAATCTCACCATGCCCACTGCCACCCTGCCTTCCTCGTTCTCCACCACTGGCTTTGAAGCCTTCCTCGAATCTCGCCATGAACCCGCGTGGATCGCGGCTCAGCGGTCGGCGGCGTTCGCAGCCTATATCGATTCGCTCTCTCGCGAACTTGATCCCGAGGAGTACCGGCGGCTCGATCTGCGGTCGTTTAAGGCGGACGCGTACACGCTCCGTCCCACCCCGGCCACTGAGGTCCAGTTCAGCACACTGATGCAAGACCGGGCCGAGTTCGGCGGAGCAGTGGTGCATGTCGATGGCTCGTGCATCCGGTCGTCACTCAACGCCGATCTCGCGAAGAAGGGAGTCCTGTTCGGCAGCCTCTCCGACCTGCTCGTCTCGCACCGCGAAGTTCTCGAACCGCACTTCATGACGAAGGGCGTGAACCTGACCAAGGACCGGTTCACCGCTTGGCACGCCGCCTTCTGGACCGGCGGCACGGTGCTGTATGTCCCGCGCAACGTCGAGATCACGGAACCGCTGTATAGCCTCATCGGGCTACAAGGCGAGAACGTCGCCGACCTGTCGCACACGCTCGTGATCCTCGAAGACGGGGCCAGCGCCACGCTGCTCGAAGAGACAGCCTCAGCCGATCCGAAGGCCAACGGACTGCACAATGGAGCCGTCGAACTGCTCGTCGGAGCCGGAGCGCAGCTGCGGTATGTCCAGCTGCAGAACTGGAACACCAAGGTCCGGCACTTCGCTCATCAGTGCGGGCGCGTCGCGCGGGATGGCATGTTGCAATGGACCGTGGGGGCTCTGGGCTCGCGGCTGCAGCACATTCACCAGCATGTGCATCTCGATGGCCAGGGAGCCAGTGCCCAAGTGAACGGCGTGACCTTCGCCACCGACCGGCAACTGCTTTCGTACTACACGCAGCAGTCCCACAACGCCCCCAACACGACCTCGGACCTGCTCTACAAAGAGGTGCTCCGCGATCAATCCCGCGTCGTCTGGCGTGGGATGATTAAGGTCGAGAAGGACGCCCAGAAGACTGACGGCTACCAGCGCAACGACGCCCTGATGCTCAGCCAGGACGCCCGCGCGGATGCCATCCCCGGCCTCGAAATCGAAGCCGACGATGTCCGCTGCACCCACGGCGCCACCACCGGCCGCGTCGACGACGAGCAGCTGTTCTACGCCATGGCCCGTGGACTCTCCCGGTATGAAGCGATGCACGTCATCGTCGAAGGCTTCTTCGCCGGGGTCTACGACCGCATTCCGGTGGAACTGGTGCGCGAGACGCTGGGACTAGCTGTGCAGCGGAAGCTGGGGATTGGGTTGTAGTGGATCCCCTCTTTACTGCACAGCCAACGTCGAACGGCATCCTGTTTGAAACGGCGATCACTTCACGATGAGGCAGGTGTCTTTCGAGTCTGAGGACGCCCCCGATTTTCTGGACCGAGTGACTGCTCGCTGACAGACCACTGCCTTGCGATAGTCGCTGGATACTCCATGGACTACGATCTGATTCTGCATGACTGGAGTCCAGCTTCGCGAAACGGTCGCTGGATTGCCGAGACTTCAGTCACCCGATTTGGATGCCTCTGATCCCGAGTGTTGACGTGATTCCATTTCGATTGTTCGTCGTGATCTGGATCAGTGTGGGCTCCTCATTCCCCGCAAATGCGGACGAGTACCAGGACAAGATCCAGCCATACATGCAGACCTACTGCATAGAGTGCCATGCCGGGGCCGAGGCGAAGGGGGAACTGGACCTCACAAAGTTTTCCACAAGTGCAGATGTCATCGATAGCTTCCGCCGCTGGAAGCACATTATCGAATTCATCCGTGATGGCGAGATGCCGCCGGAGGACGCCAAGCAGCCGACGATCACCGAAAGCAACCAATTGGTCGCCGCCATTGAGGCGATCCTGATCTCCGAAGCCCGGAAGCACGCGGGCGATCCGGGAGTCGTGTTGCCTCGTCGATTGTCAAATACGGAGTACCACCTCGCGGTGCAGGATTTGACCGGATTCGACCTGCGGCCCACCAAGGACTTTCCGGTCGACCCGTCCGGCGGCGAGGGGTTCGACAACACGGGCGAGGCGTTGCGGATGTCCCCCAACTTGCTGAAGAAATATCTCGGTGCCGCTCAGAAGGTGGCGGATCATCTGGTACTCAAGCCGGATGGGATTGTCTTTGCTCCGTTCCCGGTCACCAGCTACAACGAACGCAAGAAGCTGACGGAGCAGGCGGTCATTGACTTCTACACGAGCCACTCGGTCGACACGCTCGACTACCTCGAAGCCGCCTGGCGATATCGTCATCGACCGAGTGAACAGGCGGGGCTGAGCATTGAGGACTGGGCGAGTGTCGTCTTTCGCTCCGCGAAAGGGCGTCCTTTCGCGGAGCGAAAGGCGACATTACGGGCGGAGCAAATGGCAACACTCAGTCCCAAGTACCTGGGCATCGTCTGGCTGTTCTTGAGTGCAACCGATCCAGCGTCTCCTCTCCGCCGTGAACTCCAAGCCCAGTGGTCCGCGATCCCAGCCCCGACCAGTGAGACCGAGCGCCCCGCCGAGTTGCTGGCGTTCCATGAGTACGTCCAAGCGGTTCGTAAGCTCTTCTCGGGACCGCCACCGGAGCTGATTCAGGCCGGGGCAGGGAACTGGCCGATCCGGCATCTGGCGTATCGAACCGAGGTCGCGAAGGGCCGGGATCAATTCCATCCGGCCGTCCTCAAGTCGGAAGCACTTCTCAATCACGTCCGAGTGACCGCCCCCGACTCCAAATCAGCACAATCTCAGTCGATCTTCATCCGCTTTGAACCCGCGTACTCCGATGAAGAGGCGTATGTCCTCGTGAAGAGCCCCTTGTTCAGCCGAGCGGATCACCTGCCTCGCAATGCGGACGAGTGGAAGAGCCAGAAGCCGGAAACTCTCCGCAGCGTGCTGACCGAGGCCGCTCCCGCATTGATCGAGACGCTCAAGTTCGGACGTGACCCGGACGGGAAAGAGATCGACGCCGACTCGTTCGTCATCAAGGTTCCAGCCACGATCGAGATCCCGCTCTCGGTCGATCTGCAACGTGAACTGCAGGACCAGCATCTACTGCTCCCCTGCTCCCTCGATTTGGAACGCAGCCAGAATGGGAGCGTGCTGGTCAGTACCACCTGGGGTGAACGCACGACAAGTCGCCTCGCCCCCGGATCCCAGCATCTCATCCATCCCCACAGTCCAGTCGCCCGCGAAGTGGCATCAGCTGCGACGGTGTTCTGCCACGCCTTCCCCGATGAGTTTTATTACGTCGACAGCAATCGTGGACTCGCCGCAGGGTTTCATCTGGTGGAAGGATTCTTTCGCGATGATCGTCCGCTGGTCGAGAAGGTTCTCACTGATGCCGAAAACGCCGAGTTGGACAAGCTGTGGGAGGAGTTGGACTTTGTGACGGAGAGTGCGGAGACCTTGCTGCGGGGGTTCGTGTGGTTCGAGCGTTCGGAGCGAGAGGTGCTGCATGATGAGCGGTTCGACTTCTTGAGATCGGAAGACCCGCAGCTGGTCGAAGAGAGTCTGCTGGGAAAATTCGAGAAACTGTACCTCGACAAGCTGGGGGTGAAGCGAGTCGGCGATACTCTGGAGGTGGAGACTCCCAACGGGACGCACACGCTGGTGCATGGATTCTTCAACGACATTCGGCAGGGACTCGTCCGGCACCAGGAGTTGCTCGTCAGTGCCGCGCCGCGCGGTCTGGGGGATCTCGAGCGTCTGGCCCGGCGGGCCTACCGCCGCTCACTGCGACCGGAGGAACTGGAGTCGCTGCGGACGCTCTATCGCTCGCTGCGAGCAGAGGGCCAGCCAGTCGAGGGAGCGCTGCGTGGAGTGCTGACAGCGATCCTGATGTCGCCGCACTTCTGCTACGACATTCCGCAGACCAGTGAGGGGACCGGGATTTACCCACTGAATGATGATGATCTGGCGACACGGTTGAGCCTGTTCCTGTGGTCGTCACTGCCCGATGAGGAACTGCTGGCTGTCGCTGCGGACCACGGGCTGCAGGATGAGCAGCAGTTGCTCGTCCAGACGCAGCGGATGCTGAAGGATCCCCGCGTTAATGGGTTCGCCCGCGAGTTCCTCGGCCAGTGGTTGCGGTATCGCGATTATCTGGAGAAAGACCCGATCAATGCGGCAGCCTTTCCCGGCTACAACGAGGAACTCCGGGCGGCCATCTTTGAGGAGCCAGTCCGGCTGGCGACTCACTTGATACAAACCGATCGGCCCGTGACGGAGTTACTGAGCAGTGATGTCACGTTCGTCAATCGCGTGCTGGCCGAACACTACGGGGGCAACATCCAGCAGCAGTGGCGTGCGGCGAACCCTGACCCCCAGCCTCTCTCCCCGGGGGAGAGGGGAGCAGACTCAGGAGCCGAATGGGTGACTGTGAATGGACTCAAAGCCGAAGGCCGAGGCGGGCTGATCGGCATGGCAGTGATCCTGACCAAGAACTCCGCCGGAGAGCGTACCAGTCCGGTGAAGCGCGGCTTCTGGGCGGTGCATCACCTGCTCGGCCAGCACTTCCCTCCCCCTCCCGCGGATGTGCCCGAGCTGCCGAAGTCGGAGCAGGAGGCGACCCGCACGATCCGTGAACTGCTGGCCGACCATGTCTCGAATGCGAAGTGCGCCATGTGCCACAAACACTTCGACAGCCTCGGCCTCGCGATGGAAGGTTTCGACGCTCTGGGCCGTTCGAGAACCCAAGACAGCGCGGGACGCCTGATCGACAACCGGGCTGAACTTCCCCACGGCACGTCCGCCAAGGGCATTCCAGAACTGATCCAATACATCGAACAGCACCGCCGAACAGAGTTTATTCGAACCATGAACCGCAAGTTCCTGGGGTACGCACTCGGGCGGTCGGTCAAGCTGTCGGATGAGCCGCTGCTGACCGAGATGGAGGCAGCTCTACAAACTCACGAGTCCCGCTTCTCATCGCTGTTCGAGGTCGTCATCCGCAGTCCGCAATTTCGCCAGCAACGCGGTCGTGACTTCGTGGCCAGCGGTCAGCCGTGAGGCAGGCATGGCGACCTCACCGAATTGCAATTCGGTAAACCTCCCGCATGGTGTATTCGTCACAAAAGTAGGTCGGCTGCCAGTCATCGCACCTTATCCCCTGGCATGGTTGTACAGCTGGCCGGGAGTAATCGACTGTGGCGGAGAGGGGGCCAGAAACGTGTTGCCATAAATTGACTCGACTGCTCGCGCACGCCCGGGAAAGCCCGGCGGCTCAGATCGCGCCCGAACCGTCAACGTCTGTCGACAGGCTCCGATGACCGATTCCCTGCCAACACCCCCGTGACTCCCCGAGGCCACTCTCCCGTGGGGAAGGTCACGCGAGCGGTCAGACTTCGCGTACCAAAAGACTTCCGAAGTCTTCGGAGATTTTGGAAGTCTGACGGGTCGGTTTCCTCTAACCGATCGCCTTAAGACTCTCAGCTTCGGCCAGATCGCCATCATGTACCGCTGCCTGGTCGACGAGTCGTTGATCCGCGAAGGCCGCTCGATTCCAGTTAAAACTGGATCTCGCACTTGACTTATCAAAGCATATAATTATATCACCGATCATGTGGGTGGTATATATGTCCTCAACATCAGGGTTGTGCCGATGAAACTGTCACGGAAGTCTGACTACGCTCTCCGCGCCATGATGTCTCTCGTCGGGCATTATGGGCAGGGGCCGGTTTCGATCCGGACATTGGCTGAACGGCACGACATTCCTCGCAAGTTCTTGGAGAACATCATGTTGGATATGAAGTCACAGGGCGGGGCGGGACGAGACGGGGGGTTCTTGCTAGCCAAGTCGCCGGAGCAGATCACGATGGGAGAAGTGGTGCGTCACTTCGACGGGATCCTGGCTCCCATCGCCTGCGTTTCGGCATCTCACTATCAAGCCTGTTCTCAGGAAGGTGTTTGCCGATTCCGGCGTGTCCTCCTCGACTTTGTGGAAAATATGTCAGTTGTGGTGGTCTCGTTTGTCGAATCCCCGTTCAACCACAGTTCGTGTGCCCAGGAGTTCAACCCCTGCTCTGTTATTGACCTCATCCAGCTCCCGGCTTCGCAGCTGTCTGTTAATAATCGGTCAGAGGGGTTCGCGACTCCACAGAACAGGAATCCGCAGAGAGGGGCAGTCCTTCATGGTTGTTTCAATGAGCAACTCGGTGTCTTCTTTCGCTTCTCGTGTGGTTTGTGGTTCGGCATCCGTCAGTGACAGAGTGATGACTTGTGTGGCCGACGATCCCGTGGACTCAACGGCGACCTTCCATGGACAACTTCGTAGAAACGTCGCCGACTTGATCCGGAACGGGGCGTCCTCCGCACTTAATAAAGTCACACTCGCCATGTTGTCATCCGTACGCAGCCGGATGACGCTCGGGATCGCCGCAATCGCAAGTGCATTCTCGACAACACAATGGACTTGCATTTTGTCATTCGGGGATGCGGAAAACTGGGGTGTCAGCGGAAGACTTGTTTCGTCTGATCTCTTCTCCGTGTCGTCCGCGTCGTCCGTGTCCCATCACGTCGCCTAGGCTACGGCTTCGGCTGTGCGGGGTAGTCCTGGTCGTCCACCTTCATTTGCACATCCGGCCGGGCTTTGCGGAAGGCGTCGATCCCGGCGGGGGTGTAAAGACGCCGGGCGTCGGGAAACTCGGGGTGCGAGGACTTTTCGGGGAATTGGAGGGACAGGCTCTTTAACTGCGGCAACTTGCCCAACAGCAGCAGGTCGGCATCGGTCGGCGAGCCTTGAAATCCGTGCAGGTGGATGTCTTCCAATTTCGTGAATGCGGCGAGCCGTTCGTAGGCCAGGGACGTCGGCGGAGATTTCGTCAACACGATCATGTTCATCTCAAAGGATTTGAGTTGACCTTGCAGGGGCATCAGCCGTTCAAACGTGACATCGGAAGACGGGCCGTAGATTCCGAGATTCGTGATTTGAGGATGCTGTGCCAAGACCGCCACACCTGCGTCCGTCAACTGGTTGGGAGAACAGTGGACGGTCTTCAGATGCAAGAAGCGAGACAGCGGTAACAAGGTCCGATCGATTTGATCATCGCCTCTCGACAGAAAGAACCAAGTGAGATTCGGACAGCGATCCGCCAATATTTCGAGTCCCGCATCCGTGATGGGTGTGTCCCGGATGCCCAGCTCCGTAAGGCCTGGCAAACGAGGGAGCGCGGCCAAGCCTTGATCCGAAATGTGATAATTGCCGACAAACTGAAACTTCTGCAATTTGGGCCAATGGGACAGGGACGACCAGATTGGATTATCCACTTTCGAATTGCACAGGACGAGGATTGTTAGAGAACGCGATTGCCGCAAATGCTGCAGACCGGCGTTGGTCACCAAGCGTGAATCTCCCAGCGTCACGCACGTAAGTCGTCGGCAATTGGCCAGGTGGAAGAGGCCGACATCGTCAATACTCTCGTCATCATGATGGATCCCTTCGACGGAAAAGTTGCCCTCGGGGACCTTTCTCTGGTCCGGTTGGAGCGTCGCTAGGCTGCCGTCCTCCATGCGCAAGTGGACAAGTTGCATTCCCGGCACGCGGGCCAGCCACTCCGCCGCTTTGCGTTCGGCGGCATAGTCGATGGGCAGCAAGTCGGTCGCAGTGACGGCGGGGTAGTCCTTGCCATCAATCTTCAGTTCCACATCCGGCCGCGCTTGGCGGAAGGCGTCGATTCCGGCGGGGGTGTACTGGCGGCGGGCATCGGGAAACTCTGGATCGGTCGATGCCTCGGGAAAATCAAGTCGCAGACTCTTCAGGAGCGGCAATTTGGCCAACAGGAGCAGGTCGGCATCGGTCGGCGAGCCTTGAACTCCGTGCAGGTGGACCTCTTCCAGTTTCGTGAATGCGGCGAGCCGTTCGTAGGCCAGGGACGTCGGCGGAGATTTCGTCACCGCGTTCATTGCCAGTTCAAAAGATTTGAGCCGACCTTGCAATGGCATGAGTCGTTCGAATGTGGCGTCGGACGACGGCCCGTCGATCACAAGAGTCGAGACTTGGGGATGCTGCGCCAAGACCGCCACGCCAGCTTCAGTGATCTGGTCGGGAGAACAGTAGACGGTCTTCAGATGCAAGAAACGAGACAGCGGGATCAAGGTCCGATCGGTTTGATCATCGAACGTTGTCAGTAAGATCCCGGTGAGATTCGGGCAACGATCCGCCAGTATTTCCAGTCCCGCATCCGTGATGGGTGTGTTCCGGATGCCCAGTCCCGTAAGGCCTGGCAAACGAGGGATCGCGGCCAAGCCTTGATCCGAGATGTGAGAATTGCCGACGAAATCGAAATGCTGCAATCTCGGCCAATGGGACAGGGCCGACCAGATCTGATCATCCACTGTCGAACTGCCCAGGACGAGCCATGCTAGAGAACGCGATTGCCGCAAATGCTGCAGACCGACGATGGTCACCAAGCGTGAATCTCCCAGCGTCACGTGCGTGAGTCGTCGGCAATCGGCCAGGCGGGCGAGACAGGCATCGTCAATACTCTCGTCAAAAAGATGGATCGCCTCGACGGAAAAGTTGCCCTCGGGGACGTTTCTCTGGTCCGGTCCGAGTCTCACGAGGCTGCCGTCCTCCATACGCAAGTGGACATACTGCATACCCGGCACGCGGGCCAACCACTCCGCCGCCTTGCGTTCGGCGGCGTAGTCGATGGCGGCATCGGCTGCAGTGACGGCGGGGAAGTCCTTGCCGTCGATGTGCAGTTCGACATCCGGCCGCGCCTGGCGGAAGGCGTCGATTCCATCCTGCGTGTACCGGCGGTACGCAACGTCGAAATACAGACTCAACTCTTTCAAGTCGGGAAACTTCGCAATCTGTTGCAAGTGCTCATCGGTGGGGGAGCCGTTCTCCCAATGGCCAGTCAATCGAAGAGAGTGGAGTCGTTGAAACTTCAAGAGGGTGGCGATGTCCGCCTCACTCAATCCGGAGTTATGCTGACCATAGTCGAGCACCGCCAAGTCCGTGATCGACTCTGACAATGGAGCAATTGTCTGGAATGACGTGGAGGGATCAGTAAGCGGATTGAAGACGTTGAGGCGCGTGAGGTCGGGAAGCGATTTCAGGACGCTCACCCCTTCCTCGGTAAGCTGACCAGCGCTGCAGCCGACAAGACGGAGTTTCGGGAGTGATGTCAGCGCCGACAATGCCCATCGTTGCGGATCACCATTTGATTTATTGACTGAAGTTTTGCATTTCACCCCGCCGCTCTGCAATAATGCTCACAAAGGGATTGTGAAGTGATTGGCGCAAACGACCCAGGGAGGGCGCAGCCATGCC
>JAYTCW010000495.1:0-12254 GCA_043736295.1 Planctomycetota bacterium | reverse complement strand
CCTCAACCCTCAACCCTCAACGCTCAACCCTCAACCCTCAACCCTCAACCCTCAACCCTCAACCCTCAACCCTCAACCCTCAACGATCCTCCCATGTCTGACGACGAACGCATCGACCGCCTCGTGGATTCCCTCCGCAAGATCAGCGTCCAGCTGGAGAACCTGCGCGTCTCGCTCTTGGCCCTCCACGAGGACTTGAGCGATCACGAACAGCGGCTGCGGACGGTAGAGCAGTGGAAGCACAACTTGTCGCCAGTGCTGGCCATCGTGTCGTTCGTGATGGGCGTGATGGTCTCCGCCGCAGTGAATCATCTGTAAGAGGAAGGAGTCTCCTCGGCAGTTTTCTCCCCACGGTCGATCGATCCCAGCCTCTCGCAGAGGGCCTAGATCCTAGAGCCAGAACACGCTCTCGCCTCTTCTTCTGTCGATCAACCATCAACCATAAACGATCCCCCAATGCCGATCGACCTCGCTCCGTACGATCTCATCCTCCACGACTGGGGCCGCCCCGCCCTTCTCAGAAAGGCTGCGGACTGCCTCGACCCCAGCCCCTCGATCGAGCATTCCGTCATCCTCATTCCGCAAACGGTCCGCCTCTCCCAGACCGACACCATCGCCGCCGTGCAGGGGGAGTCCCGCCACTTTCTGATCCAGGCCCACGCTCTCCCAGACTCTTTGCAGTGGCTCGACTGCGAACTGCTCGTCGACAGTCTGCCCCACCGAGTCATCGCCGCCGAGGACTCCGGAGCCGGAGGCTGGGTGCTGTTAGAAACCCACGCCTCACCTCCCCGAACTGCCGCCTGAGGCGAGTCAGTTCACCCCCGTGGCCCCGTTCTCTCTGCCCCCTCTCCCCCACAGTCGATCCTGCCTTCGGTGAGGACTCCACTGTGGGGGAGAGGGCCGGGGTGAGGGGGCTGTGGGCCACGCACCCGCGTGGGAGGGTGAAGCTCCTGCTGAGCCGCGAGCCATGGGACACGTCAACTCTCTATAGCGGCTTAGCAGGAGCCTCGCCCTCCCGAAGGAGGCGTACCCCAACATCAAGCCTTGACGGTCCGCTAGCCGCCGGTTCCCCTGACCGGTGTCTGCGTCCCAAATGTCGACCAGAGGCCAATTCCTGCTCCCTCTCCCCCACGAACGATACGGCATTCAGAACAGACTCCATTGGGGGGAGAGGGCTGGGGTGAGGGGGCCACGCTCGAACCTTTCGCCCCTCACCCCGACCCTCTCCCCACATCCACGTCTGATCCGAAAGTCGCGTTGCCAGTGGGGAGAGGGAGCAGAGTTGCCGCTATCGATGTTGGGGATGTCTCCCCCAGACCGTTGTCCCACACCTCTGCCAACTCCCCCGACGAACACCGGTGAGAAGCACCGGCGGCGAGCGCCGTGCCGCTCACTGGCTGAATCATCGCTCTCCAGACCTCACCCTATGCCGCTCCATGTCTCAATCCGAGTCCCCTCCGACGCAGTCAGCGGCATCCGCGATCGCCTGCATCAGTCGATCGCCTCTGCCCGCGAACAGATGGTGCAATCCGCCACCGCCGTCGCCCTCGACGACATTATCAACAGCGTCCCCGTCGACACCGGTGAGACCCAACGCGAGTGGCAAGCCGAACTAGCACTCATCGCAGCCGCTCCCCCCAGCAGCCCCACTCCCCACCTCTCGCTGCAATCCGCCTCCAACGAGGCACCGCAAGCGGTCTACCTCGAATACGGCACCGCTCACATGCAGCCTCGACCGACTGTCGGTCCCGCCCTGACCCGCCTGCGGTCGATCCTCGCCTCACTCTTCCGCCTGACGCACTGAGTGCCCCCCACTCCCCACTCCCCACTCCCCATGCTCACCCCCACCGATCTCCTCGAAGCCCTGATCCAGCACTGCCGTCCGGCCCTCCCCGCCGGGACCACGCTGCTCAAATCCGGCGATGCAGCGGACGCATCGCTGTCGTTCGTGTGGTTGGAGTTCTGGGTCGACCGCATGGGAGCGCCGGTCGCCCGGCGAGTCGCCTCGCACCAGACCGATCTTTCCATCACCGTCAACTGCTTCGGGAGACCGCCCACCACACCCAGCCAGGTCCAGACCCTCGCCGAAACCATTCGCCAGCACCTGACCCGCCTGCGTTTACCCGTCCTGCAAGACTCCGTGACGGTTGGACTCCTCACACTCAATGAACCCGAGATGCGCGACCTCAGCCGACCCGCCACCCAAAAATCCGCCGGCCTCCGCCAATGGAGTATTTCTGGACGCGGCACTCTCCACCCGCAGTAAACGAACCTCCCCTCTCCTCCCCTCTCTCCTCCTCCCCTTCCGAAAGCACCCGCATGCCCACCACTCCCGTCACCCGCAATCTCCGCGACGGCGAACTCGTCATCAAGGACGGCTCCACGCCGCCGCAAACCCTGACCGTTCTGCTCGACGAAGGCGACCTCAGTTGGGTTCATAAGCTGAAGACGATTGAGGTCAAGGACCGTGGCTCGATTGCTACCGGCCACACTCGCCCCGGCGACGACGAGGCCACCGAACTCTCCTTCTCCGCCAAGTGGACCCAACTGATCGGCAAGAGCCACAACACCGCCGACCCACTGACGCTGTACGAAGCGCTGATGTTCCAACCCGGAGCCAGCCTGCACAGCACCTCGCTGCCCGGCGAGCAAAACACGCTCACGCTGGAGTTCACTGTCACCGACCCGGCGGGCGTGGCGAGCGACAAGATCGTGTTCGCGAAGGTCTACCGCGAATCACTCACGATGTCCGAAGGCGAGAAGACCAACCTCATCGTCTTCAGCGGCCGCTCTTTCAGCACCGGTCCGACCGTGACCCGCGTGTGAGTGGGGGTGGGTAGTCGTCAGTTTTTAGTGGTCAGTAGTCAGTAGTGAGACACACGCTCCCAGGGTTGAGCGACCGCTTCTCTCCGGTCGCTCAACCCTCAACCCTCAACCCTCAACCCTCAACGATCCCCACCCCCCATGCCCGCCACCGAATCCTTAACGATCGAAATCCAGGGCGACTCCAGTGGCCTCAGCCAAGCCCTGGACGATGCCCTCTCTCGGGTCGAGTCGCTCCAGTCGGCGGCGGAGAGTGCCTCCAGTTCTGCCGCAGGCATCGGAGGCCGACTGGCCAGCGTCTCGACCGCGCTGCAACCACTGCAACTGGTCAGCCAGCAACTGACTCGCATCAGCCAGCAGGCCTCGGCCCTCGCTCAGCAGCCGATCTCCCTGAACGTCCAACCCGCGCTGTCGGCGCTCCAGTCGCTGATGGCTGCCATCCAAGCGGTGGCCGCTCAACTGCGGACGCTCTCCCTGCCGGGGCCGGGAAGGGGACCGATCGGACCAGGCGGTCCCTCTCCGGGAACCTCTCCTCGGCCCTCACCGTCATCGGGAACCTCCGCTCAATCTGCCCCCGCGTCCTATGCCTTGGGAGCTGCGGCGATGGCGGCCCCAAGTGGTCTGGCGAACGCCATGTCTGGATGGGGCACGAGCCCGGTCGGGCCCGCTGAGCCTTCTCCGGGAATCTCTCCGAATCAGCTCCCGATGATGGGGGACGCTCCTCGGGACGCCCTGTCGGAATCACGAGCCTTCGCCCATGCTCGGGGGTTCACGGGGGACGAGAGTCTTCCACAGACGCCGTCACGACACCACGGCATCTCCGATCCCACGCAGTTGCCGATTCGTACACGAGAGCCGTCTTCGGCGAGCCACCTCAGCCAGGCGACCCCACTCGATTCTCGCGGGACGCCCCGCACTTCGTCGTCGTTCAGTACCAGCGCTGATTCCACGCCGCAGTCCCCGTCACTCGACAACTCCACGTCGACGGTCAACCACTTCGGCGGGATCACCATCGAGGTCCGCGAGACCGCTGACGTGAACGCTCTGATGCGGGATCTGAGGCTCCAAGGTCTGGCCACCCGCCATCGCCAGGGCTGAGCCGCAATCCACCGGAACCAATCCCACTCCTCCACTCCCCACTCCCCACTCCCCTCATGTTCTCCTTCCGCCCGTCCATCGTCCGTGCCAACTCCCTTTTCGAACTCCCCCAACCCGTGACCTCGGTCCGGGTCCAGGACTCGTTCGACTTCGCCAAGCTCAAGGCTCCGCAGATGACGGGGGATCTGCTCGTCGGCCATTCGTCCAGCGGTGTCGACATCTCCCTGGAAGGCCAGATCGGCTCCCATGCGGGCAATCTCCGACTCACCGAAGAGCAGATGTTCCTCACGCTCGAAGCGCTGCGCCAAGCGATTCACTCCTCCACCCCCGAGGATCGCTATCGCCTGTTCCTGTACTTCGATCCGGCCACAGCCACCTACCGCTCGTTCCGCGACTGTGCCACGGTCCGCTTCGAGTACGACCTGTCCCGCAAACAGCTCTTTACCTACACACTGGTGGTGCATGCGAGTCGCCCCACGATCGAGACTTCCGCACCCTGAGTAGTTCGCTCCCGACTCAACGATTTCGAAACCAGTCCTCCTCTTGACCGGCTCTCCCCATGTCTACTCGCCGCATTCTGCATCATGGTCCAACGCCCGGAGGCACACCGGTTCTGCTCTCCGATCGCGCCATCGGCGGCTGTTGGTTCGAACTCCATCGGCAAGGCGGCTGCGGGGCTGGAGAACTGGTTCTGCAGCGCGAGTTTCAAGAACGTAGCGCGATCGAGATCGGTGACTGGATCAGCTGTGAAGGAGCGGTCGGCCAGCGGTGGTATCTGGGCCGTGTCGAAGAGTGCCGCTTCCAATACCCCGGTCGTGTGCGGTTACGACTGGCCGGGATGTCGATCGAACTCAATGAGGTCTTTCCCGGCGGCTTTGATGCCTCTCCCTCCGAGCGACAGCCGCAGCGTTACGGGGACACCGACCTCTTCTCCAATGACCCGGATCGCAGCTGGGAGGCCGCCCATGCGGTCTCCACGATTGACGGCTTCGTCAAGCTGCTGCTGCAACAGCATGTGGTGAACAAGACTCACATCACCTACCTCCCCGAACTCATTGAGTCTCCACATCGACCGGTACAGTCCCTGTCCGCCAAGTTCCGTGGCGAAGAGTCTCTCCGCTCTGTCCTGAAGGATCTCGCCCTCCGCGCACAGGCCAGTTGGGGTGTGGACGCCTTCGGGAGGTTCTTCTTTCTTCGTCGCCGCCTCTCCGTGCAGTCGACGTTTCGCTTAGGACGGGACTTGGTCTCGCTGGAAGAGACTCGGGATCGCGAACTGATTTTCAATCGATTACTGCTCACCGGCGATTACATCTACGACCGCCGCGACAACATTGGACAGATCGCTCGCCGGGTCTTCCGCTGGCGAGCCAACTACTTCGAGCCCGACAGCTGCCAGAGCTTCGGAAATCGCCGGTTGCGATTGTGGGTGCCGTGGATTCGAACGCAGTCCGATTCGGTGGCCTTTGCCCGCGAGTTTTTTCGCACCTACTCTCAGCCGACAGCCCGCTACGCCGTCGAGACTGTGCCGCAAGGCTCGTTGCTGATCCCGTGGGAAGGCCCGATCACGATCAAGGATGCTGGCGGAACTCTCCTGTCCACAGGTGTGATCGAAAAGGTCCGCGTCCTGTTCGATCATGCACCACGGTTCCGCTTAGAGGTCGGCCCCGAAGACCCGCGCGAGCAGTGGCCCGAGCCGCCCCAGGACGAACGCTGGGAACTCCCGGACCACATTCCCTCAAACGGCGGCGACATCTCACTCACAGACTTTGTCCTCTCCTCGCCCGGCGGTGGAGGAGGAGGCAGCTCGCCCGGCAACCCGCCCTCCTCGCTCGTCTCCTCCAGCGCGTCCAGCGACCACAGCTCCGACAACAGTTCAGAGAGCTCAGATGGTTCTGACGGCTCCGACGGCTCCTCCGCAGATCCGTCGTGGAATGGCTCGGACTCGCTTTCGGGAAGCGGTACATCACTCTCCTCCCTGACAGCAGGCATGACGACCAATGAGGAATCGTCTTCGCACAGCGAAGCCTCGACCGCTCCCTCAAGTGTCCCGACCTCCGATGCATTCGACTCCTCCTCGGAACTGAGCAGCCTGACGGAGAACTCGACGACGGAAACCACGACCAGCGACGCGCCGACCTCGTCGGAACAATCGACGACCACCAGCGTCGACGGCACCTCGATCAGTGATTCAGAGGCGTCGAGCGACTCCATCGGGCGCCCGAGCAGCAACAGCAATTTCAGTGAGACAGGCACAAACCCCAATACGGATTCCTCCGAGACCAGCCCCTCATCCACGGGCAATTCCAGCCTCGAACTAACATCCAGCACCAACTGGAACGGCAACTCGGGTTCCTCGTCGATACTCCCGACATCCACGACTTCCAGCCTGTACTGGACCAGCTCGTCTTCGTGGTTGAGTTCCTCTTGGCTGACATCGACTGACACCGCTGACTCGGCATCGATCAACACATCGAGCGGCTCGTTACCGTAACCCTGTGGCCACGATTATGAGGACGGGGCTGCTGCAAGGGTGCGGCCCAGCAGCGTCTCTGTCCCGCGCTTTCTGCTCACTTCCCCCTTGATCTCGCCGGAGGAGCGTTCGATGTTCTACCGCCTTGCCACTGATGGAACCGAGACCCGCATGCCACTGGCGGATGCTTATAGTGGGCCGACTCGCACTGGCTGTTGGATCATTGCAGGCGGCCCCGCTCTGGCGTCTCTTCCGACAGAGAGGATCTCTGCTTCACCGCTCCCCAAGTTCTCGATCAACCTGGCCGGGCATGGACTGATGCGTCCGACGTTCTGGACGGCTTACGACCCCACGGGTCGCTTCCAGCGGTCGACCTATCTCGATCCCTCAATCATCAAGTTTGTCCCCCGCGGGCGGGCGATGGATGTGGTCCCAGGCACGACCGGCAAGGTGTGCGACAGCCCCAACACCCTCTTCTTCGACCGCGATCAAACGGTCGGGTTTCATGATTTTCTGCACCGCCCCACAACGGTCCCGACCTCGGTCACTCCACCCGCGCGGGCGGGCATCACCGACTGGCAAGACTCGTTGATCCAGGCGATCCACATCGCCTACGTCCTCGGTTTCCGCACGCTGTACTTGGCGGGTTGCGGCATGCACATCACCCCTGGTCCGGCGTGGATGGAGCGAGCTGCCTCGGTGGGAGTCCAGTACACACCGCGTGAACTCCTCAAAGACTTCCACCACCGCTGCCTCCAGCAGGGACTCTCCGCCGCCGAGATCGAGGCCTTCGGCTCGCCGCGCCAATACCACTTCGACGAAGCCAAACCTCTGGCTGCCGCGCTGCAGACCGACCTGCATTACTTCCGAGTGGCCCAGTACCTGCGGCTCTCCCGCCGGGCCATGTCGCTGGCCGGGATCGAGCTGATCTCGGTCACGCCCGAGAGCCGCCTCAACGATTATTTCTCGTACCAGTCGGCGGAGTCGGTCCTCGAACGTATCGCCACCGAGATCGGCGAACCCGCTCAGGAACCCACACGCGGGCTCTACACGGAACAGGTCCGCCGCACCCCGGACGGACTGGGGCCGATGCGAGACTTCAAGCCGCACCATTGGAACAAGGAACCCCCCACTCCCCGGCCCTCAGCTCCCGCCAGCCCCTCCAAACACGAACGCCTCCAGCGGGCCGTGGCGGCCATCCCGGATGTCCCCGTGTCGATCCGCGAAGAAGGGTAAGTGGCTTCGGGAAGAGAGGGGAACACTCATCTTCGCCAATGAACACTAATCCAGGCCAGATTAGGACACTCTTACCCAAGCCGACAGCCTCTCACGGAAAACATGGCATATCGAGTGAGAGCCCATCGCCTGTTCCCTTGTACCTCTCGTTCAAGACAGTGGGTTGGTACACAGATTTCGCAGATGGGCACAGATTCAGAGGGGAGAGAGGAGAACTCTCCTGCCACGAATCACCGCCCTCGCTGGCGTCGCATCTGTGAAAATCTGTGGAATCTGCGTACCACAACCGGCCTCTGCCACCGTGATGGAATCGCGGTGTGCGGGGCAACGGCGGGGAACACGCGGGAGACTCTGTCGGCTTCAGCGAGAAGTGTCCAGTATCGCGTGGATTCGTGTTCCCCACTCTCGTAAAGAGGTTGACCCAATACTCCAGAATGCAGGCATCTCTCGGGGAGTCGTTTCCGCATGTCGCCACACTCGCACACTCCCCCGCTCAGTACCACAATCGTCATCCCTCAGTTCAACCAGCCCGAGTTGACGCTGCAGGCCATTCAGTCGCTGCGCCAGTCCGACTCAACTCACTGGCCGATCCTCGTGGTGGATAACGGCAGTTCGGCGGACTCGCTCCGTCGCCTGCATGACCTCAATGATCCTCACATCGAAATCCTCGCGCTCCCTCGGCAGGGGCTGACCGCTGCCTGGAACACAGCTGCCCGCCGCTGCCAGACCGAGACTCTCCTCTTTCTGAATAACGATACTCTCTCGACCGGCCCGTGGGTCGAGGCCCTGCTTGAACCTCTGCGACTCCATCAAGCACGGATGAGCGGCATTGAAGCGAGACATGAGACGCACCTCTACCCCTCTTCGGACATGCTCTCCGGCTGGTGCTTCGCCGTCCGCCGGGAGACCTTTCTCGCGGTGGGGGGCTTCGACGAGTCACTGCAATTGTACTTCTCGGATACCGATTTCCAGCTGAGAGTCTGCGAGCATTTCGCCTCAGCGGACATCCCGCCCTGGACCACTGTCCCCGGCCTCGCGATCACTCATCTATCGCATCGCACGGCCCATCAGTTGCCGAATCGCAGGTCACTCTGGCGAGCCGATCGTGATCGATTTCAAGCCCGCTGGAACCGGAGTCACTGAATGCACCTGCTGCAGGTCTGCAACGTCGGACAGATTGTCGGGGGCACCGCTGCCTGTGCCTGGAGCGTCACGCGGGCCTTGCCGCAGCTGACCCATTCCGTGGCGTTTCTCTCGCGAGTCGACGCCGTCACACACCAAGCCTTCGAGCCGCATCACGTCCTGCATTGGTCTCACTGCACCTCGGAACGCATCCAACAGGTCGCCCCCGATCTGGTGATTCTGCATAACATCGCCGCCCACCAAGCCAGCCTGTGGGACGGGGCCTTGACCATTCAGTACGTGCATTCGGCCGGCCGCCGCATTCCTGCGGATCACACGGTGTATTGTTCTCGATGGCTGGCTGAGCAGTGCCGAGCCAAGGCCCCCGCTGTGTTGTGGCAAGGTGTTCCGCTTCCTATTGCACCAGTTCATGCCAGACCTCGAACTCAGGGGCGGCTACGTATCGGACGGATCTGCACTCCCACTGTCCGCAAGTGGCCCGACTTGCTCCCGGCTTTTTATTCCCAGCTGTCCGCACAGCACTCGCATGTCGACTGGGAGTTCGTCGGCTGCCCGATGACCATGCAGTCTATGCTGAGGTCGGCTTGCGATGGCCGAGCGACATTTCATCCCGCCGGTTGGCAAGCTCGCTCGCACGTCTGGCACTGGGACGCGTTGCTGTATCATCATCCGACTCTCACGGAGTCATTCGGCCGGACCGTCGCTGAGGCCGCCCGCGCGGGGTGCATCCCCATCGTCGATGATCGTGGTGGCTTGAGCGAGCAATGCCAAGTCCTCAGTGGTCGAGGCTGTCGCACATCGAGCGATTTCGGCAACGCTATCACCGATCTGTCCGATCCGGAGTTCCGTCAGCGTCTCTCCGAAACAATTCAATGGAAGGCCAACGAACACTTCTCCCTCGCCAGCTTCGGCGCGAGGTTACGGTCATTGATTGACGACTTGTCTCATTCCATCCACGCTGGTTCCTCTGCTGTGATCGCAGGTTCAGAAACAGCCATCCCCTGATATTGAGCCGGATAAACTCCCCGCCCACTGCACCGATGGGCCAACTGGCAAGAGACGGCGTAGTACAGCACGGACTCGCCCCCAAACAGTTCAGCGGCCATCACCGTGCAGGCCAGCGGTGTGTGTGTCGCTCCCGCGAACACCGAAACAAACCCCAGTGTGACACAGAACTCGACCGGCATTCCCGCCAGCACGGCCAAGGTATTGCCCAGCGCAGCTCCGATGAAAAACAGGGGCGTCGCCTCGCCCCCCTTGAACCCGCTTCCCAGTGTGATGGCGGTGAATACCAGCTTCCACCACCAGCCCCACGGCTGCACCCCGCTCGGATGAAAGGCGTTCACGATTGTTGCTGCCATCGGGTTGGGCGAAGTGACTCCGAGTCCGAGGTAATCGCGAGCTCCTAGCAGGTACACCAGTGCGATGACCACACAGCCGCCTACGACTGGCCTCGTCACCGGATGCTTGAGGGTTCGGTCGAAGAGCTTCTGGATTCCGTGAGTCATCCCGGCAAACAGACGAGCAGTCAGTCCAAACAGGACTCCTCCGACTGCGGCACACCCGAGCAGCTGCCCTGTCAACGGGGTGAGCGGGAACCTCGCGCCGTCAGGAACGAGAGTGTGGACCTCGTAAGTCGTATGGACGATGCCGCCGGCGATACAGGTCCAGTGACTGAGGTACGAAGCGACCAGGCACGGGAGAATCGCTCTCGTTTCGATTCGCCGCAAGACGGCGAGTTCTAGTGCAAAGACGACCCCGGCAAGTGGAGTCCCGAACACGCCACCGAACCCAGCTGCGACTCCGGCCATCAGTAGCACTCGCAGTTCCTGCGGTGACAATCCGGGGAACATCCGGGCCAGTCCCCCAGCAATGCCGCCGCCCATCTGCACAGCTGTCCCCTCTCGACCCGCTGAGCCGCCGCAGAGATGCGTGAGGAGCGTTCCGAAGAAGACAAGCGGAGCCATGCGGAAGGGTACTCCCTCACCCGGCGACTTGATCTGCTCAATGAGGAGGTTGTTCCCCGAGGTCACCGACTGACCCCAGCGCAGGTAGACCATCCCGGTCAATGCCCCCGCGACTGGCAACAGCCAGAGCAAGCTCGGAGACTCGATTCGCCAGCGCGTGACCAGATCGAGCGAAGCCAGAAACAGGGCGCACACCGCTCCGACCAAGACTCCCAGCAGTCCGCTGAGCAGTGCCCATTTCCCCAGTTCGACTACGAATGGTATCCGGGGCATGCGGCTTGAAACTCCGATCCCATGCAACGGGGTCGCCGTCGCGTAGGCAAGTCAGTGGGTTGGAGCGCCGGGCTACACAGCCGAAGACTATTTGTTGCGAGTGGTCCCCCATCCCGAAGGGATGCCAGACATTAGCCGGTGGTTGAGCGCGGCGATACCACCGGAACACGGTTCCCGCCCGTTTCGCATCCCGGAGGGATGCCAGAAGTGTGGCTTGCGGGTGGGGATCTCGCGTCGGTCAACGCCGAGCGATCTCTGCCATCCCTCCGGGATGGGACTTCGCGAGCCTGATCTCGTCCGGTGGTGTCGCTGCGCTCAACCACCGGCTAATGTCCGTGACCCCTGCCGGGGTCAGACCTGTCGGCCCCCAGAGCCGCCAACTGACGGTTCTGGGGGATGCGTAATGCTCATTCTGAAGCTGTGTAGGCACCGGCTTTTTCGACAGTCCCCGGAGTTACGCGACCTGGGCAGGGCGTAACAGTGGCCGACCAGAAGTTTTGCGAAGTCTGCCGGAAAGTTTTCGTCAAGCAGAATTCGCATCAGCCATGACCTTTTCGCAAGCGGCCTCTAACACGGCGATGGTTTGCTCGCGTTGGACAGAGGGGAATTGGCGCAAGAACTCTTCCAACGTGTCGCCCCCCTCCAAGTAATCGAACAGCGACCGGACGGGCACGCGGGCCAGATGATGAAAGCCGACCTGGAATCCGCCGGAATCCCCTACGTCGACGCCCACGGCCTCTACGCCGACTTCCACGCCCTCCGGCACACATTCATCACCAACATGATGAAGTCCGGCGTGAACCCCAAAACCGCCCAGGCGCTCGCCCGGCACTCCACGATCGATTTGACGATGAATGTGTATACGACGCTGACCGTGACGGACCAAGCCGCCGCCCTCAATACGCTCCCGGCGGTTCCGTCGTTTTATGCGCCGGTTTCCGTGACAGGAACCGTAGGCTGATTGCCGAGATATCGCCCGAGAGTGGCCTCAAAAAGGTGCCCACAGTGGTGCCGCGAGGTGCCCACTATGGTGCCATACAGCTCGCATCAAAACAGTTCAGTTTGCATCAATCTGCACTGAAAGTGCCCCAAACTCGGCACCATTTTGTCCGAAAACGCAAAACGGAAACCCCGAGTGACTCGGGGTTTCCGGCGTGAGACCTAGTGTTTTACCTACGATACTGAAGCGGAGAAGGAGAGATTCGAACTCTCGATGCCCTTTCGGGCATACCGGTTTTCGAGAC
>JAYTCW010000494.1:0-10393 GCA_043736295.1 Planctomycetota bacterium | reverse complement strand
CGGGGGCGTCGTGAGACGTACTGCCGTTTGCCGTATCGACCGTTACGGTCACACTCGTACACCCGCGTTGGGCCGTTCCGGAAACGGTAAACGTCTTCGTGACGAATGATGGCTGCCAGCTTCTCTCAAGAATTGGGTGATCGGTGTCTGACAAGTCGAAGAACAAGATGACCTTGGTGATCGTGGAATCGCCCGCCAAGGCCAAGAAGATTGGCGGCTTCCTCGGCAGCAATTACGAGGTTCTGGCCAGCGTGGGGCACATTCGCGACCTGCCGCAGAAGGCTGCGGATGTCACCGCCGAGATGAAAGCCCTCGGCTGGACCGCTCTGGGGGTCAACGTCGAGCAGGACTTCGCCCCGCTCTATCTGGTGCCGGCCGAGAAGAAGAAAACCATTGCGGAGCTGAAGCGGGCGCTCAAGGGTGCCGACGAACTCATTCTGGCGACAGACGAAGACCGCGAGGGTGAAAGCATTGGCTGGCACCTGGCGGACCTGCTGCAACCCAAGGTGCCCGTCAAGCGGATGGTGTTCTCGGAAATCACCAAGCCAGCGATCCTCGACGCGCTGAAGCACACCCGCGACCTCGATATGAATCTGGTCCGGGCGCAGGAAACCCGCCGTGTCCTCGACCGGCTCTATGGCTACACCCTCAGCCCCCTGCTCTGGAAGAAAGTCGCCCCCAAGCTCTCCGCCGGACGGGTGCAGAGCGTGGCTGTGCGTGTGATGGTCCAGCGAGAGCTGGAGCGGCTGGCGTTCCACAGCGGAACCTACTGGGACATCAAGGCTTATGTGACCTCCCCAGCAAACAAGCAGTTCACCGCCGAACTCGCCACGGTCGGGGGAAAACGCATCGCCGCTGGCAAGGATTTCGACGAGAACACCGGGCGTTTGCAGGACTCTGTCGCCAGCAAAGTCGTCCTACTGGACGAGCAGCTGGCCAAGGATGTCCAAGCCCGCATCAAGGACGCCCCTTGGACCGTTTCCTCGGTTGATTCGAAGCAATCCATTCGCCGCCCGAGTGCCCCCTTCACCACCAGTAGCCTGCAACAGGACGCCAACAACAAGCTGCGACTTTCGACCAAGGAGACGATGCAGGTCGCCCAGCGGCTCTACGAAGACGGCTACATTACTTATATGCGAACCGACAGTGAGAACCTGTCGCAGGAAGCAATCACAGCCGCCCGGACCCGAATCGCGGAGACCTATGGCCAGGACTACCTCAGCCCGACCCCTCGCGTCTTTGCCAGTAAGACCAAGAACGCCCAGGAGGCCCACGAGGCGATCCGCCCCGCTGGCACCGAGATGCTCACCGGCGATCAGTTGCGGCTGAGCGGTCGCGAACTGGCACTTTATGATCTGATCTGGAAGCGAACGATGGCCTGCCAGATGGCGGATGCTCGTTTGAGGCAGGAATCGGCCACGATCACGGCGGCTGACACCGAGTTCCGTGCGAATGGCCAGGTCGTCGAGTTCCCCGGCTTCTTCCGAGCCTATGTCGAAGGTGCCGACGACCCCGAAGCGGCCCTGGAAGACCGTGACACTGCCTTGCCCCCCTTGAAGGAGAACGACAAGATCGGTCTCCAGAAAATCGAGCCTCTCGGCCACGAAACCAAGCCCCCAGCGCGCTACACCGAGGCAACAATCGTCAAGAAACTGGTCGCCGAGGGAATCGGTCGACCGTCGACATACTCGAGCATCATCAGCACAGTGCTGGACCGGGGTTACGTGGTCAAGACCGGCAATCAACTGATCCCGACGTTCAAGGCGTTTGCGGTCTCGAAGCTGCTCGAAGAATACTTCCCCAAGCTGGTCGACTTGCAATTCACTGCCCAGATGGAGCAGTCGCTGGACGATATCTCGAACGGGGTCCAGGAGTACCTGCCGTACTTGCGTCAGTTCTACTCCGGTGAGCAGGGCCTCGAAGCCACCGTCAAGCACCAAGAAGCGAACATCGACCCCAAGAAGGCGTGTTCGGTCACGATCGAAGGGCTGAACGCCACGGTCCGCATCGGTCGCTATGGGCCGTACCTGCAACGCATCAACGGCGAGGAAACCCTCACAGCTCCTCTGCCCGAGGATGTCTCCCCCGCTGACATCAATAACGAGATGGCCGACAAGCTGTTCGAGGCGAAGGCGCGCGGGCCGGAAGCTCTCGGCATGCACCCCGACGAAGGGGTGCCGGTCTTCTCCCTGACCGGGCGGTTTGGTCCGTATGTTCAACTCGGCGAGGTCTCCGATGAGAACCCGAAGCCGAAGCGGTCGTCGATCCCCAAGGGCACCGACCCTGCCAACGTGACGCTCGACCTCGCCCTCCAGCTGTTGAGCATGCCGCGAAACCTCGGCCCGC
Organism: Planctomycetota bacterium; assembly: GCA_043736295.1. Classification (GTDB taxonomy): domain Bacteria; phylum Planctomycetota; class Planctomycetia; order Planctomycetales; family Planctomycetaceae; genus TH-plancto1. The sequence continues at coordinate 8,047 of JAYTCW010000494.1, read as the reverse complement.
ATCCCGAAGACGGCAAGCCCGTCAACGCGGGCATTGGTCGGTTCGGCCCGTACGTCGAACACAACCGCAAGTTTAAGTCGCTGCAGAAGACCGACGACGTGCTGACGATCCAGCTGCCGCGCGGGCTGGAACTGCTGGCGATGGCCCGCGTCAAAGCCGGAGCCGAGCCGATCCGCGACCTCGGCAAGCACCCCGAGGACGACGAACCGGTCGGCATCTACGACGGGAAATACGGCCACTACGTGAAGCACGGGGACATCAACGCGACCATCCCCAAGGGCTCCGACATCGCCACCTTCACCCTCGAAGAAGCCATCCCGTTGTTGGCCGAACGCGCAGCTGCCGGTGGCGGCAAGAAGAAGCCCGCCCGCAAGAAAGCCGCTGCGAAGAAGACGACTAAGACGGCCACGAAGAAGGCCGCCACCAAGAAGAAGGCGGTGAAGAAGAAGGCCGTCAAGAAGGTCGCGGAGGCCGAGTAACCCGTAGGCGATGTCGCTCCGCGACTCGCATTCCGCTAGGCCGGACGCTCACGCTGCGCAGATTCGAGAGCGGCACGGCGTCAGCCTGCCGAGGCTTGTACAAGGATCATCTTCGCTGTTCCATCGACAGCTGGCGTAGTTCGAAGGTGCCTCGCAATGTCAGCAACTCTCGCGTGAATGCGAAGGCTGAGTAGCCTGCGACTATGCCCTCCATCGCTCGATCTCGAAGAAGAGAGATCGCAAGGAAAGTCAGCACTGCCATGCTGAACCAAAACACGTAGAGGTAAAGTCTCCCACAACGTGTCGAACTGAAGGCACGGCGAACGTCCATCGCAGTCTGTGCGGCGAGCAAAGCTGCGGATGTCGCTCGAAGCACACGCAGCTGGATGATACCGGCACATCCCCCCAGCGCGACGCCCACTCCCAAGAACAGCCACGGTGTCGGCGATGTGAGAAACGCCACGGCAAAGGCGAGGACGCCCCACAAGGCTAAGAGCCTCATGTTTGCCATTGGTTGAAGGGAGGTGTGCATGGGCTGTGATGCGTGAGGCTTAACGTTCAATACTCAGCAATGATTGCCACGAGGCGTACCGAGTCCAACCACGAAGGCCCGCTAAAACACATGGTGAGGCGGCTCGCGATCAGGTCGCTGGGAACTGGTCTCCGTTCTTGATCGTGTAACCATAGCAGGTCGCTCCAACAAAGCTGACACCCTCCAGCTTCGCTCCGTCAAACTCCGTAGCCTCGACAGCTGCAAACTCGAACGAAGCTCCAGTGAGGTCGGCATGTCGGAAATTCGCACACTTGACGTTGCACTCGCGAAAGCTCGTCCCACGTAGGCTAGCTCCTTCCAAGTTGGCGCTGGAAAACCAAGACCACCTTTCAAAGCTCGCACCATCCAACGTGACTCCAGCGAGGTCAGCATCGCTGAGTTCAGTGTCAGGAAAGTTTCGCTCGCCGCTCGCATATCGGCGCAACAACTCTTCGCGGCTCTTGGGCGGATTGTAGTCGGTTGGTCCGCCCCTTGGCTTGAGTGTCAGGGGTTCAAGTCGCGAAACCAAATCCGCATTGGTGGTCACGAGCGTGATGTCCTTTACGCCATCGTAATGCGTTCCGAACAATCGCGTCGACAAGGCTTCAAAAGAGTCAACAGTAACTCGCCCATACCCGCACCCTAGACAAGCAGCGGCAATCGTTGAACAACCTCTTGAAGCGAGACTGTGAATCGCGCAATCGTAGGTCTTGAGGATCGTGTCTGCATCAGTGTCGTAGAATGCGTCGATCGAAACCGCATGCGAGACGGCCACGTAGGGTGAATCAAAGGGGGGAGCGATGACGGCGTTTCCTGGTGCGATGTAGATCAGCGATTGATCACGCAGATATTCGTGGAGGAACGACTGCATTTGATATCCGTACCGCAAGCCAAAGGCTCCTCCAACTCCGCCCGAAAGGTTCAGGTTGGGATTCGCTGAGCAGAGCAATCCATCCGCGAGGTAGTCAAGAATGTCACCGTGATGAACGTGCCATTGAGTCATTCGCATTCCGTCAGATAACCAGCGTTATCCAGAATTGTCTTCTGTCGATCACCGTCGCAAACTCCGCCTCTCGCGGGAATGCTCGTCAGGAGGCGTCTCCCGAGGGGCGAGGCATTCTGGACTGGCATAGATTCTGTCACGCCGGGTTCGGATGTCAAGAGGTCTCTGATTTACGGAAAACTGGTGAAGTTGGAACGAACCATTATTCCGAATCTTTCGGGGCCGTCTCAGAAGCTGTTGATCCGTGTTCCTGTGCCACAGAAGCCGTAAGTATTCAGGCAACAGTCAGTCACCTGGGATCGCATCTGCCGAATTCGACATGAACACCTGGACGGCAGGCTATCGCTGCACTGAGCCGCCCCTTCCGAACACAGCGGGGTGAACCAGACGCTGCTTTGAGCGTCTGGGGGGGACAACAACAAGAGGTGAAAGAGGACACGCTCACCGGCAAATCCCTTTTGTGCCAGGGCACACCGGTAGGCTACCCAGCGAGCCAGCCGGTGTCACCGTGAGGGATTCATTCAGGGGCGTACCACCCTGTTGGCGTGCCCGCCCTCTGGCGAGGGGCGGCTACGGAAGTTTATTTTCCACCGGCGACCTTAGTAACGTGCTAAGTCTCCGCGCTGGGACTTGATGTGGAGTTCCCCGACCCATGACTGCGCGGTAGAGACCAGCATGCGGATGTCGCTGCCGATCGCCAGGAACTGCCACCCCTCGCCAATCCGCTGCTGGACATCTCTCGGGGTCAGGACATGCAGGCCCACCGGCGTGCCCGCACGCTTGCCAGCGGCCAGGATGCGCTGCAGCATCGCTTCGTGTTCAGCCGGGGTGGGATCAGTGCCATCCGGACCGCGCATCTGGGCTTGCAGATCATTCGGGCCCACGAAGATCGCGTCGACGCCGGGCAGTCGATAGATCTCATCGGCGTTGTCGACCCCGGTCGGAGATTCTGTTTGCAGAATCACTAATACCTCATCATTCGCCCGCTTGTAGTAGTCTCCGGCAGCCGCATCGAAGTTCATCGCGTGCAGCGTGCCACCGACCGAGCGGTTGCCGAGCGGCGGGTACTTGGCAGCTGCGATGATAGCTTTGGCCTGCTCGACGGTATCGACCATCGGGGCGATGATGCCCCACGCACCGCCGTCGAACGCCCGCTTAATGTTTTCATGCGTCCCGTTCGGCACTCGGCACAGCGGCACGCACCCCGCATCGGCAATCGCCCCGAACAGAGCGGATGCCTGTGCCCAGTCGATGGGTGAATGCTCCATATCAACTGTCAGCCACGGGAAGCCGACTCGCGACAGTAACCTCGCCGCGACCAGATCGCCGAGGGAGAGCCACGTGCCCACTTGGGGCTGACCGCTGCGGAGAGCAGCCTTGACGGGATTGCGTTTCATGAGAGGAGCTTTCTCGGAGAACGAAGAGAAGTGGACATCTTCTCGATGGCCAAGCCGTCTCGCAAGCATTCGAGATGCACCGCATGTGGAAGGTGTGAGTATCACGAAAGGAGGCAGCTCACGACATTCCCCCATCAATGACGGGTCGCCGGGACGCTGCGATGAGCATCTGGGTTGTGGAACCACAAGAGATGACGAAGGACACGTGCGTCTTTCCATCCCTCTTGTGCCAAGGCGCACGGGTAGGCTCCATAGCGAGCTAACCTGTGTCACCCCGCGTTCTCATGGCAGGAGCATGGGAACGCGTTTTAACATTATCGTTTTCTAGATTTTCCCGACACGAGATTGATTGTCCCCAGTCCGTTTTCAACAAGACCCATATCGGCGGCATCGTCCGGGATATTAATGTTCTGTGGTGATTCTTCTACGGAATCATATTTACCACCCAGTAAATCGTCTCCCTCTGGCTCATTGGTCGTGGGATTCAACCTTCGAGAAATCATTAGCAGAGCATACTTTCCCGGAGGCACGCCGTCTGCTTCCGTGTACGTGGAGAATCGAAACATGCCAGTGGTCGGATCAGTCTGACAGGCCTTCACAGGGTGACGACCCGGTGATTCGATGCCGGTGAATTTGGCCTCCAATTGCACAGGGGGATTGGGGACTTTGCCGTTCACAGTGATTTTTCCCGTAATCCTCACAGTGGGGGGCTTGTTAGAACAGCCAACCATCCACAAGGCTGCCATAAAACCAAACCAGACCAGCGAGTACGACTTCCTCATGGGGATTGTTTCAGTGTGAAAATGTTGTGAACTCTGATCGACTGGGGGGTGAAACAACAAGAGGCTACCGAGGTCACGCTCGCCGTTCAAGCCCTCTTGTGCCTGCGTCACCCAGATCTCCAAAGCGATGTCTGGGCGACCTCGCCAGCAATACCAAGGCAACGCGACCTACTGGACCGGGGCGGGCGGGTCTGACGACGTCGAGCGGCACGGCGGACTCACGTCCGGCGCTCGTTGTCGAGAGGACAGACACGCTTTTCGTTGTCGGCGAGGGCGTTGATCTGGAGGGTGAAGCTCCAGCGGAACGCGAACCCGTGACGACGTTGGCTGTTACGCACGACTCAGCTACCGCATGAGCGGAGGCATGAGCGGCGGCGAAATCTTGGCCCTCGCCTTCCGGGCCTGTATTTCATCCAAGTGGTACACCATGACGGTGTAACCAATTCGGTCGACAGGCTGCAACTCTCGCAGGTAGGCGTACCGCTGATCCGCGCTGTGCAAATTGTTGACGCAGACGATATGCCACCCGGCGAACGATGAGTCGGGGTGCGGCCCCACTTGGCCCCCCACCTTGTGGGGTGGGTTCGGAGTCGGCGGCAGGTTCAAGCCCGCCAACTCCGGGTCGAAGATCTCATTCCAGCTCAGAGTGAGCGGACGGGCCTCGGGATGTCTCTCCACCCAATCCTTCACAAAATAGAGGTCTTGGCCCCAGTCGACATTCGAGTCAAACAGGTACTCATGCCCTTTCGCTGGCCCTCCGATCAGCTCGTTGAAGTAACTGAACGAGAACGGCAGGCACCACAAGCTGCTGCTGACGATCCAGGCCAGTGTCACCCCCACCACATATCGGGCCAGCTTCGAACCTTGATCGACCCACTGACCGACGCCCGCCAGCAGCACGATGGCAAATGGGAGTGCGGGTAGGACGTACCGCACAAAGGTCGTGAACCCTTGCTCCAGCGAAACGAACCCAATGATCGCCACAATCGGGAGTACGATCACAACCGCCGCTGGCCGAAGCCGCGCCCCGCCCCGCCACACCACTCGGATCGCCGCTAGCAACAACACCCCATAACCCAGCGGTGACTTGATCGCGATCGCCGCCAGATAGAAGTACCACCAGCCGCCCCACTTCCACCGACCGGCGAGAAACGTCCAGCGACCGTTCTCAAAGTCCCTCTTTTGCAGATCGAGCCCAAGCAAGAACTCACGCGGCACCGGCAGCGGCAACTTCCCCAGAAGAGTCTCTCGAAACTTATTCGAGGAGACCTGCCCCGGGCGACGCTCCCCACCGAGGGCACGGGAGACAAACTCGAAGTCCTTCAGTTGTGTTCCTGTCCCACTGAACCCGTACCCCAGATTCAGCAGGTAGCAACTGAGGAGCAGGGTGACCGTGAGTTGTGCCAGCTCGCCCCTCCAGGCCGCCCAAGAGTGTCGTCTTTCGCTCCGCGAAAGAACGTCCTTTCGCGGAGCGAAAGGCGACAATGCTGGCGGAGCGAAAGGCGACAATGCCCAGCGATGGATCACCCACAGCAAGATCCACAACGGCCCGAACACCAGCAGCGTCGCCTTGCTGAGTAAGGCCAGCCCCAGCCCCATTCCCGCCAAGCCCGCCCGCTCCCAACTCAACCGGTCAAGCCACTTCCAGAACAGATAACCCGCCAACAGCCCCATCGAACTCCCGCCGACATCCGGAGCGATGAGACACCCATTCCCCAACAGGTTCGGATCGAACGTCCACAGCACCAAAGCGATCCATCCCGAGGTTGCCCCGAACACCTCCCGCGCCCACTGAAACGCCACCACAGCCCCGATCAGACTGAGCGGGATACAGGCCCAGCGAGCCAGCGTCATCATCCAGTACCACATCTCCGGATTGTCCGCCAGAAACACCCTCCCCGTACTGAACTCGGGTCGATAACCGGGAGAGTCAATGACTCGCTCCCAATTCGTCTTCGGCTGCAAGAACAACAGCGGCCAAGCTGCCACGGTCTTCACCAGTGGGGGATTCACGATATACAGGTCAGCCGCCCCCGCTGTCCAGATGCGATATCCCGCCGCCAGATGGCCCGGCTCGTCGTACGTCGGTGAATAGACCGCCGCCAGCCAGCCGAGCAGGAGGCTGTGAATGGCGAGCAGGGCGAGGACGCCGGTCCAAGTCTGGCGGGTCCAGCGGATCGAGGGCCGGGGGGGTGAGTCTGGGGAGGGCGAGGCTCCTGCCGAGCCGCTTAGTCCAGAGGACGTGTGAGCTTCAGAATTGCAGGCAGTGGCCAGACTCTGCCCCCTCTCCCCACTGGCGGCGTGACTTTCCGTGTGGGCTCGGCTGTGGGGAGAGGGCCGAGGTGAGGGGTTCAGAGCGAGCGGTGCGGCCCCCTCACCCCAACCCTCTCCCCCGCAGTGACGCTGTTCCCCGGTGATCCACCCGATGGCGGGGGAGAGGGGGCAGAATCTGGCCGCTGCCGACTTTTCTGATGCACACACGCCAGACGACGCCTTCCCTGGCTCGCGGCTCGGCAGGAGCCTCGCCCTCCCGAGCCAATTCGCCCACCAGAAGAGCGGACTGAGGCGTAGCATCAAACTGCTGACATGATCTCTAAGCCCGTCTCGCATGTTCCCCCTCGATCCACTGCATCACACACTCGGCCACATCAATCCCGGTGGTCCGCGCGAACGCTCGCCAGCCGGGAACCGCGTTCACCTCAATCACGAATAGCTCGCCGACTTCGTTGTAGAGCAGATCGACGCCCGCGAAGGTTGCTCCGGTACAGACGACGGCCCGCTGCGCGTAGTCGATTTCCGTCAAGGTCGGCGTGTGGACCTCGGTCCGGGCATCGCGCGAGACGTTGGTGCGGAAGTCCGTCTCACTGATCCGTTTCATGCAGCCGAGTACTCTTCCTCTCAGGATCAGCACGCGAATGTCGTACCCCGGATGCCGCACGAACTTCTGCAAGTACAACACCGAGTCGACTCGCTCCAGAGTGCGAAACACCCGGTGAGCCAAGTCGGGATCGGAGACCCGCACGATCCCCCGTCCCTCAGACCCGAAAAGTGGTTTCACAACCACATCACCGCCGAGTGTGTGGAAGGCGGCCAGTGCCTCTTCGAACCCCTCACAGACAATCGTCTCCGGCACCGGCAACCCCGCGCGGGCCAGCCGAGCGGTGGTGAGATACTTGTCGACCGCACATTCGAGCGACCGGGGCGGGTTCAGCACCTGCACTCCCGCTTCGACCAGTTGATGCAGCAGGTCCATGCGAAACACGACCTGTTCGAGCGACCCCGGCGGCATCGTGCGCACAATCACCGCATCGTAATCGAGGAGATCCTCCTCCCCGTGCCGAGCCAACGCCAACGCCCCGCCCGCCGCCCCGACCAGCCGGGGGAACTCGATCCGCTCGCAGACATGACCGCGCGCATGAGCCACCCGCTGGAGGTCGGCGACATACCAGCTTTCTGAATTCCCCAGCACACCCAGTCGCATCACTCTTCACCAGCCCCGTGAGAATCTTGGGAACGTCGATCCGGATTCTGGGACGAAGGGCGGGGAACTTCAAGAGAGCTGGTTCGCGCGGTCTCTTCATGCGGATCACTCACGACTTGTTGAGCGGATCGATTCTCCCCTCGACCCCTGCCTACCTCACCCCTTACGATCCGGGGCGAAAGGACTCTCCCATGCCAAACAATCCCGTCCGTGTTGATCGTTATCTCTGCGGCCCAGGTCAGCCGCTGCTGTTCATCATTGGCCCCTGTGTCATTGAGAACGAGGAGTTGATCCGCGTCGTCAGCGGCGAACTCGCCGAACTCGCGGCCCGCGACAACCTGCAAATCGTCTTCAAGGCCAGCTTCGACAAGGC
>JAYTCW010000493.1:0-6880 GCA_043736295.1 Planctomycetota bacterium | reverse complement strand
CGCGATTCGTCCAAGAACGATTTGCCCGCCGAACAACGATGAGGGGAACCGGCGGCTAGCGCCGTGCCGCTCACAACATCATCCGATGGACTCATACATGCTGCTCATTCAAGAGATCCTGACCAACCTCGAACAGCAGATCCCACTCGACCTCGCCGAGTCGTGGGACAACGTCGGTTTGTTGCTGGGGGATGCGTGCCTGCCAGTCAAAGGGATCATGACCTGCCTCACCCTGACGGAAGAGGTCGCCGAAGAGGCGATTCGCGAGGGGGCCAACCTCGTCATCACGCACCACCCGATTTTGTTCAAGGCGGTGAAGCGACTTACCACAGCGACCAGCGAAGGCCGCATGCTGCTGCGGCTGGCCTGGGCGGGTGTCAGTGTCTACTCCCCGCACACGGCCTTCGACAGTGCGAGCGAGGGGATCAACCAACAGATCGCGATCGCTCTGGGCCTGTGTGATGTTCAACCAATCCGAAGGAAGCCCCAGTCGATTGATGGAGCAGGCCGCTGTGGCCAGTGGGCGACTCCACAGAAGCTATCCGAGCTACTTCAGCAGCTGGGGGCGATCTGCCCCGCCGAGCAGTTCACTTTTGCCGGTGACCTCGATCAGCTGTGCTATCGCGTCGGCATCGCCTGCGGTGCGGCGGGTGACTTTCTCCCCGACGCAGCTGGTTTGGGCTGTCAGGTCTTCATCACCGGCGAGACCCGGTTTCACACCTGCCTGGAGGCTCGCTCGCTCGGTGTCGCTCTGGTGATGGTGGGCCACTACGCCAGTGAACGCCCCGCCGTGGAGGAACTCGCCCGCCGCCTCGCGGTGCAGTGGAGACCGCTGCGTGTCTGGGCCAGCCGAGTCGAAACGGATCCCGTGAGATTTCACTCGTAGAGAACGGTCTGGGTCTGATCGACCACGCTCAACTGGTCGATCTCTTTCCACTCACTGCAAGGGTGACTCTCCCGACGATTTCTGGGCCGTCGGGTGGCTGGCCGCCGTCTTGCTGGTCGGAAGGCTGGGCGAGTTGTCAATCACTGGTTCGGGGATGAACTGATACGTTCCCCGACTATCTCGGGCCATTTCCTGGAGGTTCTTCTCCCCCTCTTGCCCGCCGAAGCCAATCGTGTGGATGGGAATCCGGCCTTGGTTGAACTCTCGGACGCTGCGCACGCTGCGGTAGGAGAAGTCCCCATCGGTCAGGAAGTAGATTTTGTCCGGGGCCAGCCGCAGGGCCATGTGCAGTGCCGACTCGGGATTGGTCTGCCCGTTGCCGCGAGCCGAGAAGATCCACTCCAAGTGGCGCTGGATCATGGCAGGCTCCGCCTTCACCATCCCCCGTGACTGCATCGGAATAGGTTCGGTGTTGAAGAACACCACGAAGAAACTCTGATCCGGGGTCAGCTTGCGGATGGTGTTGTATAACTCGATCTTCACACGCCCGAGGCGGTTCTTCGCTTCGCCCGGATAGGGATGATTCATGCTTCGTGAGGCATCAACCACGAAGACGAATCGCTCGCCCGCCAAATCCATCCCGAAGAAACCTTCACCGGTTCCATTCCCGGTTCCCGTTCCCACTCCCAGACCGTCTCCTCCGCCCATGCCTCCTCCGGAGCCACTGTCCGCAATGACATCCGTATAGGATAGACCTTCTCCGTCCCCAAACTTGATCGGGCTATTCGTACTGAACCCACCCAGCTGAGACTCGACCGGAACCTCCGCCATCATGATCGGGGAGTCCGCTTGTCGCCTCCCTCCCCCACCGGCAGCAGGATTCCATTCCCCTATGGAGAGGAGTACGGGCTCGGCCACAGCCACTACCGGATCGATGTCCGCCTGAACAACTCCGGCCAAATCTGAATGGGCTGACTTCGGCGAGATCACAATGCTCGCGCCGATCCCGAAGCAGGTCAGATGCACCACCAGCGACACAGCCAAAGCTCCCCAGGGAGCGGCTCGCGGAGTCGTGAATGGGATAGCCTCTAACACGTCGATCCCCCGGTGTGACCACTGCTTTCCATCGGCCTCAAGCGGCTGCCATCTCAGTGAGAATGGCGCATGCCTTACGACCGCTACAAACGGGCTTTCGCTGCGGGCATTCGCTCGAACAACTCCCCCATTCCACCAAGCGGGGCCATGAATTCCCAGTGAAATCCTGATCATGTCGCGGGAATCGGAGGAAATCCACAGTCAATTCTGGTGATTGTGTGTGGGATCGCCCACGAAATTCTGATGCCGTCAGGAACTGGAACGAGAAAAGTTTCCGGAATTCACCGCAGAGGGCGCGATTGCGGAGGCCGCGCAGCAGGTGCTGCGCGAGTGAGGTGTCGGCTCCCACGAGGGGCTGCGGTGGCCGCGGTGGGTGACAGGTTTGGCCAGTTGGTCGAGGACTTGGTTGAGGGTTGCGGCGGTCTCGACGCCGGCGAGTGATTCCAAATAGCGGTGATTGGCAGCTTACAATGCGGCCGCGCGAGCGGAGAGTTCGACGATACCTGTCCGCATCTGGCGGAGCGACCGGAGTCCTTGCGTCGTCACGGAACTCCTCTCGCAGCTGAGGCGACACAGAACGTGATCAACATTTTCATGAGAAGGGTGAGGAGTGTCTTGGCCAAGCCGGAATCGGGAGCCGCCTGCTCTGAGGTGCGAGGTCAGTGCTGTGAACCGATTGGATCGTTGACCGCAGGACCACCTCGTCGGTCAAGTGTATTTCATACTCAACTCGACGACGCCGACGTTCGCATCGGTCAATTGTTCGAGTTCCATCTGAATCATGGCTCCTCGTGCGGTGCGGAACTGGTCTGGGGCGCAAATCCGGATTTCCGAGAGTTCAAAGGGAAGTTCGACTTCGCGGATCAACTCTGCCAGGAACGGCAAAAACCCCCCAATACGAGTCGACCCACCCGCGCAGACCAGCTTCGCAGAACTGGAGAACATCCACGGGGCCGACGAAGAATTAAACGCCGTCTTGAAACGAAACAGGATCGTCAGCATCTGTTCCCGGTAGATCTCGGCCAGGAGTTTCTCGTCATCGGAGCGAGGCTGATCGATGCGGATTCCCGCTGACTTTTTCCAGATCTCGATCGACTTGGTATCGAGATAGCGGTGACCTTCGCGGTCCCAGTGGTAGCGACTCTTCAACGTGGCAATGCGATCATCGATCAGACTCCCGCCGTTGACCAGATTGCACTCCACCAGAGTCTCTCCCAAACGGTAGACCCCACAGCTGGCTCCACTGGCACCCCAGTCCAGCACGATCCCCGTGAACCGATCGTTCCCCAATTCGGCAGACGCCAGTGCGGACGCTGAAGTGACGGGCACGGGGACATATCCCTTCAGCCGAATGAGCTGGGCGAAGAATTGGAGATCCGTCGTCTGCTCAAAGTCGACCGCACTTCGGGAAATCAAGCTGCAGGGGGTTTCGTCTCCCGCGTTGGGCAGAATGGAATCCAGGATGGTCGAGATGAGCTGGCGTCCGAGCGGGTCGTTCGTCGGGACGAGGCCGTCGATCAGCAACGGAATACTGGGAACTCGTAACTGTCGAGAGAGATCCAAGGCTGCTGATCCGACAACGACCAAACTGTCATCGCAGCGGATGGTGGGAATCCGCATCTGTTTAAGCAGTCCCAGATCCGTATCATCGATCGGCAGGCTGATGTACACCGCAGGGATCTTGCGCCCCGTGAGGCATCCGCCTTGCCGACGCAGGCAGCGGAACTCGGTGGTGCCAAAGTCAAGACACACCATGGTTACGTGTCCCCCCGTTCCACATTTCGAAGAGCACGTTCGAGCGGACTGACTCGGGACTGACGAGTTCCCGGGACTTGGCTCGATGTCACGAGCATCGCGGCGGGCTTCGATGGCGTGCTGTCGGAACGCATGAGCCGCCGCAGTCGCAACTCGACCTCGCACGTACTCTTCGGGTCTCGCACCTTAAAGTGGGGCCCCACGATCCCTTCGTGCGCTTCATGGACGATCAGTCGTCGCCCGCCAATCGACAGGCCGTGCAGGCGATCCACCGGAGGCAGGGTGGCTTCTTCTTCGATCAAAGGGACTTTGTTCATGATCAGACGTTGCAGGAAGCGCTGCTCGTCCTCGGGTGCTGGTAAGGGAGCTGGAGTGGAAGTGGAAGTGGAGACTGATTCCGGAGTCACTGAGGCTGAGGCGGGCTCGGGACTTTCGACCGTCGGCGCAGTCTCTCGGGAAACGATGCGAGAGACGACGACGCTCGTCGCTGCCACTCCGATGGTCGCGAGCAAGACCAGCCACGACTGCGGCCAGGGGAATGAAGAAGCCAGCCCTGTGGTCGCTGCTTCTGAGCTGACAGGGTGGGCTGGTGAGGCCGGGTTGGGGGAATCCAGAGTGGGCTGCGGCGAGTCCGGCGCCTCGGTTTCGGCGGACACGGTGATGATGTCGCCCTCACCCGAAGAGAAATCTGCAGAGGTTCTTTCAATCGTTCGAGCCGGGTCTTCCTCGGCACCCTCGGCTTCCTCATCCAGGGGATTCTGCCAAGTCTTGGGCAGCATCAGCGGGGCACGTCCGTCGGACTTGATGACTGGGGAGGGCTCCGTCGACTGTTCCTTCGCGTCGACTTTGGCAGGGTCTCTGGCGGGGAACGGCATCGGTTCGTCAAAGAGGATCGAGGAACCCGTTCGTTCAATCCCACTCGCCGAACGCTCGGGCGTCAGTTCGGATCTTGCCGGAGGAGTAATCCGCACACCAGCCGGTGACGGCTGGACCACGGGCAGCGGGGGGGAAAGAACACTGCCCGTGGGGGCGACTGTCGCAGGCCCTCTCACTTCCGGCACAGCTGTTGCCGTAGAGACGAGCCGCACGGGTAACTCGTAACGGAACCCTCTGTCGACTGCGGCTCGCACGCCGTCCGTATTGACACCCTCGGGAGTAAAGTCGATGACCGTGTTATGGACCAGTAGACTCTCTCGCTCCATCCACTGTCCCTGTGGCTGAGTCGCCTGCACTTGCTGGCGAGCGATCAGTTCCGGCGACTGACCAAGCAGCAACAGCAGATCGCCGAACGTCCGCGACTGGTTCCCGATATTAAAGAGGAGCGGGCCTCGAGCCAGTCCGGAGATGAGAACCAGCCGAACCGGAGGAGGTTGCCGAGGATCGGTGACTCGGGCAGGCCGCCCGCCTCGCGGGACCACAAAGACCACTTGGCCATGAGTGACGGCCAGATCGAGATGGTGCTGGAGCGTCGTCATGAAGCGGGTCTGAGTACGCTCCATGATGCGGACGGTGCCGATGCTCTCTGCCGTCTCCCCACCCGCCCGCTCGATCAATGTTTTCAAGGACACAGCTGGCTCAGCGGACTCAAAGACCGTGGGAGTCTTCACAGCCCCGATCACCGCAATGTAAGTGGGTTCAGTCGCTGACCGATTTTGCCGAGCGACTCCCGAGCGGACGGTCTGCACCGCGGGCTGGCTGACGACTGGAGAGTTGAAGTTGCTTCCCGACTGCCCCATCCGAAGTTGCGAGCCCGGTAAGGGCTGTTGCGCGATGAGATCTCCAGCCAGCAGGCAGCTGGCCAAGCTGACGAGGGTCGCCCAAAGGTGTCCAGATTGACGCATCGTGGCTGTCCCCCTCCACATCCCCTGCCGGAATTGATCGATCCGCAGGGGGCGCACGCCTTCCTCCTGACCACAATCGCGGCTATCGGGAGTCATCGGCACTCCCGAGGTGAGGGCGACAGTGAAAACTCGACGAACCGGGTTCGCGGGGTCTCGATCCGCAGTTTCTGCCGCAGTGAGGGCGAGTGACCGCGAGTCGTCGACGGCAATTTCTGGGGATGGCCCTCGCCGGCCCTCCCCATTGCGGTCCAGAGCCCGGAACCGGCCTTGCTGTCCAAGACCTGCGGGGCTCAACGCGGTTCAGTCGTCAGTCAGAAACCAGACATCACAGCCCAGGGTCGCGACCACAGGTCGCGCACCCTGGGTCAGATCGCTCGGGCGGGACAAACCCTGAAGGGGTTTGACACAGGGAGTGACGGTGGACAACTGCTTCAGGGCCACGCCGTGAAGGATTTCTCTGGGATCACGTTCGCAAGGCAGCCACCACGTTTCCGGCCCCCTCTCCCCCGCGATCGGCGTGTCTTTTGCCCTGTGCGATTTGCGGGGGAGAGGGCTGGGGTGAGGGGGCCATATCGCCCGCTCGTGAGCGAAGGCATTCTGGCGGGGTGGATGTGCGTCAGATAAATCTCCCTCTGCTCCCTCTCCCCACTGGCAATGCGACTTTCGGTGACGACATGGCCGTGGGGAGAGGGCTGGGGTGCGGGGGCCATATCGCCCACTCAGGCCCCCTCACCCCGGCCCTGGCCTGATGAAACGACCAACCACTGGGCAACCTCGGGCCTCTCAGCGAATGCCGTTTTGTGAGTCAACCTCCCTCGCCGCGCGACCGCAAACCGTCCGAATGTGGAGTGCTTCAATCTGTGCCAATCTGCGCAATCTGTGGACAAACTCCCCGCCCTAAAAAGCCTCGACCGAAGAGGAATGGGTCCAGAGATTGCGCAGATTGGCACAGATTGAAGAGGCTTGGCTGCGGCAGTCGCAGCTTGGGATGAAGGTGAGTGGCTGGGCGGGAGAGGTGCGGAGTCTGGCCTCGTGAAATGTGGTGTGGGGGCACCGGCGATTCACGAATCTGGAAGTGCTTCAAACGCCGTTTCATCAGGCCAGCCCGGCCCTCTCCCCACAGCCCCGTTCTCCCCGAAAGCGATGTCGCCAGTCGGGAGAGGGAGCAGAGAAGAACGGATGTCGACTTTTCTGTTTCCCCTTGCGCATGACAGGCTGGAAGCCTATCCCACGGGACGGGTTCTCTCGATCAGGGGGCAGGCTCAATCGGCGGACTGGCGACTCGGAGGTGAATCCCCTGTGC
>JAYTCW010000492.1:0-29535 GCA_043736295.1 Planctomycetota bacterium | reverse complement strand
TCGACCTCGTCTCCTACCTGCACACGCTCTCCCCCGCCCCACCGCTACTCCCCGCGACCGACGACCCGGCGGATCGCACTCTGGTCGAACAGGGCCGCGAGGTGTTTACCTCCGCAGGCTGCGTCCGCTGCCACATCCCCCCGCTCACGTACACCACTGACAGCATGTTCAATGTCGGCCTCCACGACGAGGCGGGCCGCAAGCTATTCAACCCACCCTCTCTACTCGGAGTGAGCCAGCGCGACAGCCTGTTCCACGATGCGCGGGCCAAGACGCTCGAAGACGTGCTGGAGCAAGGGCACTTTGTGCAGACGCCACTGACTCGCGAGGAGCAGGCGGCCTTGGTGCGGTTTTTGAAGAGTCTGTAGTGGATGATGAGGAGTCCTGCCTCGCCCCTCACGGGACTCCGACTGGTTCGAGGATGTGAAAGGTTCGTTCGGCTTCCAAGCGTCCTGGCAGATTGGAGGCGAATCAGTGCAGTTCACGACGCAGTTCGTCAGCGTGTCGCGGAGTTGTATGACTTGCTGGGGCAACCGGAGAAGGCCCGGAAGGTACGCCGCCGTCGCTAGGTGGTTCCGTAAGGTGAGTTGGTCGCGGGCTGCTAGAGCATGTTCAGAATTGGTCTTCAGCCATCAGCCATCAGCCATCAGCCATCAGCCATCAGCCATCAGCCATCAGCCATCAGCCAGAATCCAGAATCCGAAACCAAACCTTCTGGCTGACTGTTGAAAGCTGACGGCTGACGGCTGACGGCTGACCGCTCGTGAGTTCACTGAAGAGAGATTGTGAAACTGCTGCTATCGGGTTTTACGCCACATATTGATGGCCTGTTGCCGGGCGGTCCAGAGGGCGTACCCCTGCATGTCGACGACGCCTCGAAACCCGGTGTGGAAGGTTCCGCTGATGAACTCTGCTTTCATCCGGGCTCCGCTGCGGTAGCCGGTGCAGCTGTTGGTGTTGCACATGAAGGAGCCGCCGCGGATGACCCGTTTGCTGATGTTCGGCTCTTGCGGGTCGAAGGATTGCTCGGGGCCTTGTGGGTTATGGGCTGGCGAGACGGCGTAATACTGGGCGTCGTAGTAGTCGTGGCACCACTCCCAGACGTTGCCGGAGATGTCGTAGAGGCCGATTGAATTGGGCCGGTAGGCTTTTACCGGCGCGGTGGCCTCGAACCCATCGAGCGTTTTCATTTCGGTGGGGAACGTTCCCTGGAAGTAGTTGCACAGGTATTCGCCGCCGGGGGTGAGTTCATTGCCCCAGGGATAACGCCCGTCTTGGCCCGCATTGCGCGAGGCGTACTCGTACTCCGCTTCGGTCGGCAATCGTTTCCCCGCCCAGTCGAGGTAAGCGACCGCGTCTTCCCAAGTGACATGCACCACCGGATGATCCAACCGGTCGGCGATCGAGGAGCCCTGTCCCTCGGGGTGCTGCCAATTGGCTCCAGGGACAAACTTCCAGACCTGCAGCTCCCACATGTCGCAGTTGACATCGAGCGTGCTGCGGTCGAAGTCGGGGTTGTAGCAGAGCGAGCCCGCGACGAGATGTTCGTCCTGGAACAAGCTCGGATCGGCTCCGCTGCGGGCGAGGTCTTCGCGAGTGGGCGTCTTCTCGCTGAATGTCTGGTAGCCCGTCATGGCGACGAACTCGGCGAACTGGCGGTTCGTGACCTCGGTGGCATCCATCCAGTAGCCATCGAGCGCGACCGTGTGTGCGGGGAACTCATCGGGTTTGATGCGATGCGGGTTCGGTTGGCCGGGTCGGGGCACGTCATCCATTCCCATGCGAAAGCGGCCACCGGGCACCCAGACCATCCCCACGGGCGCGGTGTGCGGGGCCTCGACGACCAGCGGTGAGGCTTCTTCGATGACGGCGGACTGATTCGGCGAGGAGTGTTGAGAAGACGACACCGGCCAGAACGATGCCAGCCCGACTGTTACCAGCGAGACCATCAGTGTCAGCGGAAGAACCCAGCGAGGAGTGGAGTGCGGCTTCGTCACAGCATCTTTCTTGAATTGCGAGGGAGGGCGAAGCTCCTGCTGAGCCGCGAGACAGGGGACACGTTGATTCGCCAGAGCGTCTCGGCCGGAGCCTCGCCCTGGAACGTAGGCGATGTCGCTCCGCGACTCGCATTCCGCTTGCCAAAGCCCCACTCACACTCAGATCCAAAGATCGTCCAGCGGGCGGAATCTCAGTCGCGGAGCGACGTGAGCTACGGGTTAGGCCGACTTCCTGGCGGCCAGCACTTCGTCCTCGGTGGTCGCCGCCCCAGAGAACCACCGCCAGCAGTGCATCACCGGACCGCCGAAGGCAAAGTAGCAAAACGCCAGCGGCACCACCAACTCATGCACCCACGCCACAGCTGCACCGGCGAATACAAGTTGAATGATGGTCTTGCGAGGACCGCGACCTCGAATGATCTGCGTCCCAAAATGCGGGTACCGAATGCGGGAGACCATCAGCATGGCCACCGACAAACAGATCAGCGGGAGAGCAATCTTCACGCCGGGAACCAGAATGTTGGCCATCCGAGTCGCCGTCGCGTTCCCGCGCTGAGCCAGCTCCAACAGCTCGGGCATCACGATCGGGAACGCCGCAACGGCCCCCGCCGCAGCCGGGGATGGCAACCCGCTGAACGAATCATGAGCGTCGTCCTCATCCGTTTCGATGTTGAAGCGGGCGAGTCGCAAGATCGCACAGAGCATGTACAACGCCCCGATCGTCCATACCAGCCGAGCCGGGTAGATGAACGGCAGGGAGTATTCGTTCCCCTCCCACAGCGGGAAGTTCACGAACTGCAACATCAGAAACGCCGGGGCCACCCCGAACGTGATCGCGTCGCACAAACTGTCGAGTTCGGCCCCGAGCTGGCTGGTCTGCCCGGTCAGTCGAGCAGCGGCCCCGTCGAACATGTCGAACAGCATGCCGCAGAAAATCAGGAGTGCCGAGAAGAAGAGCGGACCGTGGCCGGGCGCGTCGGCGGTACTTTGTGTGACTTTGGCTGCGAACGTAATTGCCGCGAAACCACAGGCCCCATTCCCCAGTGTCAGCAGGGTGGGGAAGACAGCGATCAATCGAGTCGGTTTCATGGGGGGAGGGCTTGTGGCTGATGGCTGATGGCGGATAGCCAGAATGCAGCGGAAGACTTCTGAGGTCTCCGAAGACCTCGGAAGTCTGGCAGCACCAGCGTACCCCACGCTCTGGCCATCCGCTATCCGCCAACGGCCATTCGCCCTTCAAAAGTTCAAGTAGAAGAACTCTTCGGCGGCCTTCACCGTCTCGGAATCAGTCTCTCGCAGCTGTTTGAGGTGCTTCTGAGCGGAGACCACATGGGCTGGCAGCGGCTCTTTGGCGTCCTTTGGCTTGGCCGCCTCTTCCGTGAGATAGAACCGCACAATCGCCCGCTTCGTCGAGGGAATGTCGTAACCCGCCGACCCGTACAGTTCCATCAGCCGGTCCGACACCGACCAATCCTCCCACCGACCTAAATCGACGACCACGAGGTCCGCCAACTCCGGTCGGTCGAGAAGCAGTCGCATTGACTGTCGGAGTCTGTCTTTTGGAATGCGGTTATCGCCATAGGTCCACATGAAGCGCAGAGCCTGCATCGTGGCGTAAGTTTCGCTGAAGGCCACCTTCTTATTACGCAGTTTGGTGTCCTCCAGAACGGCCAGCCCCTTGTCGCCCGCCAGTAACAGATACCCGCCCATCATCCCATCAATGCCTAGTCGGAACCCTTCCACCGGCTCGATCAACCGCCCTTTCAGGTACTCCGCGTCCTCGTTGTTCCCGCTCAGCCCCAACATCAATCCGTACAGGCCGAGTCGCGAGACCACCGTCTGCGGATTCGACAGCCATTCGCGCAGCTTCGCGCGGGGGAACTTGTCTTTGACGGCCACGATGTCCTTGTACTGGGCATTCGCAAACTCGCCATACGCATCGTCGGCCACGATATGGTCGGAGAACTCCAGGAACTTGACGAAGTATTCCAACCGTTTCGTGGCTGGGGCCTCCTTCGAGGGAGCCTGGGTGATGTAGTTGAAGCTCGTCTCGGTCACCTCCAGCGGGCTGCCCCACTCCAATTCGTCCAGTTTTGTCGCGAGCATCAGGAACATGTCCCCCGACTTGGACGCCCGATAACGATCGAGATTGATCTTCCCACCCAGCTTGAGTGTCCCGGTTGAGTCATGTACGACCTTCAGTACCGAATACTCCGTACTCCCCAGAAACCCCTTTTCCTTGTCTGCGGGCTTACCGCTTTCCCACTGCACCAGGACAGCTGCGTCCGACATGTTCAGCTGCTCGCAGAGCGTGAGCGATGGAGCGGAGCAGAACGGGCAGCAGAGAGCTTGTGTCGCTCCCAGAGCGAGCAGCGACAGGCTTACACAGACGGAGAGAGTCAGACGGAACATGAGAAGACCTCGCACGCGCGGCCCCGAAGGGGTTCGAAGGGAACCTGGAGTTTCATGATGGCATTTTCAACGAGGAAACGCCAGAACAACTCGCGGTCCGAGGGGGGAGATCGCCTTTTTCAATGTAGCGTGGGCTTTAGCCCACGCGATCAACGAATCTCCTTCAGTTCGCGTGGGCTAAAGCCCACGCTACTCAACCCATATTCAATCAGACGAATGCCCTGCACCTCCCCTCCCACTCCGTCTGCCCGGTCAGCTACACTACACGAATCAACCCGTGTTAAAGTGTGGAGCGGTTATGGACTCGCAGAATCTCAGTCACATTGTCGCCTTTCGCTCCGCGAAAGGGCGTCCTTACGCGGTGCGAACGGCGACGCTCCTTTCCGCTCTGGTTCTCACACTCTTCTCAGGCCTCATCGCCCAAGACGCCAGAGCCGCTGACCTGACGGTCCAGCCCGCAACCGTCCAGATCGGCGATGCCTTTTCGCAGGTGCAGGTCATCGTCTCCCTGGATGGCAAGGACGTGACCCGCACGGCAACCTACGAATCGGCCAATGCGCAGGTGGCTCGCGTCGACGCCACCGGTCTCGTCCAACCGGCCAGTATGGGGCAATCTCAACTGACCATCCGCGCGGGGGGGCAGACGATTCAAGTCCCGGTCGAAGTGACTTCATTCGATCGCGCCCGGCAGATCGACTTCGTGACCGAGGTCGAGCCGCTGCTGACGCGGTACGGCTGTAACGCGGGCGGTTGCCATGGCAAGGCGAGCGGGCAGAACGGGTTTAAGCTGTCGCTGTTTGGCTTCGATGGAGTGTTCGATCACCATGCGATCGCCACCGAGGCGCGAGGTCGCCGCATCTCTCGCTCGGCTGCTCGCCAGAGCCTGATGCTGCTGAAGGCCACCGCGATCACTCCGCACGGGGGAGGCAAGCGTTTCGCCGTCGACAGCGAGCCGTACAACATCCTCCTGGCGTGGATCGAGTCAGGGGCTCCAGCCAGCGCCCCGACTTTGCCGCATGTCCAAGCCATCCGCATCGAGCCGCGCGAGGCGCTACTCGCTCCCGAGGCACTCCAACAACTGCGAGTCGTCGCGACGTACTCCAACGGCACCGAGCGCGATGTCACGCGGCAGGCGGACTACGCGAGTAACCTCGATGTCGTGGCCCGCGTCGATGAACAAGGACTCATCACCGCCAACATCAACAGCGGCGAGGCCGCCATCATGGCCCGCTTCATGGGGCAGGTGGCCGTCTTCACCGCCATCCGCCCGCACGGCAGCCCGCTGGCTGCGATCCCCGACTTCCAGCCGCTCAACGAGATCGACCGTTTAGCCGTCGAGAAGTGGAAGAAGCTCGGCATCCTCCCCTCACCGGTCTGCGATGACCCGACGTTCATCCGCCGGATCACGCTGGACCTCTGCGGACGGCTACCAACGATCGACGAAACCAAAACCTTCCTAGCCAGTACCGATGCCCACAAGCGGCAACAGGTGATCGACCGGCTGCTCGACTCGCCCGACTACGCCGCGTTCTTCGCGATGCGGTGGAGCGTGATCCTGCGTAACTCGCAACTCGCCGGGTCGACCAAGGCGGCGTATGCCTTCCACAACTGGATCAAGGAGATGCTGGGCAAGAACCGACCCTACTCCGAGTTCGTGCGCGGGATCGTGGCGGCCAGCGGCGAGTGGCAGGACGCCCCGGCCATCAACTGGTACTGGCAGTCCCGCGACGATCAACTCCACACGGTCACTGCCGACACGGCCCAGCTGTTCCTCGGCATCCGTCTGCAATGTGCGCGGTGTCATCATCACCCGTATGAGCGCTGGGGCCAGGAGGACTACTACGGGTTGGCTGGGTTCTACACGCGGCTCGGTCGCAAGAGCTTCGGCGAGCCACCGCCGTACTTCAGCTCGCCGACTGTCTCCACCGGGGAGAAGAACCCGCTGACCGACAAGGCCCCCGAGCCGAAATACCCGGACGGGGAGTACGCCCAGTTCACCTCGGAAGATGACCCGCGTCACGCGCTCGTCGACTGGATGGTCCAGGAGAACAACCCCTACTTCGCCAAGGCGTACGTCAACCGCATGTGGGGCCATTTCTTCGGTCGCGGACTCGTCAGCGAGGTCGACGACATGCGGGCCACCAACCCCGCCTCGAACCCCGAGATTCTCGAATTCCTCGCCCAAGAATTCCGTACCAGCGGGTTCGACATGAAGCAGGCGATCCGCACGATGGTCTCCAGCCAGTTGTATCAGCTCTCGTCCGAGCCGCGTCCGGAGAACGCCCAAGACCGCCAGAACTTCGCCCGGTACTACGCCCGCCGACTGGTGGCGGAAGTGTTTCTCGACACGGTCGACCAAGCCTGTGGCACGAAGAGCAACTTCGGCAACATGAGCGCCAATGCCCGCGCCGTCGACCTGCCGCATGAGGGGTTCAGCTCCACCTTCCTCGACACCTTCGACCGCCCCACGCGCGTCTCCGTCTGCGAATGCGAACGCTCCGCAGCTGCGACGCTGGGCCAGGTGCTGCTGCTGTCGAACTCAGACGAGATCGAGAACAAAATCGCTGACGGCAACGGGCGGGTCAAGAAGCTGATCGACGCGAAGAAGACCTCGGCAGAAATCGTCGAGGAGGTCTACCTGGCCGCGTTCTCACGACTGCCGAAAGACGACGAACGGACGAGCGCGGTCTCCTACCTCGACCTCGCCAGCGACAAGTCGAAGGCCGCTCAAGACCTGCTCTGGGCCGTTCTGAACTCGCGGGAGTTCATGTACAACCACTGAGCAAGAGCGGATTCAGAAATGGACTTCAGTCAAAAGGCAGACAGAAATTTGCAGAGATTGTGAATCTGCTCTAGCGACTCGTTCGTGGTTGCCCGGGATGCCGACTCGCTGTAGGCTGGCTTCAATTGCCGCCGGGGCTGACGGAATGAGTGTGGGCGAGAACGGAGTGGGGCATGCCTGAATTGAGCCGGTTCTTCGGTATCATCATCCGCATGTTTGCTGAGGTCGGTGGGCCACACCACCTGCCCCATTTCCATGCCTACTATCAGGACGATGTCGCAGTACTGGGTCTGGACCCTGTCGACCTCATCGCTGGTGACCTGCCTCGACGGCAACGACGACTGGTGGAAGCTTGGGCCGAACTGTATCAGGCTGAGTTGCTGGCGGATTGGCAACGTTTGCAGACCGGGCGTTTGCCACTCCCGATTGCCCCTTGGAGTAACTCCGATGAAACATCTCATCTGTCGTGTTTGTCGTTTTCGGATCATCGCACCGTATACGCTGGCGGTGGGGTTTGATGATCACACTGAGCGGGTGATCGACTTCCAACCCGTTCTGGCAGGCGAACTGTATGGACCGTTACGCGAGTTGTCGCTCTTCAACCAAGTGATGATCGATCCGGAGATTCACACGCTGGTGTGGCCGAACGGCGCGGACTTCGATCCGGCGACGTTACACGATTGGCCGGAGTATGCCGAGGCATTGGCCGCTCGGGCGCGGACTTGGGAACTGCATCCTGCCTGACACGGGCTGGATCGCCGTTGCCCCTTGAACAAGCCGAAGGCGGCCAAGACCTCTTCTGGGCCGTGCTGAACTCGCGGGAATTCATGGACAACCATTAAATCCGTCTTAGGGCGGGCACGTTTGCCTGTCCTTGGAGAAGGGGCAACCATTGCTCCCTGCATGAGGGAGCCAACCTCCGCGAACATATGGACGGCCCCATCGCCTCGCACTGGGGGGGCAGGCATTGGCGACTGCGACAACCCGCCGCGTGGGCTAAAGCCCACGCGACTTAAAATCGCAATCGCCTTAGCCAATCCCCCTGTGACGTGACGGATTACGAGTGCGGCATGACCTGGAGCAGGAGTTCCACTTTGGAATGCACGCCATACGCCTCGTAGATCTTCCGGGTGTGGTTGTGGACGGTTTCGACACTGCGTCCGAGGATGACGGCGATTTCCTTTTCCAGGTGCCCTTTGACCAGCAAGTCGAAGACCTTGGTCTGTGCGGGGGACAGTGGGAGTGGCGTGTTCAGGCCCAGTCCCATCACGGAGCTGGGATCGCAGGTCTCTTCATTGGGATCTTGGCCGCTCGTGCCGTACGGATCGCGAGACAGTACGAACTCGACGATTCCGAGCTGAATCAGTTCACCAGGGAAGACCGGCGCGGTGTGGATCCGCTTGCGGTTCACCCAAGTGCCATTGCGACTTTGTAAGTCTGTGACAATCACCCCTTGTGTACCAACGCTCAGCCGCGCGTGGTTACGAGAGATCGTGTCGATATCCATGAAGATGTCGCTCTCATCTGAACGACCAATGGTCAGATCGCCGAGTTTCAGTCGCGTGGCGAATGACGGAATGCCCTTGGCAAGTAGCACGAGGAACAGGTGGGAGCTCATACACGCCTCAAGCGATGATTGAGGGGTGAAACTCCGTGACAACACACCCGCTCATTGTTGCAGCATGACAGGGCCCCCTCCGTGCCGTGGGCCAAACTTATAATAGCAGCCGACTGGAGGATTCGCGAACCGGTGGAACTCGCGAAGAGGCAGAAATTGCCGCTCAGGAAGCAGAAAAGCCTCAATCTCGTCTGATTTCTCCAAATTTTCACCTCAAAATGACCTACGTAGGTCATTGCAGGACACCTTCCGAGTGTCAACATGCTCCTCAGACGCAACTCGCTGAGCCGGGTTGTGGATTCGACTCTCTCAACGGATTCGGTCCACGATCAGGAATGTTCGTCGAGGCTGCGGGCCAGCTGCAGCGGTGAGCACTTAACTTGCCGCTGCGGCCTTATTTTGAGTCGCGGGTCAGAAGCCCGGGGGGGGGCCACCCCTGGGCTTTTTTGATTAGTCTCGCCATCAGCCATCAGCCATCAGTTGCCTCTGCACCTGACGGCAGAACTGATCTAAAACTCCTTGCGGGTCCACTTGGGTTACTACATCGATATTCTGCTGCCAGCTGGCGATGCCGCGTCGATCAAATACCGTCATGCCGCGGGTCAGCTCGCCGCACAATTCGACATCCACTGCCCCGGACTCCTGCTTGAACAACTCCGGGTGAGTGACAGCTGCGAGGGCAACGACCTCGGGCAGAGTGATGCCCTCGGTGCCGAGATGCTGGCGAGCGGCCCGTAACGCAAATGGAATGGTCCAGGCCAGGATTTGTCCGAAGCGAGTCTCAGCCCCGGGATTGAGACGGTGGAACTGATCGAAAGTGAGTACGACTCGCCGGGTCACATCCAGAGGAACCAGCGTCTTCGTACAGGGCTGGCGAAGGACATACCGAGCGGCTTCGGGGTCAGCCTGGATATTGAACTCCGCGGTCGGGGTCACGTCACCGGGACTGGCGTAAGCCCCCGCCTGACAGACGAGTGACTGCAACTCTGACAGGAACGGTGGGTAGATTTCGGCGGCTCGGTAGACATTGGTCAGCGGCCCCAGAGTCAGTAGCGTGACCTCGGACGGATGACTGCGAACCAGATCGACCATCACTTTGGCGGAGTCGTGTTTCTGATGCAGCTGGACATCCAGAACTGGAAAATCACCCAGTCCGTGCGCCCCATGAAATGCAGTCGGAGGTGGCAAGTCGATCGACGACCACGCGGCGATGGCTCCGTCAGAGACGCCAAAACGTGGCCAGCGCGCGGGGTCCAGTAGAGAAATCAGAGCCAACAGGTTCCGGGTCGCCTGCTCCCCAGAGACGCTTCCCGCAGAGGCTGTCACCGCCAAGAGATCCACAGCCGGGTTGCAGGCCGCCAAGATGACGGCCAGCGCGTCCCCAATTCCCGGATCGGCATCAATGATCAGTTTGCGAGCCACAGGTTCCTCGGTGCGGGCGAGTCGGTCGAGTCAGTGACTCCACTATCCGCGAGGGCACTCGGCAAGTCAAACAGAATCTGGAGTGTCGGCGATTTCTCCGAAATCGCTGGTGCGGACGTTCCGCTTCGAAGACTTCGCGTCGCGGCTAAACGGGTCGTCCGTGTCACTACCGAATTCGTTTCATGCGTCCGACCTGTGGGTAGAACGGAGCGGTGTACTTGGGGTAGTCCGGAACGGAATTTCCCTCGGTATCGGTGTGATTGACCAGCGGAAAGCCTCGGCCATGATTCATGAACGGCACGCCGTGCGGCCAGTAGATGAAGAATGCCTTCCCCACCAGGAACTTGCGGGGCACGCTTTGGAGTGAGGGAGCCCACAGTCGACTGTCCATGCTGCGGGGGCTGTTGTCGCCCAAGGCCAGATAGCCGTCCTCCGTGATTTTCAGCTCAGCGGAGTCCATCTCTCCCGCCTCTTCGGAATAGCGTTTGCTCCATTCCTCCGGGTGATCGATGTACTGGGCCAGAGCGGTTTGGAAATTCTGGTAACGAAAGCCGGAGGGGTTGGCTAGGTAGTAGATGTCCCTCGTAATCACCAGTTCGGAAACGCTCGCGTCCAGGCCACGGCAGGCGATCCCCACCGGGGTCAAGTCATCGTCCGTCGGCAGATTGGGAATCAGCGCATTCGCCTGATCGAGAACCGCTCCCTTCCCGAACTCAATCGCCGTGTCGTCAATCCACAGGACCAGTCGGTCGTCGACGTTGGCAAATCGCAGCTGATGACTGCCCGTGCCGGAGAGTCCACAGGGGGCCGACGCGAGTTCGGTTTCCCGATCTGCGGTCAGTTTAAACAGCACCGCAGTGGCCGAATTGCAGTCAATGCGGCATTGGTAGCGGACGCCCCCCTCGATCAGTTCCAGCACCAATTGTGCATCGGATCCCTTGGCAGCCAGATCGACTTGGCAGCTGAGCGTCAGATCCCCGACCCAGAACTCACCGGCACCGATCTGGCTGGGTGAGTGAGAATCGATATTCGAATGATCCCCATGGGTAGCGGGGGGCTCTGTTCCTGCATAGGTGTTGTAGCCGCAGAAGTCGGTGATGAGTCGTGGTACCGGGGCTTGCGTGGTCCCGCCCTCTGCCATTTGCCATTCAGGCTGGGTGGGGACGTAGTGGCGGTAGCGAATCCAGTTGAGTTCAGTCGTTTTGGCCCCCTGACACTGAAAGGTCCTGTGCAGGGCATCGTGCGTCCACACCGACTTCGTGGGAGACCAACCTGCGACGCTCGTGCTGTCGTTCGTCTTGGCGACGGCGGCCCAGCGTTCCGGCCAGCCTGTCTTCAGCAAATCCACCGGGGCGTGGCGATCATCATAGACCGGGATTTGAATGGCATTTTGTTTGTCGAGATTGTCCTTGCGGAGGATGGTCTCGGTTTTTCCGTCCCAGAGGTACAGGTTCCCCTGGCGAATACGAATCGTCTCGCCGGGCAGTCCGACCAGTCGCTTGATGTAGTTGATGTTCGGTTTTTCGGGGTACTTGAACACAAAGACATCCCACCGAGACGGGTTTCCCAACTCATAGGGAAACTTGTTGACCAGGATGCGATCCCCGTTGAAGGAGAGTGCTGAAGTGATCTCGTTGACATATCGGCAATTGGGGCAGATGGCATTGTGGATGCGAGTCTCCTCGTGGAGCAGTCCCGAATCCGCATCCATTTCATCGCTGGCCCCGACTGTGATCGTGTGACCACATTTGGTACAGGCCGCTTCTTTGTGACGCCCGTACAGCGTGGGGGCCATCGACCCGGTCGGAATCACAAACGCCTCAGCCTCGAACGTCCGGAACAGCAGCGCCAGAACCAGAGCGAACAGCACCGACTCAAAATGGTCACGGGCCGTGTCGACGTGGGCGGGCTTCACCGGAGCCTTCGAAACGGGGGCAGCTTGTTCCGTATTGGCGGCAGCAGGTGTTTTCATGTAGTCGCGGTCTTGAATCGACATGTCAGCATTCCAGAACACGGGGGCAGTCACAGGCAGGTCGCCCTGACGGTTGCCCCACAGGCCACAATTCGTGTGGACCGTTCCTCGATCCGCAGACAAAGACTAAGCAAACGGTGAGTTCAAGGGAAGTTTGACCCCGGGCCAAACCCCCACCGCCGTAGCTCATGTCGCTCCGCGACTGAGATTCATTTGATCAAACATACGACTTGGCCACCGAGCGGAGCGAGTCATTCGGTGGGCGGAGTGCGAGTCGCGGAGCGACATCGCCTACGGGCCTCAATTGATCGGGATCTCCTCTTCACTTATCGGCCATTTTTGCCGATACTCTTGCTCCCTTGAGGATCGGCACACGCCCCTTCGAGGAGTCCCAGGCATACTCAGGACTCACGGATGAGCAACTCGCGGCCAGGACGGCCCGCTCTGGACATGCTTCGCACCGGCTCCGACTTGATCGGCGTCGAGGTGGGCGGGGCGGTGGTGCGCCGGGTGTTCTGTGTCGGAATGGCGGGGACGGGGATGAAGGCCATTGCCGAGTGGTTCTCGGCAGCCGGGTGGCAGGTCAGCGGCTCGGATCGGTCGGCCAGTCCCGAGGTGATCGCCCAGTTTCACAGCCGGGGCATGCGGCTGCTTCCCGAACACTCGGCGGAGAATCTTCCGCCGCTGCTCGATCTGCTGATCTATAGCCCCGCCGTGCGTGAGTCGAATCCCGAACGGCAGGCGGCTCAGAAACGCGGGGTGCCGCAGTGGTCGTACCCGCAGGCTCTGGGCCAACTGATGCAGGGCCGCGACGGGATCTCGATTGCCGGGACACACGGGAAGAGTACGACGACGGCCCTCGTCGGCCATCTGCTGCGGTACGCGGGGTTGGCACCGTCGATTCTGTGTGGAGCCGAGATGCTCGACACCGGGCTCAACGGGGTGTTCGAGAGAGTCGCCTTTCGCTCCGCGAAAGGCCAGCCTTTCGCGGAGCGAAAGGCGACTCTCGTCGCCGAAAGCTGCGAATACCGCGGGCACTTTCTGGAGTTGTCCCCGCGCGTGGTTGGCTTACTCGGGATCGAGCCGGACCACTTTGACTGTTTCCCGACGTTTGACCTCGCCTTGGCGACCTATCGCGAATTCATCGAGAAGATCCCCGCCGATGGCCTGCTGGTCGCCAACCTCGATTGCAAGGCGAGCTTGTCGATCCTCTCGGCGTGTCTCGCTCGAAAGATCTACGTCTCGACGACCGATGAGCGAGCCGACCACTTCGTCCAGCGTGCCGACTCGACCAAGGCGGGGCTAAGTCTTACTGTCCGCCTGCCCGATCAATCGACCCTCGACATCGAGTGCCCGCTCTGGGGGCAGCACCATGCCATCAACGTCGTGACCGCACTGGCCATCGCTCGGGAGCAAGGCGTCAGCCCGGAGACTTGTCGCGACGCGATCGCCACGTTTGCCGGGATCGGACGCCGCTTCGAGTATCGTGGCGAATGGAACGGCGTCACCTGGATCGACGACTACGCCCATCACCCCACAGCTGTACGGGCGATGCTGGATGCGACTCGTGACCGCTTCCCCGGTCGGCGGGTCTGGTGCGTGTTTCAGCCGCATCAGGTCTCTCGGACGCGCGAGCTGGCTGCGGGGTTCATCACCGCGCTGCGACGGGCCGACGGGGTTCTAGTGCTTCCCGTTTTCGGGGCGAGAGAAGCCAGCGGCACTGAACAGAATGACCTCGCGCGTCAACTGGTGGAGGGGGTCCACCGTCTGGGAGTGACTGCTCATTTTGCGGCTGACCTTGACCACACGCGAACCACATTGGAGACTCACACACGGCCCGGCGACATCGTGTTGACAGTCGGGGCCGGGGACATCGATCGCATCTACTATGAGCTCACTGGACGACTTCAAACACATCACGCGTCATGACGAGCCGCTGGCTCCGCTCACCTGGCTGAAGGTTGGCGGTCCGGCGCAGCGTCTGATCGAACCGCGCTCCGTGGAGGAGCTGGTCGCAGTGGTCCGTACCTGCCACGAGAATGGCGTCACGGTCCACATGCTGGGCGGCGGCTCGAACCTGCTCGTTCGTGATGAGGGAGTCAGCGGGGTTGTCATCCGCCTCTCCGATCCATCCTTCGCCCAGGTGGCCATTGAGGGTAAGCGTCTGCGGGCGGGCGGCGGGGCGTCACTGTCACACGTCATCTCCGAATCGGTCAAAGCCGGGCTGGCCGGGCTCGACACCCTCGTCGGTATCCCCGGCACCATCGCCGGAGCCCTCAAGGGGAACGCCGGAGGCCGCAACGGCGAGATCGGCGACCACCTGCACTCCGTCACCGTCATCACCGCTCAAGGCGAACAATTCGTCCGCCAAGGCGACGAACTCGTCTTCGAATACCGCCACAGCAGCATCAACGAACTCTGCGTCATCGAAGCTGAGTTCGAACTCACCGCTGACAACCCAGATGACATCGCCGAACGCATCCGCAAGCTGTGGGTCATGAAGAAATCGACCCAGCCGCTCTCGCACCAATCGGCGGGCTGCGTGTTCAAGAACCCGCGCGGGCTGAGTGCGGGAGCGTTGATCGAGCAGGCGGGTCTGAAGGGGATGAAGATCGGCCAGTGCGAGGTCAGCGACCGCCACGGGAATTTTATCATCACCGAACCCGGGGCCAAGTCGGCGGATGTGCTGAAGCTGATCGATGTCATGCGGACCAAGGTGGCCGAGGCGCATGGCGTGGAGCTGGAACTGGAACTCCAGGTCTGGTAACGGCCGCTCAAGTTTTATTGCTCGCGGTCCAGATTGAGCCGTAGGGCGGATGTCATCGTCCGTTACTCCCTGAAGTTTTCGACACGGACGGACGAAGACGTTCGTCCTACCAAATGTTTCATTTCTCCTAGCGCCAAGTACGATCGCAACTTGAGTGTTTTGGCTTACATACGCGGAAAAAGTACATTTGACTTTTCCGATTACGTCGCACGTATCAGCTTTGCGGAATGTATTTCCTGAAACGTCGATAGCGAACCGGCAGGCCAGCAATTCGAGAAGTCCCGGATGGTCGATACGGCGTAGGGATGAAATGGTCTGATGCTCAAGGATGAGTGAATGATGACTTCTGCAAAGCTCTCGACTGGCCGCACTGCCGCACTGTTGACCGTGCTGGTTCTCGGCGTTTGCACCTCCACTGCGTTTGCTCAGTTCGGCCCCGTGATGAGTGCCGCCGGACCGATCAACCGGTCGATGGGCGGGGCCTCGACAGCGGCTCCACTGTCAGCTGCGGGCGCGTTGATGTGGAACCCGGCGACCCTTTCGGGATTACAGCGGAATGAATTGGAAGTCGGGGCTGAGCTGATCTTCCCGCATGCCAGAGTTTCCTCATTTTATCCGGCGAACACCTTTGGTCCTGGGGCACCTCCGATCGATCTGTCCGGCCAATCGGCGAGTGAAGATTCGGTGTTTGCCATGCCGACCATCGCTCTGGCGTTTCGTCCCGAGAATTCGGACTTCACGTTTGGATTTGGGGCCTTTGCCGTGGCGGGCTTCGGCCTCGATTACGCGGGCAGCATCACCAATCCCCTCCTCACTCCGCCCCCACCCGTCGGGCTCGGCTTTGGACCGGTCTTTTCTCAATACCAAGTGCTCCAGCTGGCCCCGGCACTCGTTTACGATGTCACGGACGAACTCTCGATCTCATTCAGTCCGCTATTGGATATCGGTTCAGCCCAGCTCGACCCGGCAAGCATTGCAGCCCCGGATGATGCCAACGGAGACGGGTTCGCGACCTACCCACGTGGAACACACTCTCAGCAGTCGTGGGGAGCTGGTTTCAGCCTGGGGGCGTACTACCAGACCGAGATCTGGGGCTTCGGGGCCTGCTACAAGAGTCCCCAATGGTTCCAGGACTACCGCTTCAATTCCGCCAATGAACTCGGCGTCCCGCAGTCGTTCGGGTTCGATCTGGACATCCCCTCCATCGTGTCGATCGGCACGTCGTATCAAGGGATCGAGCGTCTGTTGCTGGCGGCCGATTTACGGTATCTCGATTACGGCAATGCCGCCGGATTCGGCGACTCGGGGTTCAGGCCGACGGGGGCGTTGCGCGGAATCGGCCTGCAAAGCATCTTCGCTGCGTCACTGGGAGCCCAGTATCAACTCACCAACGCGCTCTCAACCCGCATCGGATACAGCTGGAGTGAGAACCCCGTCAGCAATAATCAATCGTCCGCCAATGTTGCCTCGCCACTGGTGATTCAGAACATGCTTTCGGCGGGTGCCAGTTACCAGATGACGAATGCTCTCTCCTTGTCGATGGCGTATACGCACGCCTTTGAGAATTCCGTGTCGGGACCACTGGTTCTGCCCGTCGGTGCGATCCCCGGCACCCGGATCACCAACACCGCCTCGGTCGACATGCTGACCATCGGGGCCACAGTCAAGTTTTAGTGAGGCAGTGGAGCCATAGCTGCCCCTCGCCTGACCGCGGGGACACTCGCGAGTTCGCCGATGTTCCTGCCAAACGTCGTCCCCAAAGACTTCCGAAGTCTTCCGAGACTTCGGAAGTCTCGCGGGTCGGTTTTGACGGGCCGCTCGCCTCACGAGAGAATGTCGCACTTCCTTCCGCGTGAAGTATAGTATCACCCCAACTCGGCTGGGACGGGTGGGGTCCGATCTCCACCAGGGAGACTGGAAGACTTCGCGGAATGGAATGACTGGCTCGGATGGTCTCGACAATCCCCACTGATGGTGAGTTCTACAGGCCCCGCAGATCGTTGAGGGGCGTGGTGGGTATACTGCTGGCCACACTGCTCTGGGGTTGTGACCAGCCGAAGAAGAGTGAGCTGCCCGGTGGGGGGACGGCGACCTCTCCGTCATCTCCCGTGGCTGCTGGAAACGCAGCGCACACGGCTGAGCTGACTTCGACGCCTGACGCTCACTCAGTCCAGCCCGAAGACTGGTTTGAAGATCGAACCGCCGCCTCGCAGGTGGACTTCCGCTACTCCACCGGGCGCGAGGCGGGCCGCTTCACCATCCTCGAAACGGTCGGCGGCGGGGTCGGGATTTTCGACTACGACCTCGACGGACAACCGGATCTGTTCTGCATCGGCGGCGGCACGATTGACCCGGCCACCTCGGCCCCCAGCGGGCGTAGCTGTGGGCTGTTTCGCAATCAGGACGGGGATCGCTTCCGCGATGTTACGGTGAGTTCGCGACTGAATCCGGGCACCGACTACTCGCATGGGTGCGTCAGTGGGGATGTGAACAGCGATGGATTTCCGGATGTGCTGGTGACCTGTTATGGGCAGAATTGTCTGCTTCTGAATCAAGGAGACGGCACGTTCTTGGATGTGACTGAAGAGGCGGGGCTGCGGGGCGCGACGACCTGGAACACAGCTGCGGCATTTGGCGACGTGAATCGTGATGGTGAGTTGGATTTGTATGTGGCGGGGTATGTCGACTGGGTTCCGTCGTCGGTGCGGAATACGGATGTGCCTCCGCCGCAGAACTACCGCCCGGTCCCGGACCATCTCTATTTGAACTCAGGAGATGGTCGCTTTCTCGATGTGTCGGAGCGAGCGGGCGTGCGGCAGGACGGCATGGGGATGGGAGTGGTCGCCGCCGATGTCAACGACGATCAGCGGATCGATTTCTATGTCGCGAACGATGTGGTTGAGAACCATCTGTACCTGGGGACCGATGGGGACACGCTCCGTGAGGTCGGGGTATTGGCGGGGGTGGCGTTTAATGAAACAGGCAGCCCCGAAGGGAGCATGGGGGTCGACTGCGCGGACGTGAATGGCGATGGTCGATTTGACTTGTTCGTGACGAACTTTGAGAGGGAAGACAACTCCCTCTACCTCAATCTCGGCGAGGGGCAGTTTCAGCATTCGAGTGCGGCGTTTCGACTGGCCGGTCTCTGTCGTTCTCAAGTGAAGTTCGGTACGGGGCTCAGGGACTTCGACGCGGACGGATGGTTCGATCTATTAGTTGTGAGTGGGCATGTCCGATATCAGCCTCGGGGGCAATCGTTCTTACAATTGCCGACCCTCTGCCGGAATGATCGGGGCACCGGGTTTGTGGAGGTCACGAAATCGGGCGGCACATGGTTCCGCGCCGTGCATGCCGCGCGCGGGACGGCCACCGGGGATCTCGACAGCGATGGCGGGCTCGATCTGGTGGTGAGTTCGCTGACAGAACCGTTGGCGCTGCTGCATAACCGCCAGCCCGCGAAGAACTGGGTGCAGGCTCGGCTGGTCGGAACTCACAGCCCCCGGACACCGATCGGCAGTCGGGTGAGTCTGTCGGCCTTCGGGCGAGAGTGCGTGCGGACAGTGACCAGCGGGGCGGGGTACTTGTCGCATTCGGAGGAGGCGTTACTGCTGGCCGTGGAGCCGGAGCGATCCGCTGCCGATGTGACGGTGACTTGGCCCTCGGGATTGGTCGAGGTGTTTCTGGCGTTGCCGATAAAGAGGGAGTCAGTCCTCGTGGAAGGTCGCGGACAAGCGGCTTTACCGGCCTCTTCAGTTCCGGAGGGGAAGTGAGATGGGGAAATCCAAGTCGCACCGCCCTGCCCCTCCACCGAACCCCTCGCCCGTGAAGTCAGCGGTCGTCCCACAGCAGCGGACCGAATACTCGTGGAAGCGGCTGGGGCTGGGCGTGTTGGCGATCATCGCACTCGGCGGGATTTGGTGGTATGCGGTGCGGCCTCAACTGCTGGTGCGGCAAGCGCGGGACATTCTGACTTCCGACCCGCAAACAGCAGCTGTCCTTTTGGAGGACGCGGTGGCCTCGTCGCTGTGGGGAACGCGCGATGCGGAGGTCCTCTGGGCTCGCGCTCTGCTGCGATCGGGGCAATCGGAGGAAGCACTCGGGTGTTTCGGCCTGATCAAGTCGCCGGAACTCGCCGAGGCGAGCGGGTTGATCGATCTAGCGGACGACGCGATGATCGCCGAGATGTCTCTGCTAGCCGTTCTGACGTTAGAGGCGATTCCCACAGACTCGCCCCAGTGCGGGGAGGCGTTGGAGCGGCTGATCAGCATCAAGCAGCTGTACGGTGACAGTGCGGCGGCCATGAAGCTGGCAACCGATTGGACTCAATCGCAGCCCGCCCGCCCCGCCCCCTGGAGGATTCTGGCTCGGATTCACGAGCAGCGGTTGGAATTCCCCGAGGCGCTTCTCGACTACCGTGAAGCCCTGACTCGCGAGGCAGATGCCACATCTCGATCAGAGATCCAGCGTTCGCAGGTCCGCCTGCTCATTGTGTTAGGAGAGCGCGAAGAGGCGAGAAAAGTGCAGGCGGAACTGTCACGGACCGCGATCGTCCCCACCACAGCGGATCAATTGCTCGATGCCCAGCTGCGACGAATGGAGGGGGACATCGACGGGGCGTGGAGCGAAGTGGAGAAGGTGTTGCAGGCGGAGGCGGCGAACCTGGCCGCGTTGGAACTGCGAGGCACACTGGCCATGGATCGCCACGAATACGCCCGTGCAGAAGCAGACTGGGAAGCGATCCTTCAGCAGCAACCGTGGAATAAAGCGGTCCACTACAAGTTGGCGCAAACGCTGGCCAAACTGGGGCGAGAAGCGGAGTCCGCTTCGCACTTTGCAGAGAACCGCCGACTGCTGAAGCTCTCGTTGCGGATTCTGGAACTGCAAGGTCGCAGCGACCTGTCAGTGAGTGAGACGACCGAGTTGAGTCGTGCTTTGGAGCAGACCGGATTGAAAACCGCTGCGGATCGCCTGCGGCCTCGATCAATTCCGTGATTGCCGCCAGACTTCCGAAGTCTTCGGAGACTTCAGAAGGAGTGTGGTCGCCATACGATGCAGAATCCGCTGGTTTTTTCGCCCCTAAGGGGCTCGACTCGATATCTCAAGGCGGCAGCCCTGGGAAACGTGACTCCTTCTATCCGACCTAGGCCCCACGGGCCGTCACCCGCTGGCCGAGTCGAGTGACGGCCCGTGGGGCCGAGGAGTGAAAACCTGCGTACAATCGCGACCGCACTCCTTCGGAAGTCTATGGGCACGCTAAGCGTAGTGCCTCGTCAATGCTAGGATTTGGGGTTGAGTCAGGCTCGCCGGGAGGGCGAAGCTCCTGCTGAGCCGCGAGCCACGGGAAACGTCAACTCGCGGGAGCGGCTTGGCAGGAGCCTCGCCCTCCCGAGAGAGGCGAACTCCAAAATCAAGCCTTGATGGGGCGCTAGTCCGCCACTGCGGAACTGAAGCATCAGCAGACGTGATCGACACGCCGCTTCCCCTCTTCCGCCCCGCAGGGGCAGTCACAAACCAGCCTGGGGCAGAGCGACCAGCGGGAGCGCCGCCCCAAACTGCGGGATTCAAACGCACTCAGCCCTGAAAGGGCGAAACAGAGCTGGGCTGCCCGTTGTGCCGCCCTTTCAGGGCTTGCGGTGCATCACGAACTCGACTCTCAGGGCGTGGCCCTGGGCTGGTCTGTCGGTGCCCCTGCGGGGCGGAAGAGACAAAACATTCATCGCCCGTGGTGCGTGGTGTGGCTGGGGATATGGCTCTGGTGATGCGGGATTTCTGCGGTGCAGGACTAGTGGTCCGCTCGCTTAGCAGCCATAAGACAGACTGGAAGCCTCTCCCACGGGGCAGACAAGTCTGAGCGTTCGCTCTATGAAAAAGACGCCGCAAGCGGGGGCTGGCGGCGTCTTGTGATTCAATCGGAGATCGAGAAAACCGCCGCAGCTACTTCAAATCGAAGTTGATGTTGGGGTTGGTGCCTTCTTTGACCACAGCGACCAGCGCGCTGGTTTTCGGGTCTTTGTACTTCGCGGGAATGGGAGACTTCCCCATGCCGGGTGGCTTCACCGTCTTCATCAAGTCCGCTGGGTCAGGGGCTTTTTCACCCGGTGGGGGCCCAGCGACAACCGCGACACGATAGTCCCCTGCTGGAACACTGAATCCGCCTTCATATTTCAGTGAGTATGTCCCATCACTTCCCAAGACAGCTGTGGCGCTATCGCCGTTGCTCTCGCCGAAGAACGTGATGGATGCCTCGCTCAGTGGCTTGCCGCCGATGGTGACTGTTCCGGACACCGTGCCAGTCGGTCCTTCCAGTCCGCCCTTTCCGCAACCTTGCAGAAAGGAAACTCCTAAACACAACACCAAAGCGCTGCCCAGACCCAAGCGACTCATTTGATTCTCCACCAAAACCATCATTCAACCAAGGAAAAACGACAGGCAAACCAGAGTGCAAGTTTGCCTGTCGTATTCGCATCAGACCGTGTGTCCAATGTTAGAACTCACCGATTACTCTGCCATCGTCGCGTGTTGCCAGTCCAATCCAAGTGGGCAAATGCAGATTCTCGCTGATGAATCTCACGCTACCGTCACCGAGCAGGACATGCACACCGCCCACATGCGCGGACTGAATGGGGTTGTTGTTTCCGCTGTTTCCGCACACCCCGGTTGTGGTGCAAGGATTGAAATTGTGTCCCCCTTCGGCCTGCTTGTAGTTGGGCCGCCAGCGGACGGTTGTCGTATTGAACTGACGCCATCCCCCTCCTCCAGGAGCCCCCATGAACATGCCGTGGGGCCAAGAGCTGATCGCGATGCGCTTCTGCCCCGTGGCCGTCTCAATACACCAGTCAGACTGTTCTCCGACCAGAATCTGGTTCGTCAAACCATCGGTGACATCCCCAAAGCGGATACGGCTATTGAAGAACAGCACACCACCACGACCGTAGGTTCCCGATTCTGCGGCGGCATTACGTGCAGCATCGACAGGATCCGGGAAGGTTCCCGAAACACCGGTGTAGTGAGCGACTGGGCAGTTATAAGGGCCATTGTGCGGGGTGGCCTCGTACTCGCCCATCGGGCTTGATGGGCACAGGCTCGGTGCGATTTTCACTCCGCTGGCCGCAGTCATGTTGTTGGCGTTGACATAGCCCGGGTTGTCACCCACATGAACCCACTTGTTGTAGAGTGGAGCTTGGTCCAGGTAGGGCAGAACACCGACCCACCACGATTGACCCCAGTCGTTGCCCGGCGAACCGATGGCGTTCCGGAATCCGATGGGCATTGTGTTGAACACATCATGATAGTTGTGCAACGCCAAGCCAATCTGCTTGAGATTGTTCTTGCACTGAGACCGCCGGGCGGCCTCGCGAGCTTGCTGCACAGCGGGCAGCAGCAGGGCGATCAGAACGGCGATGATGGCGATGACCACCAGCAGTTCGATCAGAGTAAATCCACGACGACGCAGCATGATTCGTTCCTTTCAACAGTGAACACGTGACCGCCCGAATGGGCATTGATGATCGGTACACTACTTAACATTTTATGTTACGACTGACTTATGGGTTCGTCAACAGAGTGATTCACAGATTCTTTTCAATTCGTTCAGGAATTCTGTAGGGAGGTTGAGGCGGTGGGATTTTCATCACCGGTGCTTTCCGGACTTGCTGAGTGAAGGGGGGCCGCTGGTCAATCCCCCGGCAATTCTCATGATTCGGGATCAATCTTCTCTAGTGATCCGGCTTGACTCGAAACTCGTATTCGCTGATGAAGCGGGTTTCGGGGGGATGCTCCGCTGCGCAAAGCCTTCGCGTCGCAGCTAAACTTGGGGACGCAGACGCTGGCTCTCCGCTTGCGAGACTCGACAAAGGGTTGACATGGCCATCTCTTACTTGCGACTCGACCCGAACCAGATCATCGACACGGTCGAGGTGCTGACGCGGCGTATTCGGGAACGCTTTCCCAAGTCGAACCTGAACAAGGTGTGCGACTCGTTGCTCGATGTCGCCCGGCAGGCCCAAGTGCGGTCGGACCAGATTGCCCGCCCGATGTACGCCCTGCGACTGCTCACCGTGTTGTTCATCGCCGGGGTCGTGTCGCTGTTCGTGGTCATCCTCAGAGTGGTCGGATTGGAGGACAATCACATCGGCTTGGAGGATCTGCTCTCCATGGGGGATGCCGGGTTTCAGACGCTGGTAGTGGTCGGGGCCACGGTCGTGTTCTTGACCACGCTGGAGTCGCGAGTTAAACGCCGCCGGTGCTTACGGGCGATTCACGAGCTGCGGTCGATTGCTCACATCATCGACATGCACCAATTGACGAAAGACCCGGACCGGCTGGTCCTGCATGGTCCCGATACCAAGTCATCGCCGCAGCGGACGATGTCGGCGTTCGAACTGAACCGGTATCTCGACTATTGCACCGAGATGTTGTCTCTATCGGGAAAAGTGGCGGCGCTCTACATTCAGCACTTCGAGGATCCCGAGGCCGTGTCGGCAGTCAACGATCTGGAGGACTTGACCTCGGGGCTGTCCCGCAAGATCTGGCAGAAGATCATGGTGCTGCCCGCCGCAGCCCGTGATCTGACCCAGCCCGAGCCCCCTGCCCTGACCGCGATCCCCGGCCCCAGTTCCCCCCCGTCGCAGGAGAGTTCGACGTGATTGAGTTTTGGCAAGATGCCTTCCGTAGCGTGGGCTTTAGTCCACGCGAGAAAGTGATCGTCGTTCTCGAGTGGGCTAAAGCCCACGCTACGGGGGGGCTGGCCCGCATTGTCTTTTCGCTCGCGCTGGTCATGGGGGCAGCGGGCTGCACGGGCGGCTCGTCGGAACCGGTCTCTCAAGTGGATGAACCGCCGGTTCCCGTTGTGGCCGATGCTGGCAGCCTCCCGGCATCATCATTGAGTGGTCGCGACGATGGCTCCACTGCCCCGGCTGTGTCTGAGTCGACCGCGACGATAAACGATCATCAAGAGGCACGGGAGGCTTTCAAAGTCCTCATCTCCCCTGGCAGCGACCCCACCGCTTGGGAGGCCGCGCAGAAGCAACTCGTCGACCTCGGTGCGGGGGCGACTCCGGTCTTGCTGAGCGGACTGGCGTCTCAGAACCCCATCGAGCGCGAGACAGCGGCCACCGTCTGTGCCCTCACCGGGGCCGAGGACGCCCGCATTCAAACAGCTCTACTGAAGTGCCTGGCCGACGAGAGTTCCTTCGTCCGAGCCAACGCAGCTGCCGCCCTCGCTCAAGTCCCCGAACACCAGCCTCAAGTGATCGCCACACTGACCGATTTGCTCACCGATTCCGATCCGCAACTCCGCCGCATGGCAGCTGCGAATCTCGGCTCATTCGGGGCCGAGGCGAGTGGGGAACTCCCCAAGCTGACCGCCGTGCTAGCTGACAACGATGCCGAGGTCGTGACGCCGGTCATCCAGTTACTCGGTCGCATCGGCCCGTCCGCCGTGGAAGCGGTGCCGCAACTCCAAAAGATTGCGTTCGAGCAGGACGGCGAACTCAAACAAGCCGCCGAGCAGGCGTTGCTGCTGATTCAGACGGACGCTGCGGGCAACTCGAAACCCAACGAATAGCCCGATAGCACCCTCCCCCGTTTCGCTGCGACGCGAAGTCTTCGACGTGGAGCTATTCTGGGGCCTGTCCTGAGTGAAATCTCGAATCGCCATTTGCCGCTACCCCCTTGACACGTCATCCACACCGCAGAGAATTCATGTGGCGGGAGTGAAAGGTTTCTGGCTCACCCGATTGATGCCACAAAAGTTTCCCAGGTGATTTCGTGCCACAAAAGGTGAGAGAGTTGATCTCCGAACTCGAACAGGCCGGTTTTGAGAATCGTGGCGGAAAAGGGAGCCACCGGAACTTCGTCCATCCGAGAGTCTTAAAACCGATCACCGTCTCCGGATCGCTGGGCAGTGATGCGATGCAGTATCTGGTCCGTGCTGTGAAACTTGCCATTGAGGAGTCCCGATCATGAATGACAGCACGCGCTACGCCAAGATCGTTGAGTGGTCGGATGAGGATCAGTGCTTTGTCGGCAGCTCTCCCGGGTTGCTCTACGGAGGGTGCCACGGACCCGATGAAAGGGCTGTGTTCGAGGAACTCTGCCAAGTCGTGGAGGAAGTGATCGCGCTCTACCACCAGGATGGTCGACCGCTGCCCCCATCGACCTCGGGCCGTGACTATGCGAACAAGATGCAAGATGTGGCGTAGCGCCGCGTTTAGCTGCGACGCGAAGTCTTCGAAGCGGAGCATTCTGTCGATTCAAAAATCGTTATCCGACAGTTCCGTCTGCCCGTACCGCCCGCCCATCGGCGACAGCAGTCGGGCATAGACGCTCGGGTCGATCTGCTCTGAGATTGTTTTGCACGAGCCATCGGCGAAGGCCATGTTCACGACTCCCCTGTGGTTCGATGACGGGCGCGGTGCGCGGCCGTTCACGGCGTCCTTTAGATTCGCGTTGATCCGGCAGTGAGGCGGGACGGGCTCTTTGCTCAGGGCGAGTGCTGTTTCCTTCACTCCACCCGCCAATCCGAGGCCACCCGCTGTGTCGCTCAGAGCCACGCGGAATGCGGTTCCGTCTCGTGTTCCGGGCACAGCGATCCCAAAGGCGATGTCCCCCGTGGCATTCGAGATCCAACCTCCGGTTCGGGACTGAGGATCGTAGCTGCGGGTGTGCAGGTTCTCAGCGAGGAGGATCGTTTGGGAGGTGCCATCGTGGGCGGCGATCTGGTCGAGGTTGATGGGGGTGGGAGTTTTCTTGTCCGTCGGGGTGCCGACCGGGACATGCCAGAAGACGCCCGTAGCGTACGCCAACTCGGCGTCGTTGGTGTTGTGGTTCTCGGCTCCATAGCCGTTGAAGCCGAAGTCGAGACGGTCGGCGGAATGGTCAGTGTCGAGGTCGGCGGTGGACCAGCTGTCCTCCGGGATGATTCCGGCGTTGGCGACGTAGGACAGTCCGCCCGCGTGTTGATTCTGCGTGTCGGGACAAAGGTACGTTGAAATGGCCGTCTGCGCAAGGAGTTGAGCCTCGTCGGCACCAATGCCCCCGGTCGTCCCGCGCTGCCACTGGAGCGGATTATCGTCGGTGATACGCAGCCGATCATATAGCTTTGTCTGCTCCAAGTACGGCAGAATTGTCACGGACCAGGGGGCTTCGATCTCCAGTTCTGCTCGCTTGTCAATATGAGGATTCGCGATCAAGAATCCCCCAGTGAGTGGCGGCAATTCTCCTCGCCGAGTCGTGGCGTATGCATGAAATGCGATGCCCACGTTGCGGAGATTGCTCTGGCACTGGGTTCGGCGAGCTATCGGTTTCGTGTTTCTGACGGCAGGTAAGAGCAGAGCCACCAGCAGCCCGATGATTGCGAAGCAGACAATCAACTCGACCCACGTGAATCCAGAGCGAGGAAGAGTTGAACCGCGAGACAGCGTGCGAGCGTCCATGGAAGTCTCCTTCATCCGGGGGGAGTTGAGCCACCTCAATCACAACCGGTACCCGATCGCCCGCCTGAGTATACGCAACTCTCGACTCCCTTGTTGGCGCGAGTCGTTCGATTGTGGAGTGCTTCAATCTGTGCCAATCTGCGACATCTATGGACCCACTCCCCATCGGTCCTACCTCTTCAGAGCGGGGAGTATGTCCACAGATTGCGCAGATTATCGCAGATTACAGAGGGTTGGCAGTGGTCAGTCGCAACTGGGGATGAAGGGGCGTCGCGGTCGTGGGCTTGATCGCGAGAGACGCGGTCATTTTCTGCTAGAATTCGCTGCCGACTGAATCCGTCCATCCTCCATGTGGATCGCTCGGTCGGTCAGATCGAAGATGCGGGCATCGTGACTGACGATCAGGATCGGAACGCCTCGACCGCGTGAGAGATTGATCAGCAGTTCGATGACCTCGCGCCCCGTGCGGCTATCGAGAGCACTCGTCGGCTCGTCCGCGAGGATCAAGTCGGGATGTCCGATCAGGGCCCGCGCGACTGCCACTCGCTGCTTCTCGCCGCCCGACAGTCGCGAGGGAAAGGCGTGCATGCGGTGCCCGACGCCCACACTGGTCAGTAGAGCCGACGCGCGCTCCATCCCCTCCTCACGACTGATCTCCGGCGACAGCTCTAATGGCAGGCGGGCGTTGTCGAGGGCGGACAGATGCGGCAGAAGATTGTGGGCCTGGAAGATGAATCCAATCCGCCTGCGGATGGTCACTTGAGTCGGCGCGTCGGCATGCAGCAGCTCTTGCCCCAGGACCGTCAAGCTGCCGTCGGTGAGGGTCCGAAGCGCCCCGATCAGGGTGAGGAGTGTCGTCTTCCCCGACCCGGATTCTCCCGTCAGCAGGACAACTTCACCCGGCTGAATCGCAAACTCGACATCGAACAGTATTTGCCGTCGCAACTCTCCGTCGCCGAACCAGAAGTTGACGCCGCGTGCCTGCACCACGGCCCGGCGATCAACGTCCTGATTCGATTCGG
The DNA here is from genome assembly GCA_043736295.1 of Planctomycetota bacterium. Classification (GTDB taxonomy): domain Bacteria; phylum Planctomycetota; class Planctomycetia; order Planctomycetales; family Planctomycetaceae; genus TH-plancto1. Next base: position 2,108 of record JAYTCW010000492.1, on the reverse strand, counting down.
GCATCGTGTGGTCTCAGCAGGAGGGTCAAGTCGGCGGGCACTAAAACACGTCGGCGGGGTCGGCAGCTCGCAACTTGCGTGTGGCCATGGCCCCGGACAGCAAGCACATCAAACAGGTCAGGCCGAGCAGCAGCCACGCCCGGTCCCAGGTCGGCCTGACGGGGATCGATGTTCCGGCCTGAATGATCTGGTAGAAGCCGATCGCCAGGAGCGAGCCGGGAATGTAACCCAGCACTGAGAGAATGACTCCCTGCCGAATGACAATCCGAAACAGTGCCCCGTCAGTGAATCCAATCGCCTTCATCGTCGCAAAGTTCGGTAGGTTGTTCGTCACATCGGTGTAGAGAATCTGGTAGACCACAATGAACCCAATGAAGAACCCCGCGACCGCCCCCATCGTAAAGACAAAGCCGACGGGGGCATTCTGCTTCAGGTAGAGGAGTTCAAAGTCGGTGAACTCCTGGGGAGTCATCACCACCGCTTCCGGAGCGAGGACTTGCCGCAGATAGGCTTTGGCTTTGGAGATATCGGCTCCCGGGCGGAGACGCACAAAGCCCAAGTGGACCTCATCCGGAGAGAACTGCTTCAGTAGCCGGAGATAGTTCGCCCGGCTGGTGACGATGTTGCCTTGCTGACCGAAGGACGCTGCCATGGAGGTCAGTCCGACGACTCGCGCGCGGCGACGGTTGAGTTCGACTTCGAACGGCTTCCCCCCCAGAAAAGTCTCTACCACCGGACCAAAGACCGCACGGGAGTTGCGATCAAACAAGAACGTGTCGGCTTCCACCAGAGACTGCCCATCGGTCATCAGTCCCGGGAGATCGACCCAGCCTTCCTCGACCTCGATCCCGTAAATCTGCATCTTCCAGATCGTCCCGTTGTCGGGCCTTCGCCATTCGACCACCCCAATCATGAGCTCTCCGACATCCGTGACATCCGGGTAACCACGAACGCGATACAGGGTGCGGGCCGAGAACGGTTTCAGCCCGTTCATATTCTCGGAGAGTGGATGAAAGACCACCAGATCCGCAGTGATGTGACGATGGATGACCGTCGTGCTTTCGTAGACCGCCGCCAGGATTCCCAGCTGGATCCACATCAACATCACCGCGACCATCACCCCCGAAATCGCGGTGGCGAATTTCATGCGGTCATGGGCCAGCTGTCGAAACGCCAGTGAGATGTTTTGGGACATGTCACTGTCCCTCTCGTATGTCGATCCGCACTTCGACGCGCGCATACGAGAGACCCGCCACGCGCTGGTTGGCCGCCGAGTCCAGCTTGATGCGGACCTCGACCACGCGGGCATCGGTATCCTTAACGGGATCGTTGTCGAGGACCACGCGGCGACCGACCTTCCAGCCGACGTGAACGACTTCTCCTGTGATTTCCCCGGCGAGGCTCTGAACCTTGACGACCGCGGGCTGGCCGATCTTCATCAGTGGGGCGTCGCGCTCGTGGACCTCGGCGACGGCCTGCATATTCGCGGTATCACCGATTTCGGCGAGTCCGTCTGTGCCGATACGCTCCCCCGGTCGAGCGAAGATCTTGAGGATCCGGCCATCGATTGGCGACCGGACGTGAGTGTCCTCCCATTCGGCCTCCGCTCGACTGACACCAGCTTCGGCCTTCGCCAGTTCGGCAGCTGCCACCTGTACCTCTTCCGGGCGGATGGTGGTCAGTGCGGCCAGTTGCGACCGGGTCTGTTCGAGGAGGTGTTGAGCGCGGTTGAATAGGGACTTGCGCCGATCGACCTCCTCATCCGTTGTGGCCTTCGATGCACTGAGCCGGAGAGCCCGTTGGTACTCGGACTCGGCGTTCGCGACGGCATCCACCTGCTGCTCGACAGCGGCTGTCAGGGCGGCCACCTCGTCGGACTTGGGACCAGCTTTGACTTGGGTCAACTTCGCTGTGGCGACCTGCACTTGAGCGCGGGCCTCACGGAGTGCGGCGGCTTTTCGGCGGTTGCTATCAAGGACGGCGATGACATCGCCCTGATGGACTTCGTCGCCCTCTTCAACGGCGAGCGTTTCCACCTGGCCTCCCCCCTCCGCAGTGGAAGCGGGGGCGAGTCGCAATATCTTCCAACCCGGTTCCAGTCTTCCCAA
>JAYTCW010000491.1:0-3961 GCA_043736295.1 Planctomycetota bacterium | reverse complement strand
ATCGGGAGGGCGAGGCTCCTGCCGAGCCGCGACGAGGATCGGATGTCTTCCCTGGCTCGCGGCTCAGCAGGAGCTTCGCCCTCCCGACGACGAAGAACGCCGAGACAACTCGCCCACGTTCTGGCGAACGTGGCTACGACAGCACTACGCCATGGGTTCAAGATCGACTGGCACGCGAGTCGGGTCATCTGCGTTCGCCCGGACGCTCCACCAGGCGTTCTTGGGGATCAGAGCCAAGCCAGCAATCACCAGTTGGCTGACTGCAAACATCGTCAAGTAGAGCAAGCGATCTTCGGTCAGTCCGTACTGATGCAAGCCCACGCCCAGTTCGTTCACGCCGAAGAACGACCAGCTGACCACGATGTTGCCGAGGACGCATAGTGCGGCCATCCCGCGTTCTTTAATCATGCCACCCCAACGGGCATGCAGCACCAGAGCATTCCAGATCACGATGATCAGGGCTCCGTTCTCCTTGGGATCCCAACCCCAGAACCGGCCCCACGAATCATCGGCCCACAATCCCCCCAGCACCGTGCCGACGAAGCTGAAGTAAATCGCAAAGCACAGGGTGCCGTACATCATGGAGGTCAGCCGCTGCCGGTCCTTATCCGAGAAAGCCGGTGTGAATATCCCGCCGAGAATGTAGATCACCCCGATAAACCCGCAGACATAGGTGGTGGCGTACCCCAGGGTGATCGTGACCACGTGCGTGGCCAACCAGAACTGAGTATCGAGGACCGCTTGCAACACGGCCAGCGTATCCCCGTCGGTACTCAACGCCCCGGCCACACGCAGGCTCAGGAACCCGACAGCACAGGCCAGCGTCGTCCCAATCCCCTTCTTGAAGAACAACTCCATCACCAGCGCGAACGCCGCCGCCGCACAGCCGATAAACACAGCTGCGGAGAAGAGGTTCGTCACGGGTGGCCGACCGGAAATGTAGATGCGACCGACGATGGCTGCGGCATGCAATCCAAACGTCAGCAGGGCGAACACGAAGGCCCCGGTGTGCAGGGCTCGCATTCCCCCGAACCCCGACAAGACCCAGCCGAGGGCCACCAGCACGAACGCTCCGACATACATGAATGATGCGAGGTTGAATGGCCCGACCCGATTGAAGAAGTGTTCGAAGCTGGTCGCCGACGTATTGAGTTCCACATCCGCGCCATCCACTGCCCGCTGCTCAGCCGACGATTGATCCAGGATCGCCAAGTAGGCCGATACGTGTCGATTGAAGTCCTTCGAGTTTCCCGCCCGGTAGGCGGCGAACATCTCCCGCCACAGTCCTTCCGGAGTGGTGTCCGACTCGGAACGTCGTGCATCGAGCGCTGCGAGCGCACTGCCTGTGGGAAACGTGACCCATTCTCGCTTCACCAGTTTTCCAAACGACTTGGCTTCTGGCCCCATGTGGATGGGAACGACGATAGGAGCACCGCGATCACGGACCACGCCCTCCACTTGATCCAGCAGTGCTTGGGTTTCCTCCATCCAATCCACGGCCAGTCTCGGATTCTTTTCGAGTTCTTCAGGAGTCGGAATCTCAGGCAACTTGTCACTGGGAATCTCTGTGAACGAGAATTGTAACTTTTGGATCGTGATGGACTTTCGGGCCAGTTGCACCAGCTTACGCTGGTAGAGGTTCAGGTTCTCGGTCTTCGTTTCGGAGAGTTGGCCGATCTCCTCATTCATAGAATTCAGCTTGTCTTTAAACTCGGCGTAGGCATAGCGAAACCTCTCGCGTCGTTCGAGCCCGAGTGCCTTCTGAAGGTCCAGATTCTCGATCTGGAAGACGGGGTGTTTCTCCGCGTCCGGAGAATCGGTGATGACATCCAAAAACCAGCGGATCGCTGGATAGGTCTGCTTGTCCTCGGTGTACGTCTCGCGGTCATTCATCGACAACAGCGAGTTTCGAGCCAAGCTGTCGATCGGTTGCGGGCGGCCTTCGTAGAAGATTGGAATCTTCCCAAAGGACGCGAAGTCGAATCCCTCGGGGGCTTTCGGCGTCTTCGCGGCGGGGTACAGGCAGCACAAGAACAAGACCAGTGCTCCTCCAGCTGCGACGGTGGGCCAGAACCGATCCACGGGGATGTCATTCGCCCCCGCCTGAATCAGTGCCGGTCGTGACACCTTGCCCAAGAAGCGAGTCAGCACGAGGACGAACTGGAACAGCATCCCCACAGCTGTGATCATGCACGCTAGGTAGGGGATGGTCCAGCCCTCGTTCTCGACGACTTGTAGCGTCGTCGACTGGCGTCCCGTTTCATCGGGTGGGCCGACTCCGCTCTGGTAAAAGGTATAGCCCCCGTAGCGTAGTGGGTTATTCATCCACACCTGAAACTTGTCAATTGTGACCGGCTTCTCGCGACTGTGATCGACGAGCGTAATGATCGATCGATAATCGCGGGGTGTATTCGTCGCCACGTAGTTATTCTGTTGCACATCATGCAGCTTGACATGGAACGGCGTGTAGGTGCGACGAAACCGGAGTTCGAGTTCGTACTTCTTCCCGTTGTACAGGAGGGGTTCCGAGCCGGGCATCCCGAACGCCGAAAGAACGGTCGTGGCCAGGTATGTCCCGATCTCTTTGCCACTCTGCCGATCGAGCAGACGCACATACCCGGAGGGAGTGTCGGCACGTTGGTTGGTATCAGTTCCAACGCTTGGGTCCAGCGGAGTAATCCGGAACGTCTTGCCGCGACCGATGGTTGAGAGGTCGGCTTCTTTAGGTTCCTCGGCAGGTTGACCGGGTCGAGAGAGATTGAACTTCCCCGCCTTGTTGTACAGAGTCGAGTTCGGGTAATACGACAGCAACTCGACGATGAACGGCAGTTTCTCGTCCTCGTACTTCTCGCCGGTCTTCAGTCGCGTGCCGGGGATAATCGTTTCGATGTCTTCTTGGGCGTCATTGAGATCGGCGACAACGAGTTCGGTGCTGCGAATGTCGGTGGTGTAGACAGCGGTATCCCCTTCGTCGATCGACATGCTGGCTTCCATCGTGCCCGCATTCAGTCCGACCAAGATCTCATACACCATCAGCATGCCGATTCCGGAGTGCAGCAACACGATCCCCGCTCGCTTACGGAACACCAGCCAGCATCCCGCGAGGAGCACCACCCCGCAGATCGTCCCCTTAAGCAACTGGTAAAGAATCCGCATGCTCGGATCTTCCAGGGGAGGCACCAGCAGCACCCCGGCACTGACAGCCCCAGCGAGAATAGCCGAGACCAAATAGAGAGCGCGCTCGACAGGCTTGTTCCCATCGCTCAGGCCCACAAACACCAAGCAACCAGAGATGGCCAAGATCGACAGCCCCATCAGCTGCCAGACCCGGTCATAGGCGACCAGGGTGTCTGTCTGGACTCCGTCCGCCGTCGCGGAGGTGACAATCACGGCCCAAGTCAGAGCAGCCCCCAGCAGGATCACTCCGATTCCGGCGATTAGGCTCGAACCCTTGGCCTGCATCTTGAACCGCACGAGGTGGGCCGAGAACAGGTTCACCATCATCACCGCGCCGATGGTCCAGCCGCGCGGGAACCAGAAGGCCACCCACGGCTTCAGATCGGGCTGGGAGGGGAAGAACGCGGGCGGGGCGAAAATCTGGCAATCGATTCTGACGAACAAATGACTCAACACCTCCCCGATCGAGCGGGACTGCATCAGTTCGCCCATGTCGATGCGGAAGTACATCCGCACCGCTTCCCACACATCCGCATTCACCTGGGCCAGTGTCCCGGCCAGCACGATGAACGCCGACATCGCCAGCAACACCACCGTCAGCTTCAGCGACGACAGCGGCTGAAGGATCATCTTAATCGTCGGCCAGAGTCCCGACGGTGCGTCGTACTCGGGGCGGGACCGGGTGGGGAGTTCTTGAGTCGACATACCGGGGGTTCCGGGAGATGGTGAGAAGAATGGTGGGGCCGGAGTGTGTCGCCTTTCGCTCCGCGAAAGGGCGTCCTTT
>JAYTCW010000490.1:0-6242 GCA_043736295.1 Planctomycetota bacterium | reverse complement strand
GAAGTCATGCTATTGGGCGGGCCCACGGTGCGCGACAGTTTTAGTGGAACGGAAATCGGGATCGAAGAACAGGGGAAGCGGGTGGACGATGAACGGTATGAGTTCCGGTTGCTGGACAATGTCATGGTTCCTGAGTCTGGCGGCGAAGATTCGATCGCCGCTCAGATCAACCGGATGTACGATTCCTGCCGGATGTTCACGAATGAGCTCAACATCGTCGTGGGCCGCGAAGCGATCCTCAAGCGGGCTCGCACCTTCGCCAAGGAGTACCCTGAAATCCTCACGGCCGTTTCGCTACGCGTCCCGAACGAGTTCGGTGCCTTGTGCGGTGATCCCAATGCCTTCTGTATGATCACGCTTCCAATCTGCCCTGAAACCAAAACGACTATCGTCGCTCTCAAGGACGATCCGGGCCTCATCCTGCTTCGCATCAAATCGCAAGATGATTACTCGAAACTTTCGACGGTGCTGGTCGGAGCCCACAAGGCGTTAGAAATGTTTCGGGATAGGAGCGAGAATCTCGCATCGGGCCAATCTAAACCGACACCGCAAGCTCCCGATTCGTCCGCAGATTGGGTGGATTCAGACAACGGCGATCTTTCGCTACGGCTGCGTGTCAAATCAGCACTTCTGACAACTCAGGACAGCATTTTCGTCATTGCCGAAATTCGCAATAATCGGGCTGCACCGCTGACGATCCTGCGACCCTTTGAGCTCCAACTCGTTGCGTTTGCGTCTCAAGTCAAGGTCTGGGGCGAGCATGGCCAAATTCAGTACATGGGGCCAATCGCAGATTACGAACTGGACAAGGGGGCGTTCATTACGCTGGCTGCAAAAGAGATCGTCACCGAAACCCTGGAACTTACTGTTAGGGAATTCGCGGAGACAGGTAGGGCAGGAACCTACGCGGTGCGGTACGACTATTCATACTCGGGAGCAGGGGAAAAGAAGGTTGCGAACGAGGGCGTCAAAGGAATCTGGCATGGGACGATCTGCAGCCGTGAGGTTCAACTGCAGAAGCTGGATGGGGTCGCCCAGGCACCGGGACCGAGCCAGGAGACAGTCCTTTTTCGGAGTGACTGGAAGAACGGTAACCGAGCAAAGGTAACTGCCGATCTTGTCGCGTTGTTGAAGGAGGGCATGACAAAGGATCAGGTGACATCCATACTTGAGCGTCCCTCCCGACTGAGTGACGAAATCGCCCAAGATGGAAATTCGGAGAAATGGACTTTCACTATTACTCTCGGACGAATTCTCATATTGACATTCGAAGGGGACAAACTGATCACCATTGATGGAGGCTAACCCAATGATGCAGTGGCAAAAGAAGGGCTAACAATCCGTTGCACACGGAGCCGCGGGCCGCGCGGGTTCTGAAATCAATATCACTCGTAGCGGCCCGGTTACCGCAGGCGTTCGCAGGCCCGTTTGTAGACCGACTGGATGCCAGCCACGATCACCGCATGCTCCGTGTCGCGCGGGGTGCCACCGGTTGGCTCGCTTTGGAGCCTACCGGTGTGCCTTGGCACAAGAGGTTTGCCGTGATAAACCTCTCGTCATCAGGACCTCTTTCGGCTGCGCCGCCCCGGTAGCCCAAAGCGGCAACCGGGGCCACCCCGCGGTCTCACATGCTGCCGCATCCCAGAGGGATGCCAGAAAGGGACGTTCGAGGAACATCGATCTCTGCCATCCCGCCGGGATGGGTTCCCGTGAGGCAACTCCGACCGGTGGTGTCGCTCCGCTCAACCACCGGCTAATCTCTGTGACCCCTGCCGGGGTCGATCAATCTCGTCCACGCGTGCATCGAATGGGGCGAAGAGTACCCCGACAGCCCGTAGCTGGGGCGTGTGATTCACTCATTGAGGACTGACTACATGTCGCGGCGCGATACTCATCACCGCGAAGTGGTGCAGGCTCTGAGAAATGACCAGTGGGTGATCACGGATGACCCGCTCGTTCTGGATTTCGCGGGGCGACTGGTGGGGATCGATTTGGCTGCGGAGAAACTCTTGGCGGCGGAACGTGCGGAACGCCGCATCGCCATCGAAATCAAATCGTTCCAGGGCAGTTCCGATGTTTCCGAGTTCCACACCGCCGTGGGGCAGTTCCTGAACTATCGGTATGTCCTCGGAAAAACCATGCCGGAGCGAACGCTTTACCTCGCGATTCCCAGCGAAGCGTTCTCCGGATTTTTCCAGGAACCGGACGTTCAGGAGATCGTACAATCCCACCGGATCAAGCTCTTGGTGTATGATCCACAAACTGAGGAGATTCTCAAATGGATCGACTGATGCACTATGATCGCACGGTTCAAGAATTGGTCGAGCAGTGCGCAGCTGAATGGAAGCCACACGACGGAACGACCATCGAGGCGGTCACCGATGTGGCACGTGGTCACTACCAAATTGTTCGTTCCGGCTGGAAAGACGGTCGATTTGTACATTCGTGTCTGGTCCACATCACCGTCGATGGTCAAACCGTCCGGCTCTTGCGGAACGACACGGATGTCGAATGGGACCTGGAGTTGATCGAACGGGGAATCGCCCCGAAGGACATCGTTTTGGCCTTTCGCCAGCCGGTTGGTCAACGAGACGCTCCTCCCGCCAGTGAAAGTGTGTTTTCCCAGCCTGCGGTATCGGCCTTGAAGTCGTAGTAGAAATCGAGTTCACACGCCCGCTTGTAGACCGACTGGATGCCAGCCACGATCACGGCATGCTCCGTGTCACGTCGTTTGAGCCCGGCGGAATAGACACCCACCGACAGGTCAGGACAGACCTGTCGCAGCTTGTCGACTGACTGCTGCAGAAGCTCTTTGACGTGTGCGAGGACCAGCACGCGGCCGTTCCATTGCTGCACGGCATCACGACAGATCGTCGCCATGACCGGAGTCTTACCGCCACCGGTCGGGATCACGACCACCGGATTGGTGTCATGCTCCCGCAGGTGGTGGTACACCGCGTCGACCGCATTCTGCTGATAGGGACGGAGCGTCAGCACGTTCAGTAGACCTCATACAGTTTGATGCGGGGCTTGAACCGACGCTTCGACGCGGGATTCAGAAACTAGTCCCAGAGTCGCCGACTTCTCCGAAGTCGGCGGATGCGTGTGATCGAAACGAGCGGCGTTCGCAACTGGGTCAGCGCATAGAATGCGGTTGCGAGTCGGCTGGTCGCGCGGCCCTCAACCCCCGCTCATCTCCTTGGGGAAGAGGGGAGCCGGAAGGGGCACTCGAACGTCTCGGTGGGCCTCAACGCCGGACCACCGGACTCGGAGAGTCCGGCGACTTTGCTTGCGATCAGGTCGCAGGCTTCATCCGGCGTGTTGGTTTCCTCGGTGCCGTCGGGGGTTGTGATCTTGAACAGCCGCTCAAAGATGACTGGCGGATCATCGGGAGCGAGGTCGGGGGGACCGGCGACATCGCGTTCAAACGCTTCACCACATCCTGACACACCACGCGTTCCTCGCCCGACCACCGGACCTCAGACTTCTTGTCCATAAGCACCTCGTTGTGCCCCCGAAGTCTCACAGAGATCGGCCAGCCCTACGACCCCAGTTCTTAGCGGGGCGGGGGCACTCGTGATAGATCAGTTTGGCAGTGGACGACTCAAGGAGTGCGAGACACGCTTTGCAGCGTGGAATCCGTACGCCCAGCCGAGGTGGTGGCTCAGCCTCTTCGTCCCGCCAGGGACACCCGGCAAATAGGGGTAGGGAGGACTCATTGGGTTGAGTCCCCCCTCCCTCCGAACCGGACGGGCGGATCTCCCGCATCCGGCTCTCCGGTGGATGGTTCACCTCAGTGAGGGTTGGCGGGCCAAGTCGTGGGCGGTGAGTAAACTGAACAGCCCTCGATCGGCGAAGAAGCGATTTGGCCAGCGTTGGTGGTCACGACCGCGGCCTTTGCCGCGGAGGTGGATGCGGCGACGCAGCAGGCTGCGAAGTCGCATGCGAATCCACTTGTCGAGGGCCTCATACGTCCCACGATAGCTGCTGTGTTTGAAGTCTCCGAACCAACCCCGAAGGGTGCGGTTCAGGTTTTCAATCACACAGGGCAGCGAATCGCCATGGTTGCGGCGGGTTTTCTGACGGACGGTGTCTTTGAGTTTCTGGAGGCTCTTCTTCCGAGGCCAGTGTTTGGTCCCTCGAAATTCGTAACCCAGAAACGCAAAGCTCTCGATGCTGGAGTCGACAATCCGCGTCTTCGTCGGATGCAGTGTCAGACCATGTTCGGTCGTCCACTGTGTCACGAAGTCCAGAGCCTGGACCGCTGCTTCAGCGGACCGGCACAGCACCACAAAGTCGTCGGCGTAGCGCACCATCTCGAAGCCCAGCCGGGCCATGAGATGATCCAGCGGGTCGAGGTACACGTTGCTCAGTAGCGGACTGAGGACCGCTCCTTGCGGAGCCCCCGCAGTCGGCGTCCACTCCTCCAGACCATCCAGGATGTTGGCCTTCAAGAACGATTCGATCAACGACAGCACCGCCGCGGGCGGATGGAACGGCGAGGCAGGTTTCCCAAGGCCTACGCCGTCCGTGACATCGCGGCGGCATTCCATCCGGCCTCGCCGGCCATCGGCGATCTTGATCTTCAGACGGTTCATCAAACGGTCATGAGGAATCGTGTCGAAGTAGCCTTTGAGGTCGGCATCCACCACATGGGTATCGCCCGCCTTCAACAGCTCATCGACACGACGCAACGCATCCTTGCAACCACGTCCCGAAACGCCGTGAAGGATATCCCGCGGGTCACGCCGACAAGGCAGCCACCACGTTTCCGGCTCCCTCTCCCCCGCGAGCGATGTGGCTTTCGGATGACGCATGTTGCGGGGGAGAGGGTGGGGGTGAGGGGGCCACACCGCTCGCTCAAGCCCCCTCACCCCGGCCCTCTCCCCCACAGCCAAGTCTTCTCCGAAAGCAACGCCCAGTGTGGGGGAGAGGGGGCAGAACCTAGGGAAACGCCTTGCAAAATCCTTCCCGGCGTTGCACGTCCCGGTCGAAACCCATCGCCCTGTTCCGCACGGCCAGCACGGCCAGCCTACGACTGGGCCTCGCTCGAAGATCGGCTCGATCACGTTCACAATCGCCGCCTGCACCACGCGGTCCCGAACCGTCGGCCGAAAAAAACAACAGGGGCCAACGGTCGTGTCTCGCTCGTACCCGGCTTCGGGATGTGAACACGTCGAATGCACTGTGGCTGGAACGTCCCCGACTTCAGCCGATCCGCCAGCTCCCAGACCGAGTCTGGCAGCTGTCGTTCGAATTCCGATGTCGTAACGTGATCCACCCTCGGTGCCCCATCGTTCCTCGCGACTTGCTGGAATGCGGCTAGCAGGTTCCGCTCCGAAAACACCTTGTCAAACAGCCGAAACCATCGGTCTCCTTCCACTCCGCCGTGGGCGGATAAAGCGGCACGGAGACTCCTCGACTCAAACGCGTCTCAACGAAAGACTCCACGGCCTCAAACCGGCCGTGCCGGTATCAGAGTCGTCAACATGCGGACGGTCCACGCACACGGTTTCGCCCACCGCCATAACGATGATCCGCTTGCGGCCCAGCTGTTCCCGCTTGTTGAGCCAGCGGCACTTTCGCGGGTTGTGGTTCCGTGTTCCTGGTCATCTCGCATCCATCTTCCTGGCCGCCACGGGCGGAGGACTCGGCGGGGCAATAGAGGCTGATCCCGTGGCGGCACATTCCGGCCCCGCCGGCCTTCGCTCCCCCGGAGTGACCCGGCTTCAACGCGACTATGAGTCCTCTGACTCCTGCCCGGTTCAGTCTCCCCGAGCAGGTCTCTTGGCTTCACATGTCCCACCTTCGGATCGTTCCGACTCCAATCATCCCTCGCTGCCCAGAAGCACCTTGAGTTTGTGTTTCATGCTCTGGTTCAACCACGGGCCGAGCTGTGATGCTCGCCCATCACGCTTCGCGTGACCGTGTGGCACATCGACTTCGCCACTGGCTAGAAGGCTCGTCGCAACGAGAAACCGAATCGAGTTCACATCAGTTTCGGACCGACCCTTCGCCTCCCGATGCTCCCCACCCCGCCTCGCGGCGACGCAGTTTCGGTCAGCGACAGGATCAAACTCCAACCTCCTGACAGGGACTCTCACCCCGCCGATTTGACATGCTTGCAAACGCACTAGTGCGTCGTCCACGCTAAGTCTTGGGGTTGCGGCGAGCCAGTTCGGGAGGGCGAAGCTCCTGCTGAGCCACGAGCCAGGGGACACGCTGTCTGGTGGCTGCGGCTC
>JAYTCW010000489.1:0-3920 GCA_043736295.1 Planctomycetota bacterium | reverse complement strand
CCTCTGTCGTGAACGAGAGGTTTCAGGGAATGGGCGATCGGCTCTCACTCGATGTGCCATGTGCTTCGTGAGAGACTGTCGGCTGGGGCGAGGAGTGTCCGATTTCTCCCCACTCTGTTCCAATAGTCTTCGAGCCATGAGTTCGGCAGAAGATATCTCGTTGACGACATATTGACATCAGTGCGACGACAGTCTCCCGAGAAGTCTCGCCGAGCGGCTGCGGCCTGTGGAGTGGTGATTGCTTGGTCACAATCGTCGATGACGGGGTATTTCTGATTCTGGCACGTATACTGCATCAGATGTGGCATGACACCGTAATCCCGGTTCCGACTCGGAACGGATCGCGGATGACAGAACTGGTCGAGAGAGCGAAACATCGCCTCTCAACTCTCCTGACAGGAGCCACTCTCATGACTCATCGATTCCTCTCTCCGCTCTCGGTGCCCTGTGTAGCCGTCTCGGCTTTGTGGTTCACCACTTCGGCGATTGCGCAGGATTACCCACCTGCCCCGCCAGTCGCTTTGCAAATCGTCACGGAGCAGGCCCCGGAGCCGACCCTCGCCGGACCACGACTGCTAGGAGCCCCTCTGCCCGAGGTGGCCCCGCTGCCCGCTGACTTCTTGCCTCCCGACCCCAACATGGCGGTGCCGGAAGCCGATGTCGAAGCGTTTGCCCGTGGCCAAGTCCACGAGGCATTCGCAGATGTCTACGAACTCGACCCCGCTCCCAGCGTCATCGTCACTGTGGCCCCACCCACAGCTGTGGATGAGCTGCCTCCTGAGGATGCCCCTACCGGGGATAACGTGCAGTGGATCTCGGGCTACTGGGGCTGGGACACTGAGGCGACCGATTACATCTGGGTGAGCGGAGTCTGGCGTGATGTCCCTCCCGGTCGCCGTTGGGTGCCGGGGTACTGGGCTGAGGTCGCCGGAGGCTTCCAATGGGTGTCCGGTTTCTGGTCGAATGCCGAGTCTCAGGAACTCGCTTATGTGCCGCAACCCCCTGCTTCGCTGGAAGTCGGGCCGAACGTCCCTCCTCCAAGCGATGATCAGGTGTGGGTGCCCGGTAACTGGACCTACGTCTCGAACGACTACCGCTGGTCACCGGGGTATTACACTCCGTGCCAGACCGACTACATGTGGATTCCGAATCAGTACAACTGGACGCCGCGCGGTTGCGTGTACATTCCCGGGTACTGGGATTACCGGTTCGCTCGGCGAGGGACGTTGTTCTCGCCCGTGCGATTCCGTCGGTCGCTGGTGAGCTATGGCTATGGCCGTCCCGCCTGTTACCAACCGCGTTACTCGGTCAACATGTCGAGCTTCCTGATTCACCTGTTCGTGCGTCCCCGGAACCGCTGCTTCTATTACGGGGATTACTATGGCCAAGAGTACGCCGGTCAGGGGTATACCCCATGGTACCGACGGACGATGACGAACCGCCGACTGTATGACCCCGCGTACAACTTCTACTGCATGGATTCGCGTCGACAGGGGCTCGACTTTGACCGGACGGTCAACACGTGGCATCAGCGGTACGAATCGAATCGCGACATCCGGCCGCCACGTCTGATCCAGGATCAGAGCCAGTTCCTCGCCCGTCACACGGGAGATCGAACCGCCCAGCTGGCCGTGATGACCAATCGCTTTGAGGACATGGTCAAGAATCCCCAGGCGGGACACACCTTCCACAAGATGGAGCGGAAGGAGATCGACCTGCTCCGCGAGAACAACCAAGTGACTCGCGACTTGGAGACCGCCCGGCGGCATCTCGAACGAGACTCGAACATTGTGCGAACCGGCGACACGAAGCCGGGCGAGTTGGTCGACTTGCGTCTCAAGGATATTCGTGACCGAGCGGGGCGCGAGGGGCAGCGGGGCGATGCTCCGAAGGCGGCCAACGGTCAGCCCGATCTGCCCAGCAAGCTGGTGCTGACCGACCTGCCTGAAAGGCTCAAGGCGAAGACCCGCGAATCCGCCGCGACTTTGGAACGGATGCGTCTCCGTGCAGCACCACAAACTGACACGCAACCATCGACTGGTAAACCTCTGGACACCATTCGTGAACGAGCTGCCGAACGGGCTCTTGCACGTGATCAGGCCACTAACGAACGGGAACGCGACAAAGCGGCTCGCTCAGGCAACACTCAACCGTTGATCCCTCCGACAGTGGAAGACGGTTCGAAGCCAGTGGTGAACGACCGCTCCTCGGGACTGCCTGACCTTTCCAACACGAAGGGAGCGACCGATGCTCCCAACCGGGCAGCTGCCCGGTTGGAGGAGTTGCGACAGAAGGGGGAAGAGCGGCGAAACAGCCGCGATGCGGGACCGCCCGCACCGGGAGTTGAGGCTGCGAAGCTGGATACTCCTGCGGGCCAGCCACCTCGAATCATTGAGGGCGGTCCTCTGAAAAACCCGCTGGGGGAGTCCCCGGTCCTAGGCCAGCCCGCACGGGGCACTGAAGATTCAGTGGCCAAGCAACGGGTCGAAGAGCTGCGACAAAAGGTGCAGGAACAGCGAGCCACTTTTGATGCCCGGAACGCAGCCAGGAGAGCAGCCCCGACTCCTGGAGAGGTCGAGAGCCGTCCGCCGCGAGTGATCGACCGGGCACCCCAGAATGACATCGGGGGTGCGAAGGTAGGTGCCGTTCGTGAGCGGCCCCTCATGAACCGCAACGACAATCCTGCTCCCGTCGTGCGGCAGCCACCCGTGGAGCAGGTTCCACGGAACATCGAACGGCAGGCTCCCGTGGAACGTCCCGCTCGGACAGAGCGGGCTCCCGTACAGCAGGCTCCACGGCAGATCGAGCGGCAGGTTCCGGTGGAGAGGGCACCCGCACGGGAGATCGAACGACGAGCGCCGGTCGAACGAGCACCCGTCGAGCGAGCACCGCGAGGTGAACGTGAAGCGCCACGTCGCCGGGGAAGGGACTGACCTGTCCGATTCACCAACCTGACGTTCTCATTCCGACAGGCAGCCGCTCACCGAGCGACTCCCTGTTTTTTTATGGCACGGTCAGAGTTCTGAGGTTGCGTGGATGTCATCCGCTTTCCTTTGAAGGGCGGCCAGACTTCGCGGACCGCCCGACTGGGTAAACCTTGCGCCTTCTAGCGGATGAATGCTGGCGATGTTCATGAATTTCCTGAAAACGTGCCAATGAGTTGCAGTGGGTCGATGCCGTCTCGTGGAGGGTGGTAGGTTTCTTGTGTCACTTCACAGCCACGTCTTTCGGGAACTGCCGCCATGCTGAATCAGTCTGTATCACGTATTGTTCGTGCGGGCGGCGTCATGGCCGTTGGATTTTCGCTGCTTGTGGGAGCAGCCGATGCGGGTTGCAATTGCGGAGGCCGGGGCCACTCGGGCTTCTCCGGCTCGTACGGGCCGGTGGCTGATCCGATGGGTATGGGCGGAGACGTGTTCGCCGGGACCATTGCCGACACGCAATGGATGGGCGGCGCAGCAGCTTACGCCCTCCCGATGACCCCTGAAGTCGGACCGCCTCCGGGGACGCTGGGGCAAACCTACCAGCGACCGATGCGACCAATTCCCGTCGACAAACATCCTCGCATCAGCATCATTGATGTCCGCGCTCCTGGAGCGACGGCGATCAAGGTCTACGGCACCAACGAGTTCCGAACCAAGGACGGCTTCACCGGATTCCAGGATCGCAAAGACGCCTCGGTCTGGCGGTTTGAATCCGAGCCACTCACTCCTGGCATTCCTCACATCTATCGAGTGGTCGCCAAATACGGGGAGACTTCGCAAGAGCGATACCTCCGTTTGGTCCCTGGACGAATTGTGACGCTGGACTTCTAGTGCGTAGTCCACGCTAAGTCTTGGGGTTGCGGCGAGCCAGTTCGGGAGGGCGAAGCTCCTGCTGAGCCACGAGCCAGGGGACACGCTGTCTGGTGGCTGCGGCTC
>JAYTCW010000488.1:0-3989 GCA_043736295.1 Planctomycetota bacterium | reverse complement strand
GATGATGCGTTTCTCTGTGCGGTTTGATGTCTACTTTGACCATGACACCAAGTCCTACCGCTACACTCAACGTGACTATTTGCCGCAAGGCACTCTTGGTATGGACCCCCGGTGGAAGACTTCGCTTCTGGCTCGCAGCGAACTGCCCCGTGGAACCACGTCCGAGGGAGTCGTTCTTCGCCACCTTGAAGAAAGAACTCGTCCACCACGAGCACTACCGCACACACGCCGAGGCCCGCCAATGCCTCTTCGAATCCATCGAAGTCTTCTACAACCGACAACGCAACCACTCCGCCCAGAGCGACATCTCACCATCCCAATTCGCCGAAGCCCTGTAATCCCTTTCCCGCGCCCACGAAGCGTGGGGAAGTCCAAGCATCGGGAAGTGATTGTGTCCCAGGTTCTTGGCGATTGCTGACCGTCACATAGCGTACGACTTTGAGAATCGGTTCGCGCGGTGAGAGAGTGCTTGACGAAAGGTCAATCGTCGCGCATTATACGTACAGATGTCTGAACTTTCAGGAGTCCGCCCATGTCTGACCGCCCCGCCCTGTCCCGTGCTGAAATGGAGGTCGCACGCATCGTGTGGACGCTCCGCGATGCCACTGTCCGGCAAGTCCTCGACAACCTGCCCGAGACCCGTGACATCAACTACAAGACGGTGCAGACATTTCTGCGCCGGCTCGAAGCCAAGGGCTATCTCGTCTCCAAGCGTGATGGTCGAAGTCTGGTCTACACCGCCGACGCCCGCCCGAAGCAGGTGATCCGCGATACCGTGAAGAATTTCCTCAACAACCTCTTCAACGGCGAACCCCTGCCGCTGGTCGAGCATCTCATCCGCGATCAGGGCTTGGATAAGAGTGAGATCACCCAACTGCGAACTCTCCTTGATGAGTTGGATGCTGGCAACAGCGGCAAGTAAACCATTCACTTCCCGGCAGACCGGAAGCGTCTGCGTCATTCAGGCAGGTAGTTCGCTGCCCACTCTCGGGGGATGTCACGTGAATCTGAACCTCGATGGACTGACAAACGTCCTCTGGACACAGTTGTGGCAGATCACGCTGCTGATCCCCTTAGCCATTGGGATCGTGCGTTTTGCCTGCCGAGGTCGATCGCATTTGGCGTATGTCATCCTGATGGCGGTCTTGGTGAAGTGTCTAGTCCCTCCGTTGTGGAGCAGTCCGACTGGGATGTTCAGCTGGGCGTCACATGTCATGGGGATCGGGGAAGAGACCCCGCTGGCGGTCCCGGTGGTCGCTCAGGATGCCCCCTTGGCAAAGGTCGTGAAGACGACAGCTTCCCCAGCGGTTGAAGAGGCAGCGACACCGCCAGCCTTCGTGGATGCGGGGGCTGCTCACTCGGAGAGATCGGTCGATTCGGCCCGGATGCCTAGCGAGCCTATAAGTCCCGTGGCTCAGCTCCCGGAGACCCCCAAGTCAGCGCCCCCTCGTTCCGCTGCATCGATTCACTGGGGACAGGTCGGCCTTGCCGCGCTGTTGGCATCCTGGGTCTGCGGCACCGTGGGAGTCGTAGGCTACCTGCTCGCTAAGCGGATCTATCTGGAACGCTTCCACGACGACACGCGAGTCGACACCAAGGCCGAACTACTGTCGATCGTGTCCGAGTGCGCCACCGCGCTGGACCTGCGTCATCGACCCGACCTGGTCGTCACGACACACCCGACGATTCCGTTCGTGGTCGGTTGGTGGTCGCCGCGTCTGGTGCTTCCGAAGCACATCGTGGATCGTTCGACCACAGCTGATATGCGGCTCATCATCGCGCATGAACTCAATCACCTGCGGCGCTGGGATACCGCCACCAACTGGGTCCAGTTGGGGGTGCAGGCTGTGTGGTGGTTTCACCCGCTGGTCTGGTGGTTGAATGCCGAGATTCGCCGCTGGCGTGAGTCGTGTTGTGACGAAGAGGTGGTGGCCCGACTCAAATGCCAGCCCTCCCAGTATGCGCATTGCCTGCTCAATGTGCTCGACTTTCAAGCCTCTTTGAGGGCGACCAGCGGCCTCGACAGCTTGAGTCCGTTCGAAGTCACCAAGCAGCGTCTGCAAAACATCATGCAGCCCTCGGGGCAGTTCCCCCGATCGACGCCGTGGGCCGTGTGGCTGGCGTTCGTGGGGCTGACTCTCATTGTGCTTCCCGGTGCCGCCTTTACATTGCCCCAGCAAGTGGCGGAAGCCCACGACGAAATCCCGACAGTTCCGATGGCCGTCGCTGAGCCGGTGGTTCCCCCAGCCCCGCCAATCGCGATCGGGATCACGCCCGACCAGCCGCTCGTGGACAACCCGCCGCCCCCTGCTCCGGTCGTGGCTGCCGCCTCGGATTGGCAATACAAGTTCGATGTTCACCGCAACTACCAATACGATGTTGCAATCGAAGAGGACGGACTCCACGGCACCACTCGGCATACCGGTTCCCCCCATGTGCGGGCGACCTATGTGAGTGGTGGCTTCTGGGCACTCCAAATTTCTAATCCCCAGCTGATATCGTCGGAGGTTCCCAGCCCCAGTCTGCCCTTTGGCAGAGGCTTCCGCCCACCCCGCATCCCGGGTCCATTCGAGCGGGGCTATGAAGTCACGATCGATGCTCAGGGGCAAGCGACCGAGGAGAGCGGCGACGGGACCCTGCCGCTGTTCCTGGGCAGTTGGACGAACTGGCTGTTCAGCCCCCTCCCCACGGTGAATCAGCCGGCCACATGGGAGGGAGAGGGGACAACCTCACTGTCGCTGATGGCGGAGCCGACAGTCGGACCGTTCGGTGATCCAGACTACAGCCCCTTCGCCCGTCGCACCGAAACCGCACGCCTACCTGCCACGACACGTTTGAAGACGGCTCAGTCCGCTGCCAACGGAGTGCTGACTCTCACACGTATCCGAGTGGTGAAGTCGAACGAACTCGTTGACAAGGAACCGCGCATCGAGTTGCGTGACGAGTCGATCTGGAGTTTTGATACGAAACAGGGCATCCCGATCTCACGGACAGGCTCGGGCGAGTTGATCCAGCGGCAAGTGAATCAGACCCAGAAAACCCCGTTCAAGTATACCGTTCGTCTGGCCTCGGCCGACGGCAAGAACGAGGTGACTGAGGCCGCAAAACCGGCTGCGTCACAGATCGCGATTCTGCCGCCTAGCATGCAAACCGTTCCCGGAATCGTGGCCCCCCACAGCACCCCAGTCTCGCCGGACAAGCCACTCCAGAAGGGGCAGAAGTTCCTGATCGAATGGAACGGCAGCTACTTCCCCGGTGAAGTCATTGATGTTCCCGACAACAACGCCGTGAAAATCCACTACTCCCAATGGAGCGAGCAATGGGACGAAATCGTCCCACGGCAGAGACTGCACGAACCTGCTGAAGCTGAGTCACCGGTGGAGTAGAGTGCGGGGAAATCGCTTCCTCTTCAACTGACATCTTGCCCCGTCGTTTCTCAAACCTCATGCCGCGTCGCTGGCTTTTCCCACATCGAGCTAGCCGAGTTCGAACACCAAGTTCTTCTGGTCGGCCCCCGGCCAGCGATCACCCTTACACGATGTCAATCTTCCTGTGCGGATTCGACTCATTCGTAATCCCTACAGCTGAAAGCAGTCCCTTCAGGATCTTTTGAACGTTCTCGCTTTGCAACACGTCCTTGACTGCTGTTCTGAGTTCTTGCTCGTCGGTCGCAGTCCGAGTTTTCGGCTTATTGGGCATGACCCATTTCGTCGATGGCTTGGCACCGACATGAGTCAGGCTCTCCAGAATCCGACAGGGATAAGGCGAGAGCATTGAATACCGCAACTCGAACAGTGTGGTCTGGTACTCCAAAGTCGGTGCGCGAACGGCGAATCGGACTTGGATCTCTTGTTTCTCCTCGGAGATGTCGGTCAGAAGATGCCCTTCCAGAACATTTCTTATTGGCTCATACGGTGTTCCGGGGAGGTCTAGGGAAGATTGACGGAACGTGGTAAAAGGCTGCTGAACTGGTTGCGAAAGGATCAATC
>JAYTCW010000487.1:0-6795 GCA_043736295.1 Planctomycetota bacterium | reverse complement strand
CACAGCTCGGCCGGGTCGAACTCGTAAGTTCCCACGGTCGCGCCGGACATGTTGACCACTGGCACACTGATCATGACTTCCACCTGACAACCGAATCGAATGCTGCCAAGCCCACACAGGCGAGGCACGCTGTAGACAGACTACCGGACACAGTCACTGACAGCACTGAGGCTGTCGCCACTGACCACTCCCAGAACTGTCACTACGCTTTGCGAATCACCACGTATCCGCCATTGGGACCGGCCACCGGGCCCGCCACCAGCAACATGTGATTTTCCGCATCAATCCGCATGACTTTGAGATTGCGAGTCGTTCGGCGATCATGACCGAAATGCCCCGCCATCCGCTTGCCCTTCCACACGCGAGAAGGGTCGGTTGCAGCACCGATTCCCCCCGGCTTGCGGTGACATTTCTTCACCCCGTGAGTCGCCCGCTGTCCCTTGAAATTATGCCGACGCATAACACCCGAGAAACCACGCCCCTTACTCGTCCCTGTCACGTCAACCTTCGCAATGCCCTCCAAGGCACTGGCAGTTAACACTTGCCCCACTTCGCAGCCGTGCTGCTCACCATCAGTCCGGAATTCGCGAATGAATCGTTGTGGCTCGCAGCCCGCTTTGGGAGTGGCTGGCTTACCAGCGGCTTCGCGAGCTTTAGAATTCTTGCCCGATAGGGCCACCACTTGACCACGCTCGGAGCGAGTCGCCCGACTGCGAGATCGAGTTGCGGGATCTCGAGCGAGATCAGCTTGGCTGAGCTTATCGGCGAATCCGAGTTGCACACTTTCATACCCGTCGCGTTCCTTGGAACGCAACTGGAGAACGTGACATGGACCCACTTCCAGGATCGTCACCCCGATTGACTTCCCTTCCGGGCCGTAAACCTGAGTCATGCCAATTTTGCGACCGAGAAGTCCCACCGACATGTCTAACCCCACTCCGCTCTGACTACTTGTCCAGCATCATCGCTGGCTACTGCCTGACAGCACCCAGGCCCACACAACTGGAATCGACTATGTCGAAGCCTTAATCTTGATGTCCACCCCAGCAGGCAGCGACAGCTTATTCAGCGCGTCGATCGTCTTGCCCGTTGGCTGAACAATGTCGATCACCCGCTTGTGAGTGCGGATCTCAAAGGTTTCACGAGACTTCTTGTCGATGTGAGGCGACCGCAGCACCGTGTACCGCTCAATCTTCGTTGGAAGTGGAATCGGCCCGTGAACCACGGCTCCAGTCCGCTTGGCCGTGTCGACAATGTCACTTGCCGACAAATCCAGAACGGAATGGTCGTAAGCTTCCATGCGAATGCGAATGCGGCTACCGGCCACGTAAATCCCCTTGTTCCAACGACTTGCATCTCGACACTGCTACCCATTCCGGACAAGTCCGAACTGGGAAGCGAGAAATGGTAATTTTGCGAGAACCAATTGTCAACGATCAGCGAGATGATTCACGGAAAAGAAATTGGGAGACTATCTCCCACCTTTCCTACTCCTTACCGCTCGTCAACGGATAGCACGCATCTTCATGCAAGGCAACCCGTTATGACACATCAGCAAGCCGCAGCTCCCCATGTATCCTACAGAACATTTCAGCCACTCCCTGCCATATGCTCTGCTTCAATTGTAGCAAATCTTAGCGGCACAACATCACCCCCATGACAGAAATATTCTGACAAAATCACAATTCCCTGCCGCCATTGGTGCGCCTCGAGTGATCAACGCTTGGAATGAACAGGCCCGCTACCCGCTGAATCTTGATTGAATTCCTGAATGACGAATTCATGGCACCCCCGCGCAGCCCACTGCCCCATCACAGGCTCCCCAGTTTTTCCCATGAGCCAAGCGGTCGGAACAGTTCCACGTGCGACGGCCCTTTTAGGCTGTCTCCTAGCGAGATACACCACTAGGCGGACCGGGATTGCCGTCCTACCTTGGTCAGTGTTCTCTGGCCGCTCGCCTCAAGATGCTCCTCTGTGAAATCCCCCTCTCTCTCCCCATTCACCCAGCAGAAACACTCGTGCCGACAACTGCTTTCGGGAGTCTGAAACTGCCACTGAACCGGGAGCCATCGTTTATGAGTTCTCGCCCCAGCGGCGCGGCAGACGCCCTGCCTCACTACCCTGGACAGGATCGTGGGGAAGTTGCTCTTCTCAAGCAGGTTCCCGTTGTGCCAGTTATACACGCTGCTCCGCGATTTTGACTCATCTCGCCTGACACCTTTCGTCCGTCTGTGAGCGAGGGCATTGGCGGATGGAATGCGAGTCGCCAGGCGACATCGTCTACAGTCCAGCATGTTCAACTCGTTGAGGCGAGGCTTCTTCCGATCAACACGCTGTGCCGATCACAACCAGCGTATCTGTGCTCTCGACGGCGAGCGCCGGACAGTCAGTCTCCTGTGCTGACTCGATGCGATCCGACCTACTCGGCTCCGCTCGAGTGTCCCACTGCGGAAGTCGCATCTCATTGTCGACGAAGTGCGAGACGCGTGGTGCCCGCGCCTCAATAACGCCTCATTCATCCGCCCGCAGGACCGATTCCCCTGCGACTTCAAGAGGGGGCAAATGCCGAGGAGTCGTGGGGGAGTATCTCCAGTGCCAAAATACGTCTGGGGCACATTCTTTCCCGATGCGAGAATCCAGCATTGAGATTCACTTGCGATTCACCCGATGGAGAACTATTCTTCTCAATTCCTGTTTTGGCGTCCTGTTGGTGACACCATGTGCGGTCGGGCCCTTCAGTGGGTCTGTCGGATTCGGCCTCGAATGCTACGGGGTACGACACTGTGCATGGAAAAGGAGAGTTGCGTGGTCAAGTTGCGGTTGCGAGACAACGAATCTGTTCAGGATGCCGTGCGGCGTTTTCGTAAGCTGGTTGAGCACGCTGGCATCAAGAAGGAACTGCGGAAGCGGGAATTCTTCGAGAAGCCGAGCGATGAGCGTCGCCGTGAGACCCGCCGTGCTAAGCGCCGTGCGTCCACGATGAATGAACTGGCCCGTGGCTAGTTTTGCAGTCACAGCGAGTGTTGGTGGATTGGATTGCGCACATTGCATTCCATTCCCCGTTCGATGACTGCTGGAATTTGAACCCAAGACACGCTTCGGCGTGTCTTTTTGTTTTTGGGGTAGGTTCCGATTTTCCGACAAGCCGTCTATTCCGATTGGCGGATTTTCGCCACATTCCTCACTGGATCATTAGGCTCAGCATCGACTGACCCTCGACTCAGCACTTTCTTGTTTTGGACCGACAGATGACACACCCCTGGCACGACGTGACCCCCGGCGAGAACCTCCCTCGCGAGTTCACAGCTGTCGTCGAAATCCCGATGGGGTCGAGCGTGAAGTATGAACTCGACAAGAAGACTGGGCTGCTGCGTCTCGACCGAATGCTGTACTCAGCGGTGTATTACCCAGCGAACTACGGTTTCATTCCGCAGACATTTGCCGAAGACGACGACCCGCTCGACGTGCTGGTACTCTGCCAGGAAGCGGTCGCCCCGCTGACCCTCGTCGAGGCCCGGACGATCGGCCTGATGACGATGATCGACAACGGCAAAAAGGATCACAAGATCCTCGCCGTCGCGATCCACGACCCCGAATACAGCCACATGCGGGAGTTCTCCGAACTGCCCCAGCACCGGCTGATGATGCTCCGCCGCTTCTTCCAGGACTACAAGCAGCTGGAAGGCAAAGCGGTCGAGGTCGATGACTTCCTCCCCAGCGAAAAGAGCCTGCCGATCATCGAGATGGCTCTGGAGGAGTACAGCACCCGGCGGCGTCGCGGGTTCATCGCTCGATAGCCATGAGTTTGGCACTGTGAGGATCAGTTGGAATCGCTGAATTGGCTCTGCAAACATCGCTTCACGGATCTCAATCGGCGCGAATGCGATTGGGTGTTCGGCTTCGATGGTCACGTGCAGTTGACGGTGGAGTGTCTTTGGCGACTGATCGAAGGCGGACGAATTCGGCGAACAAGCCACGACCATGAACAACAATTCGGTCTCCCTGCTCCGATAGATGCTGTTCACGATGTCAACGCATGGTTGGACAATGCACATGTTATCTCTGTCGACTTACATGACGGCACACTCGATCTTCGAATAACATTTGATACGGGACACGTCGTAGAGGTCATCCCAGATTCATCAGGTTACGAAGCTTGGGACATTACCAATAACCATCAACAATTCGTGGCCGTGGGAGGTGGTGAGTTGGCAGTCCTCACCGACATGTTACACATCCGTGCTGAACAAACGCATCCGCCGGAGCGTGCGGACTAGGGCAGATTCAGGAATGATTTTCAGGAATGGCAGGCAGGAATGTCTGCCCCACTCAGCAGTGGCACAGACATTCCTGTCTGTGCGAACTGAAGACAGATTCTGAATCTGCTCGAGGCGATTTGAAATGGACATCTTTCTCCGCACATCCGGAAATGCGGATCGTTCTCGCTGATTCACCGAAAGCCCACTGGTTGCAATAGGTGGGCATTGTGATTCCGCTCAGCATCAAACCACTCCGCCGCCAGCCCCTCGTTTGACGCCTCTCGCCCGTATCTGCGATCCTACTCGACTACGCGGGCAAACTGTCCGCGAAGTCGTCTTCCACGCAGTGCGGATTCAGCATGATTGTCAGTCGTCAGTGGCTTCTCGATTACATCCCCCTCGACCTCCCCGTACAGGAGTGGGCGGATCGGCTCACCATGTCGGGGTGCAATCTTGAATCGATTGAGCCAGCGGGGAGTGACTTCGCCGTTGATCTGGAGATCACGAGCAATCGCGCTGACTGTCTCGGGCACATCGGCATCGCGCGCGAGCTGAGCGTGCTGTTGGATGTTCCGTTCACTCGACCGGGAGCGATGGTCGAACCGATCGCCGATCTGACGGAATCGGTGACCTCGGTTGAACTACAGTGCCCCGACATGTGCCCGCAGTACATGGCCCGCATGATTCGCGGTGTGAAGGTCGGCCCGTCTCCCGCGTGGATGATCGAGCGTCTCCAGACCGTCTTCCCCGGCTACAAACCGATCAACAACATCGTCGACATCACCAACTACGTGATGATGGAATGCGGACAGCCGCTGCACGCCTTCGACTTCGACAAGTTGGCCGGAAAGAAGATCGTGGTGCGGAGGGCTCGCACTGGGGAGAAGCTGGCAGCCATCAATCACATGGAGTACACGCTGACACCCGAGATGTGCGTCATTGCCGATGCCGAGCGCCCCGTTGCCATTGCGGGCGTCATGGGGGGAGCGGAGACCGAGATCACGACTGGCACAACGAACGTGCTGATCGAGACAGCGAACTTCGCCCCGCTCGCCGTTCGCAACGCCGCTCGCTCGCTCAAACTCCATAGCCCGTCCTCGTATCGCTTCGAACGACAGATCGACATTCAACAGCTCGACTGGGCTAGCCGTCGCTGCTGCGAGTTGATCCTGGAACATGCCGGGGGCGAAGTACTCGACGAGCCAGTCGTCGAGGGAGACGTTCCCGATTGGAATCCGCAGCCGATCAAGTTGCGGTTCGCGCGTGTTGAAGAAGTGCTGGGGATCAAAATTCCGGTCGATGAGTGCATTCGCATTCTGACCAGCCTGGGACTGCCCGTGATGGGAAAGCCGACCAGTGAGTCGGCCAGCTTCCGCCCACCGTCGTGGCGACGTGACCTCACCCGCGAGATCGATCTGATCGAAGAGATCGCCCGCATGCACGGGTACGACAAGATCCCGGCCGATCGCCCGATCCCGGTGGTCTCTGGCAAACGCTCGACTGCCGAGCGGGTCCGCGAACGGATTGAGAACGTGCTCACCGGGGCTGGGTTCAATGAGGCACTCACCTTCTCGTTCGTGACCGAAGAGCTGGCCAAGACCTTCGTCCGCGACGCGAGTTTGCCCGATCTGGTCCTGACGCAAACTGCGGGTGAGTTCGGCAATCGCGCTCGATCAACGATGATCCCCAGCCTGCTCGCCGCCCGTCGCGAGAACGAGCGGCAGGGGAACATGACAGCTGATCTGTATGAGGTCGCCCGGGTGTTCTTGGGTACCGACCCCTCAAAGCCGGAGACTCAGCCGATCCGAATCGCTCTCATTACCGGGCAGTCATTTTTCGAGGTCAAGGGTATCCTCGAAGCGGTGGTTCGCGCGATCAACCCCGCGCTGACGATCTCCGCCCAGCCCAGCTCAATCGCCCAGTTCACGCCGGGCCGAGGGGCCGAGTTGACTTTGACAGTCGCCTTTTGCTCCGCAAAAGAGCGATCTTTTGCGGAGCAAAAGGCCACTGTCCCCTGGGGTGTTCTCGGAGAAGTCCACCGCACCGCTCCCCACTTGAGAGACCTCAAGCTGCGCGAGCCCGCCACGGTCGCCGAGTTCGACCTGCAACCGCTGATCGACCACGCCGTCCTCGTGGCCGAAGCCCAGCCGCTACCCGAGAATCCTGCTGTAACGCGCGACCTCAATTTGGTCCTCGACGAGCCTGTCACCTGGGCATCTCTTGAAGCCACCGTCCGCAGTGCCGCTGGTCCGCATCTGGAGGGGGTCCGGTTCGTCGACCAATACCGAGGCAAGCACATCGCAGCTGGGAAGAAGTCGTACGTCTTCTCAATGGCCCTGCGAGCTGCTGATCGGACGCTGACCAGTGAAGAGATCGATGCGGTCCAGGCGAGCGTGCTGAAAGCCTGCGAGACAGCCCTAGCAGCGGCCCTGCGTAGTTAGAGCGAATGTCGGCGATGTCGCTTCCGCGACTCGCATTCCGCCGGTCTGGAAGAGTCCAAGGAAGAGGGTCCACTCAGCTCAGAGAGTGCCTGGCG
>JAYTCW010000486.1:0-6150 GCA_043736295.1 Planctomycetota bacterium | reverse complement strand
GCCCAATACTCCCTCACCCTCGCCCTCCCCCCCCGCCCCCACGAGCCATCCCTACGATGCGAACATGTACGAAATTTCACCGAGAAAATCAACACGCCGTGAGGCGAAGAGCGGCAAAGCAGCTTTCGCCGGTTCAGATTTATGGATCGTGCCGATTCGCCCAGCTGTCCGGATTTTACTGGAAAATCGCGGGGGAACACTCGATGATGAGGAGAGTGTGTGGCTACTTCCTCGCAGCCACCTTCGCCAGAAGGTGGGGGATTTTGGGGCGGCGGCGGCGCAGCCGACGGACGTGGCTGAATGCGTTTGGTCCACTGGCATGTGTGGTCCGGTTCCCACGTTCTGGCGAACGTGGCTACGGACTTTGGAGAATTCACCCGTGCGAATGGCGAAGGGAACCTGCCTGACGCTCGCCCTGATCGCGGTTGTCTCAAGCGCATGTGCGGAGACGCTGAAGCTCAAGAGCGGGTTGACGTATTCGGGCAAGGTGGTCGGGCTGAATGATGTTGCGGTTTTCGCGGCTCCCAAGGCGAACGCTAATCGTAAAGTACCCGCCACGTGTCCGATCTGGATGGTCGACGACGGACCGCGTCGACTGTCAGTTCCTGGACGACAGATGTCCGAGATCCTGGATGACGCCCGACTGCCCTCCAGTATCATCAGCTTCAAAATCCCGCAGCACAAAACCGTTCAGCAGAACTTCCCCCTTCAAATTGGGACGTTCTCGCGAGTCGAGGAGTTCGACGAGTTTGGACACGGCATGGTTCAGTTGCGGACGGGAACAGAGACCACATTAGATATCATGTTAGGAATTGTGGAGCTGCGCCCGGATTACTTTCGGATCGAGGCGCTGAAGTATGACTGGTCACTGGCCCGCACAACTCAATCGCTAGGACCGGAGGTCATCGACCGGATTCTTAAGAATCGAGTCAACCGGGCCGATGTCATCGACCGCCGAAAACTCGTCGCCTTCTATGAGCAGGCCGAGATGTATAAGGCAGCCCGTCAGGAGGTCCAGTTGTTGGTGCAGGACTTCCCCGAGGAGAAGGCCGAGTGCGACAGAACCACCGCCCTGATGGACGAACTCGATTCCCGCCGCGTCCTCAACGAAATCTTGCGGCGTCGAACTGCGGGGCAACATGAGCTGGCTTATGGAGCA
Organism: Planctomycetota bacterium; assembly: GCA_043736295.1. Taxonomy (GTDB): domain Bacteria; phylum Planctomycetota; class Planctomycetia; order Planctomycetales; family Planctomycetaceae; genus TH-plancto1. Next base: position 4,991 of record JAYTCW010000486.1, on the reverse strand, counting down.
GTGAAGACGTTTCCAGCTGTAGGAGTCAGTGTCGACATCCAACGCCAGGTGGCAGAGATCCTCGCGAGTTATGACGCCGTGCGCGAGCGCCGGGCGAAGCTCTTGCTTCAACTCGACATGCTGCAAGCTGCGATTCCCCCTGCAGAGGCGGACCAGCTCAGGCCGCTGAGAAGCCTGCTGGGCGACGAGCTACATGCCGTCGAGAATCTCGACCGTCTGGCCCCTTATGAACAGATCGCTGATGACCCTCAAGTCCCGGCCCGAGAGAAGCTGGCACTGGCCTACTCCAGCTGGGTGGTCGGTCCATCCGACGCAGATGATTCGTTGCCCTCAGCGGTGCGGATGTGGGAGATGCGGTTTTTAATTCTGGAGTATCTGAGGACTCCGGAGAATAGCGCACGGCGAGCGGAGATTATAAAAACGCTGGAAGAGACCGAGGGGGTCTCGGTCGAGCGAGTGGCCCGGATGTTTGAGTTCCTGCCCATGCTGGAAGATACGGCACCGATTCCCCCTGGAGTTCCCACGCGCGTGGAGTTCGCCTCGGACGGAGCGGGGGATCAGTTGTCCTACGTCATGGTTCTTCCCAAGGAATACAATCCGCAACACACCTATCCGCTGCTGGTCGTACTGCACAGTTCTGGAAATGACGCGGAAGGGGAAGCCCGCTGGTGGGCTGGAGACGCGGAACGTGAAGGGCAAGGCCAGCGCCGGGGGTTTATCACCATCGCCCCGAATTATGCCCAGCCCAAGCAGACCCAGCATGGATTCAATCTGAGTTCGCACCGCGCGGTTCTCGGGTCCATACGCCATGCCATGCGAACGTGTCGGGTAGATTCGGATCGGGTCGTGCTGGCTGGTCATGGGATGGGCGCGGATGCGTGTTTTGACCTGGGGATGTCACACCCGGATCTCTTCGCGGGCGTCATGCCCATCTGCGGTAAAAGCCAGCAGTACTGCAAGTTTTATTATGGCAATGCCATGAAGCTGCCCTGGTACGTGGTGGCGGGACAACGGGATCGAGACACGGTCGCCGAAAACATGCGAGAACTCAACCGCTACTTCCGAAAAGGGGCGGACATCACTTACTGTGAGTATAAAGAACGAGGATTAGAGTCTTACATTGAGGAACTCCCCCGACTCATGGACTGGGCCGAGACGGTCCGCCGCAAACCGATCCAGGAGTTCGCCAACTTCGAAGTCAACATTCTGCGTGCATTCGACAATCGCTTCTTTTGGATTCAAGCGGGGACTCTTCCCGAGGGGATGTTTCAACCGATTGTCTGGGAAGATCCGAAGAAGACAATTCGTGAGATGCCAATCAGCGGCAAGATCACTCCCGGCGGGACGGTGTACGTGTCTCATCCAGGCAAGACGTGCTCTCTCTGGTTCTCACCCGAGATCATCAATCTTCAAGAGCGGGTCCGCATCCATGTGAATGGCAGCGAGAAGTTTAACGGAGTCTTGTTGCCCAGCCTCGAAGTCCTGCTGGAAGATCTCCGTACGCGAGCTGATCGAAAGCGGTTGTTCTGGGCCAAACTCGAATTATAGATCAGTTTGCGAGTGCAAACTTGTGTTCTCCCTCGCGAAGTACGGAGGCTTTAACGTCTATGCTTCAAGTCGGGCGATATGAATCATAGGACGAGCGGCCAGACTTCGCATACCAAAAGACTTCCGAAGTCTTCCGAGACTTCGGAAGTCTCGCGGGTAGATTTTCACTGGCCGCTCGCCTGGCTGCCCCTCGTTAGAGGGCGGGCACGCGAGCCAATTCGCCCACGTTCTGGTGAAACGTGGCTACGTCAGAATGTCTCACGTCACCTCATGCGAAGACGATCACTCGTTTCATTCTGTCACGCGGTGGTCGCTTGACGCCTGAGCTGTCTGGACAGTCAACGTCCGCATGTAGGCGTAGAGGTCTGCGTAGTCACTCGGCTTTAGGGCCTTCAGCAAACCTCCCGGCATCAGCGAGCTACTGAGGGGCTTGCGGCTTTCAATATCGGCCACCTGAATGCGGAAAGTCTGGTTCGCGGCATTACGAATCACCACACCGTCGATCGCTTCGTACACGACCATGCCGGTGAAGATGCGGCCGTCTTTCGTCTCAATCAGCGTGGTCTGGTACCGCGGGGAGACATCGCGGTTCGGGAGGGCAATCGCGGTGAACAGGTCCTCGCGGGAGAACCTCGTCGCCGAGCCTTGCAGGTCCGGCCCCAAGGCCCCACGAGAGCTGTGGCACTGGACACAGGCCCGCTGGCTGAACAACAGTTCGCCCTTGGCGGCGTCTCCGTGGCTCCAGTCGACCGTGGCCAGCGTCTGCTTCAATTCGTCGATGCCGAGTTGGGTGTCACCCGATTGGCGAGCGAACTCGGAGGGGAATTTCGTTTGCACGTAGGCGGTCCACTTCTCGACGATCGGAGCCTGCACATTGCCGTCCTGCCCCGCCTGGTAGCCGAAGTTCTGACCGAGGTTGCGGCGGAGGAGTTCCTCCAGCTGATCGCGGACTTGTCGCTCTTGATCAATCGGAGCCAGCTTACGGAAAGCCCGGAGTAACGCCACGTTTTCGAGTCCTGAATCACTGGCGGGGAGCAGTAGCAGTGCCTTGACGCAATCGGCCATCACATCGGCTGTCGAGTTATCCAGCCCAGCAATGAACTTGTCGCGATCCATCGGACTGGGCGTCTCGGACAGGGCGATCAGCACCGCGTTTCGCAGCGCGAAGTTCTCGAACTGAGCACGAACCAGATCCCTCATCTCCTCATCCGGGCTGCCACCCAGCAGGAACACAACATCGCTGGTCCATTGATAATGGGGGGTCGTCTGCACCTTGTTGATGAAGGCGGCTGCCAGTTGGGGGTACTGCTCCTCTTGGAACTCCCCGCAGTAGATGACGTGGCCAGGGCGACCAAATTCGGGATCTTGCAGCATGACGACGGGAAGAGCGGCGTCTTGCTTGACCAGGGCGCTGTACATCTCGGTCGCGCGATCGTCCCAGTCGCTGTCCTGAGGCAGCTTGCGGGTCTTGATCTTTCCCTCCAGATGGCAGACCGCGTTGGCGATCGCCTGTCGCTGAGTCGGCGACGGCAGCACCTTAAACTTGGAGGTCACGATTAACCGGTGAATGTCGGCGACGGGGTGGGACTTGGGTGAGATCTGCGTCAGCACTTTTTCCAGGAGCCCGGCGTCGGTTGGCTGGGACATCGCCATCGCGCGTTCGATCTCGAGATCCACCAACTCGGAACCACTGGGGTAGAACTCCGTGTAGCTGGCATTAAGGGTCTCGATCTCTTTCTGGTTGATCGTCAGATCGTAGCGGCTCGTATAGCCGAGGAACGCCTCGGGCACGGAGTCCTCGGCGGGCATCACGTCACCCAGTGCCAACTGCAGCAGGCGGGCCGCTTCCAACTTCAAGGCCTCGCTATGCTCCCGCTTCAGGATGCGGGTCGCGATCTCGACCGGATAGTTGTGGAACTTGCCGCGCCGCTGATTGAAGGCGACCGCCACCGAGACGCCCGACTGCCAGCCGCGTTTGACCGCCTCCTCCGAAATCACGTGGTAAGTGTCCACCGAAGTCCGCGACAGCAGACGCACAGCTGTCTGGCGGATCAGTCGATCTCCACTGCTGAGCTGATTGGCAATCGGACCCGCGAGATCCAGCAGGACGGCGTCGTCGGCACCTTCGAGTGATTCGAGGGCCATGCGCACCACGAGGGGCTGTTTGTCAGTGAGGCAGGACTTGAGGAACTCCACATTGGGGGTGGCCGGTGTCGTGCGACCGATCGACCATGCCGCTCGGGCCTTGACGGCGGGAGCGTTCGAGTCGGCCAGTCGGGCGAGCATGTCCGAATCGAGGCCGTTGAACTTCTCGGTGAGGATTTCGATGGCTCGGACTCGCTCAGTCGGAGACCGGCTAGCGTCGAGGGCGGCTTCTATCAGCGCAGGGGCTTTCAACTGCTTCGCGAGTGGTTCCCAGCGCATGCGAGACCAACTGCTGAGTGGCTGTGGTGCGGTCAGGCACTGGGTGAGTTTTTCGGCTTGTGTGGTGGCAGCTGAGGAGGGGGCGGCAAGGCGGTCGGGCTCATTGCTGGTTTTGCGGATGCGGTAGACCGCTCCGCGAGTGCCGCGTCCGCCGACGCAGACGAACAGCGATCCATCGGGGCCGACTTCAGCATCGGTCGGGGCAAACCCATGCTCGCCGACAGCGGTCATGAACTCAATCGGCTTCGTCGTCCAGGTGGAGCCGTCCGGAACCATCGGTAAGGCCCAAATACGGCCATAGGTCCAGTCGAGGGCGAACAGAGCCCCGTGGTACTGAGCCGGGAACTGCGTGTGGCGGTAAGTGACCAGCCCCGTCGGGGAGCTGCGACCAAACGAGTCGAGGACCGGCGGCATGTCGAGGAAATACTCGGGCCGCTTGTAGCTCTTGGAGAACCAGCCGCAATCGGCTCCGGGGACAAGTTGATACAGCCGCGTTGGCTCGTACCATGGCAGAGTGATCTCTCGCTCGCCGTCGCTGTCGAACGTGTAGATGTCGCCGAAGGTGTTGAAGTCGAAGTCGTACGCATTGCGCAACCCGTGCGCGATGATCTCGCCCTTCGACAGGTCGGGCTTGAACCGCATCATGGTGCCCGCGCGGGGCGTCTTCACGGGGGCGTTCGGCAGCGTGTTGTATTTCTCGTTGACCCCGGCCATGTTGCCGCAGATCAAGTACCACCAGCCGTCGGGGCCTTTGCGAATGGCATGGGCGTCATGCTCGCCGCCGCTGTTGAGCTTCACGAAGACCTGCGGCGCTCCGTCGGCTTTGTCGTCCCCATCCTTGTCGGTGTACCGCAGCAGCCCCGCATCGCCGAGGCAGATGAGGTCGCGACCATAGAAGAACATCCCCTGGGCCCCGGACTTCGGCTCATTGGAGTACTCTTGGAAGGACTCCGCTTTGCCGTCGTTGTCCGCGTCTACCAAAATGCGGACATACCCCGCTCCCGAGACCACGACACGAC
>JAYTCW010000485.1:0-11495 GCA_043736295.1 Planctomycetota bacterium | reverse complement strand
GATTTCTTCGATGCTCAGGCAGCTGGCCCTGCTGATTTTGACGCAGGACACTCAGTTAAAAGGAAGCATCACCGGAAAACGAAAGCAAGCCGGCTGGAGTAACGACCACCTGGAGACTCTGCTCCTGCAAATTGCCAAGTGATAAGATGCGGAGACCTAACGATCCTGGTCCCGATTGTTTTAATGCCCGCGTTGGATCGTACTGCTTTCCTGTCACCTTCAGATGTTGGCTGAGTTCGATCATCTTGAGGTTGGCCAGAATCTGGGCCGTGTGGATGACCAGGACGGCCACATCCGTGGGGGCCACATGCACCAGCGAGTAGTCGTCTGCCGGTGGAATGGCGGCAACGGCGGCGTCCGCCATCGGAACCGGCGGCTTTAGCTCTTTCGGCTGGGCGGGGCAGCTTTCGGTTCTGCCTTATCGACGGCCTTTTTCGGCTCGCCTTGTTTCCCGATTCTTGGTTCCTCTCGCAGTAGTGGCTTCTGAGCGCCGATCACACCCAGTAGCGATTCCTGGAGATTCTCTTTTACAGGCTCATTTTCTTCAGCAGGTTCCATGCGAACCGGGGGCAACTCAACTTGCCGCACCGGGGGATGCTCCGCGACTGCTGGATCGCTGGGACGCGAGCAGCTGCTCATCGTGGCGACCAAGGCCACCGAAACCAGAGCGAATAGGCAAGTTAGGCGATAGTGTCTCATGGTCCACCTCGGGGTGATCAGGCCACCCTTAGAACGGTTGAACGGATTGGTCAATTGCAGACTGATGGAGCGATGGGCCGATTTGAGTCCACGAGGAGCACGCCCCCCTCCGACTTGACTGAAGCTGTCGAGTGCTGGCTGCGAGAGGCTCGTTCGGATTGATGTGCGGCAGTGGTTCATAGTGTCTGTTTCCAGGCATTGAGTCGGCTTACGGGCGCGGTGTGATGTCCCAGATTCGCACTGTCTTGTCGCTGCTGGCGGATGCCAGCTGTTGGCCGTCGGGACTGAATGCGACACTGTGGACCGGTCCGAAGTGCCCGTGCAACTTCAGCATTTCTTGACCGGTCGTGCTGTCCCACACTCGGACGGTCTGGTCATCACTGGCGGAAGCCAATCGTGTTCCACTCCTGTCGAAAGTTACGCAATGGATTGACTGGGCGTGCCCTTTCCAGGCAATCAGCTGACGACCGCTGGAGGCGTCCCACACACGGATCATGAGATCCTCGCCAGTCGATACCAGCTGCTTTCCATCCGGACTGAACACGACGCTGGTCACCGGGCGAGTGTGTTCACTGAACGTCAGAATCTCCTGCCCCGTCGCGACATCCCACAGCTTGATCGTCTGATCGCGACTGGCGGAAGCCATCCGGCTGCCGTCCGGGCTAAACGTCACACATGTGACCCAACTTGTGTGTCCTTCCAGACGGTGAACCGGTTTACCATTCGTGCTGTTCGACACCCGCACGGTGCCATCGACCCCAACTGACGCGATTGTCTGGCCGCTGGGATCAAATACCACGCCATTCACTCCTCGGAGAACTCCTCGCAGAGTGAGACGTTCTCGACCACTGATGAGATCCCAGACTCGCACCGTTCGATCGCGGCTCGCGGACGCCAGCTGGCTCCCGTCTGGACTAAACGCGACACCTGTGACGGATTCCAGGTGCCCCGGTAGCGAGAGCATCTCGTCGCCAGTGGTCGCGTCCCACACCTTGACATCGCAGGAGTATTCTCGGCTTGCGGAGGATCCTCCCGCTGACGCGAGCCAATTGCCATCCGGGCTGAACACCACGCTATTGACCGGGCCGAGATGCCCTTCCAGGATGACAGTTCTGGCCCTCATTCTCGCCGGAACGGGCTGAGCCTCCGCAACGAGCGGACGGGTGGCTTGTACCTGCTTCTGATCGGGCTCTGATTCGGCCTGCAACGGACTGCCCAGAGTGACCAGTGAATGGATCACGATGGCCACGACGACAGTTCGCACAATCCTGGCGAAGAGCGAAATCCAATGTCGCGAATGCACTGTGGGGTCTCTCATTACTGCAGTCTGTCCATGTGAATCTGGGCCGGGTCAGTTTGGCAACGCCTTCTCTTTTTCCAGTGCGATCTGGGCCTTGAGCAGCTGCGACCTAACCCACAGTTCGTCGGTGCGATTGGTGATCGCAAACTCGACCTGTTTTTTGACAACTTTGTGCCAGGACTCCATGCCATCCACTAATTCCTGATAAATACGGATGCGATCAGCTTTGGTTTCGGACAGATCCAATTGAGCTTCCAACAGCGCCTCACGGGCCTTCCAACCAGCCTCCATGTGAGTGCGTCCTTGTTGAATCTGGAGTTCAATGCCCTTGACCAACTCCTGACAAACCTTCAGTCGCTCTTCCTGCAGTTCCCGAACTCGGGCATTCTGGGGGGCAACCGCTGGGATTTCAGGAGTGATCGGAGCGCTCTTCTCCGGAGTCAACTCCGACTCCGCTCTCACCGGGGCCTCCTTCGCTGGAGTCGGCTTATTCTGAATCGCGGACAACTGCGGAGGCCCCAGACAGGTCACGATCCAGAAGAGAACGACCCCCTTCCCGAATGTCACGAGATGGCGATCACCGCTGTGGGGAATTTGTGAGTTCATCATACTTCTCCTGAGACGAAGTGCTTTTAACTGTTTGGCGAGGCCTGTGGGCAGGCGACGGGTTGATGACTGGGACTGTCGACCTGAGTCTCGTGTGAACCGAGGGAGCGGTGCAGGCCGATGGCCAGGAGCAAGAGGCTCAGCATCTGAACCATATGGAAGATGCCATGATTGTTGAACACCCACACGCATTCGACTTGCAGTGTCGATTGTGTATCGACCACCGCCGCTAGGATACCAGCCATTAAGCCCAGCGCCAGGAATCCCGATCCGTGACGGGTCTCTGCCCGCCAGAAGCACCACAGATAGAGACCGAGAGCGGCTGTCATCGTCACCCCTTCATAAATGATGAACAGCAGGAATGAATCGCTCCACCACTGAGTGACCGCAAAGAACGCGATGCCAGTGGTAATCGCCATCGGCAAACACCGACGGGCCAACGCATCGTCCCAGGCATGTGACACCGCAGCCACTGCCAACAGCGTGATGATCACTCCCAGAGCCAAGTACAACGGGATCCAGATTGCGACATTGATCGAGGCTGTCATCTGAATCCCGTGGGCCACGGCTCCCAGAGTGCTGACCACGATCAGCAGCGAGAAGATCCATGACCAGATCCGCATCCCCAAAGTCTGCACCGAGGGACTGCGTGCAATAGAACATCGGATGGCGATCGCCTGCATCGCCAGAACCAAATCTGTGGCAGCTGTGGTCTGTTCGGTGGGGATATCGATGAAGGACATGCGTCAGTTTCCGGGGGGCCAAGGACCGTACACTTGGGCTATCGCGATGCTTCACTTCGCTGACGCGAATTGCTGTGATGGACTGGTGCGGGCGGGTGACTTTGGATGTGACTTCGTAGGTGGCTTTGGAGGAACACGGGTGATCGACTCGGCGGAGAGTGTGCCGTCCATTTTCGCCCGGGCAGAGTACATTTTGTGCTGTCTGGCTGGTGGAACCTGTTCCATCATCAGCCACGACTTGTCTCCCTCATGGAGACGGGCTGTGAGCCAGGGAATTCCGGACACGTGTTGTTGTGTGTGGGATGCCTCTGGGGGTGTCTCCAGAAAGAAATCCGCATCGGCGATCTCGAAGGCGGTGTCGCAAATCGACCACGTGTGGAACGACCATGCCTGGGTCGAGTGAGTCTTTAGATCGGATGGCCAGTAGCCTGCGGTCTCGCTGGCGGGATTGAAGGCCAAAGATCGATGGACTCCTCCCAGGTGCTTGGCGATCTGGGCATTTACATAGACACCGAAGCTTTCCCCGATCACGGTGGTCCGGGCGGCATCGAGTCCGGCATTGCGCAGGAGCTGGGATGATTCGAAGGCCACTGTATCAATCTGCCCGGCCACGCGCCACGGGATAGCCACTCCGGCAACACCGGTCTTTGCGGTTTGCGACCAGTCGACGAGGAACACCGGCGAGTCGGGACACTGTGTCCGAATCGCCTGTGCCAGGGCGTGGAACCGGTCCTCCGGCGAAAGACCTCCCTGGCCATGCACGATGACATACTGCTCTCCCGTGTTCGCGATTTGGCCGAACTGGTGGAGCTTGACCGTGCGACCAGCGGAGTCTGAACTGGGCGTGACGCTTCGCTCCTGGGCAGAGCCGTCGTGCGCGGCCCCGATCAGCAGAGCGAGTGCGATCAATAGTCGACGTGTTCCAGTGATTCGTGAGTAGTTCATGATGAGTTTCCTGAGCAGGTGAGGCAGGCCCTTCACATGAGCCTCTGCCGTATCAGGCACCGACGGCGTGGAAATTGGGCGCAGAATTCTTTCAGAATGAATTGCCGCTGAATCGGCCCGCATGTCAGAATCAGCGGCGGGGCCGCTCACTACGACTTTCGCCGAGATAATTCGGCAGACCGCATTTTTCGCGCGCCCGATCGGCTGTCCAACCGTGCCTGTCGCAAGGGAGGTCGCGTGAAATGTTCGATTGTTCAGTCGCGAATTCGGCAGGCCACATCTTCACGGAGAGCAATTCTTCGTGCGAGTGGGGTTCTGTCTCACGTCAGAGAGGAGACCAAGATGAGCGTCCTTGACTCGCCCGACGGCCTCGACCTGGAACGGTTTCGGCGCTACCTGACCCTCCTCGCGGAAGCGTCACTCAACCCCCGGCTCCGCGTGAAAGAGTCTCCGTCGGACATCGTCCAGCAGTCGCTGCTCGAAGCGTATCGCGATCGACCAGCATTTCGTGGACAGACCGAGGCCGAACTCGCCGGGTGGCTGAAGACCATACTGGCCCGTAACCTGCAAAACGTGGCTCGGCACTACCGCACTGCCAAGTGTGATCTGCGACTCGAACAATCGATGGATCAGCGGATCGACCAATCCTCGTCCCGGCTCGACCAGTTGCTGCCCGCCGAGCACAGCTCTCCAAGTCGTAAAGCCGTCGAGAACGAACGCGCGGAGGCACTCGCAGCTGCCTTTGACACTTTGCTCGAACAGGAGCGGACAGCCATCATGCTGAAGCATTTTCAGGACTGGTCGCTCCAAGAGATCAGCGAACACCTGGAGCGGCCTGTGGATGCCATCGCCGGCTTGCTAAAACGCGGACTGAAGAAGCTCCGAAACCACCTGCAGAATCTGGAGTAAGCCATGTCAGAAACAGAGAGCGAGCGGAGCCTCCGTGAACAACAAGTCGACGCGTTGATCGCGGAGTACTACCAGTCCGTCGAGCGGGGACAACCCCTCGATCAGGACGGATTCCTGGCGGCCCATCCGGACTTCGCCGATGAGCTGCGGGAGTTTCTGGCCGATATCGGTCAGTTGGAGGATCTCGTCCGGCCAGCGGTTCCCGATCTGGCCGAGACGTATATCCAGCCGCCGTCAGAGGCCCCGCCCCTCGCGCCCAAAACAGTGATCCGCTATTTCGGCGAGTACAAATTGATAAAGCAGGTCGGAATGGGTGGGATGGGCATCGTCTACAAGGCCCGCCAGTCCAAGCTCAGGCGGACCGTGGCCCTCAAACTGATTAAGTCCGGCACCCTGGCCAATCCGCACGATCTGCAACGGTTTCAGATCGAGGCCCGCGCTGCAGCTCGGCTGTCCCATCCGGGGATCGTTCCGGTCTATGAGGTGGGGGTCTTCGAGAACCAGCACTTCTACACGATGGAGTATGTCGCTGGCGGGAACTTGTCCCGCCTGTACCGCGACAAGCCGGTGGTGGCACGACGAGCCGCGAAGTTGGTTCAGAAACTCGCGGAGGCGATGCACTACGCCCATCAGAACGGAATCGTCCATCGTGATCTGAAGCCCGCGAATGTGTTACTCACCGCGAAAGGGCTACCTCGGATCACCGACTTTGGACTCGCCAAAGTCACTCAGTCCGAGGGCGAAACACACGAGGCCACGCTGACCGAAACGGGACAGATTCTGGGGACGATGGGATACATGTCGCCGGAACAAGCCGCCGGGAAGGCGAAGCTGGTCGGCCCGCCCACCGATATTTATGCACTGGGGGCGGTGCTCTATACATTGCTTACGGTTCGGGCCCCGTTCGTCGGTGCAACGCTGCCGCAGACCCTCTTGCAGGTGCTGCACAAAGAACCCGTGTCGCCCCGGCTGCTGAATCCGAGCCTCCCGATCGATCTGGAAACGATCTGCCTGAAGTGCCTGGAGAAGGAGCCGCACAAGCGCTACGGCACCGCCGAGTTGCTGGCCGAAGACCTGGGGAGATTTCTCGCCAGAAAACCGGTCCTCGCCCGACCGATTGGACTGATCGAGAGAGGCTGGCGCTGGAGCTGCCGAAACTCCGTCGTCGCGGCACTGCTGGTCACGGTGGCAGCCAGCCTGCTGACTGGAACGGCGGTTTCGACGTATCACTGGGATCAGTCGGAGAATAAAGATGATGAGATTAATGTCCTTGAGGCCAAGATTGTTGTGCTGAAAGGGGAGCTAACTGAACTAGAGAGGGAGATCGCGATTGACGGGGATTTGGAGGAGTTTTGGAAGAACTATGCCGTCGAAAGTGCCGCTCTGGCGCAAGCCACGCAGCAGAAGTTGGACACGCTGCAGCTAGAGTTCGACAAGCTCAAGATGAGTGATCCCGCAGTGGCTGCCGTGCCTATCGCCCCGGGAGGGGAGGGACAACTGGCCAACAACAACGTGCCGGAACTGGGCTTGCTCGGCAATGTCCCGGTCGATCCGCTGGGGGTGATCGCCGGCGCTGCCGTTGTCCCGCCAGCAGTCGACTACTCGCTTGTGCATGTGGCCCCCACGGATGTGGCGATCCTGGTCATCCGCCCGGCCCAGATTCTGGAGAACCCCAGGATTGCAGAACATCTCAAACAGATGGAACTGCGGGGTGGGACGCATTCATTGAAGACCACTTATGATGACTCGATAAAGTCCTCCGAGGATCACTTGGAGATGCCGCTGCCTCCGATCGAGAGCATCCAAATCTCCGTGACCCGCGAGTGTCTAGACTCGCTGGCAACTTGGAATGGGTTTGGTGGGGGCTCCATAACCTACCCCACTCTTCTGGTTGAGTTTGGCAAAAATGTGGACCACGAGGCTCTCTTGATGAAGTTGCTGGAGAAAACACCGGCCACGGACAATAATGAGTACTTCGTCAAACAGCATGGTAAAACAAAGATGTTTGTTGGCACCGCTAGTGAAGGAGGTGTCTCTTACGCAGCCTGCTTTCTCGATGCCAAGACACTGCTAATTGGTACGGAGTCCGCTGTCGTCCGAGCCATCGACCGCCAAGGGATTCCAGAGGCCAGCCCGCTCCGGGATCGCATGGCCCCTCACCTCAGAAAAGAGGTCGCCTTCATGACCTCGGACATGGGAGAAGGGTTTCGCAACGACGCGAAATCTCTTTCACCCTTTGGTGAATACCTTTATTACCCCCTTGCCACCCGCGAACTGTTCTTGGATTTGAACGGTGAAGTCGTTTACCACTATCGCATGCACGACGAATCCAACGGCATGGCGGACTTTCGAGGGGATTACGCTTTCGCGTTCGCGATCACTCTACTGGCCGGTGCCGATCTCGGACAAATTCCGCAAGAGGTTCTAGGGCGTCCGAGGAGTGGCCTTGTCCCGCAGTTGGACCAGGCGCCGGGGTACACCGTTGACAAGGCGGCTTTCGAGGCAGAGTGGGATCGCATCATCAAGAAGATGCCCGAGTGGATTCATCGTCAAGAGAGGAACGTTCCGCCGGGTCCTGGAGGGAACGCCGCCTTGCTTGCCAAGGCTAAAACCTTGAACTGGATCGTCCGGGCGATGCGAAATTACGTGGACGATCACCAATGCTTTCCCACCATCGACTCTGCGGGTCTCTACAAGAGTCCACATGGGCTGAGCTGGCGCGTGCATCTGCTGCCGGAACTGGGACTGAACGAACTGCACGCCAAATTTCATCTGGACGAGCCGTGGGACAGCGACCACAACAAGGAGCTGATTGCCAAGATGCCGCCCCTCTACGGAACCGACCCCGCCGGGAAGTCAGCCATTCACGTCTTCATCGGTGAGGGAACGCTCTTTGGAAGAAAGCGGCCCATAGAACTGGGCCATATCAAGGATAAATTGGACTATACGGCAGCACTGGTGGAAACCGGACCGGACAAAGCGGAGCCGTGGACAAGGCCCGGCGGGATCCCCTGGAACCCAGAGAATCCCCTCGTGGAGTTGGGGACGATCGGATTCGAAGTCCCAGTCGCCTTTTTCGATGCCGGGGCCGGGTGGTTTCCGGTAGCCATCCCGCAGGAGACACTCTCGAAGATGATCGGTCACACCGATGGAGACCCTCCGCACAATGACATCCTGGAATGGCGACACGTCCCGCCCCGTCGGAGTGACATCATGCAGTAATCTGATGGGAGTTAAGGCCGAGACCTGCCTTGACGACAAGAAGCTCCGTAGCCACCTGCCGTGACATCGGGCGGGACAAGCTCGCTTGGGAGCGCAGGCCCACCATGTATGGCGCGTGTCCTCTGAATGGTGGGCCAGCGCCCAAAGCGGATTGTCCCACCCTACGCGGCTGGATCGCAGTGAGTGGTCAACTGATTGAGTGGTTCAGACGAGTGGAGTCGGAGTCCCAGTTCATGTCTGGACGACCGAGCAACCCCACCCCCCAGCTGTCCCAGTGATCCAAGTTCCTGTTGGCCAAACCTCGATGACACACATCGCCATCCAGCATCATCAAACACCGGGAGATCCCCATGAACCGAGAGAGAAGTACCATGTTCCCAAAACACCTCTTCAGCTTGGCATTCGCCCTCATTCAGCTGACCTCCTCCTTGCGGGCGCAGGAGGCTGTGATTGGATCGAGGGGCGGCTTTGCTGGGCAGCCCACCCCGGCCACGCAGGTGCTGACGGGACACAAGTTTGCCGTCCACGCGGTGGCGATTTCGCCGGATATGAAGACGATCGTCTCTGGGGGCGGTGAAATCAAGTTGCCGAGTTTCGGCAAGCCGGGTCAGCCACAGACGATCAACATTAAGGACGCCGCGAAGACGGCGAGCGGGGAAGGGCTGATCTGGGATGTGAAGACGGCCAAACGCCGATCCCAGCTGCAACCGCCCCCGGGGAGAATCAGCGGGCTGTCATATAGCCCCGATGGCAAGGTGATTGGAGGCACCCTCGAGAAATCCCCACTGGCTGGCAATCAGCCTCAGATTCCCACGGTCGTATTCTGGGACGCCAAGACTGGAAAAGCGGGAAAACCGTACCTGGGGTTGAATGCCCCGAAAGCCCTGTCTTTCTCGGAGGATGGTAAGCTCATCGTGGTGGCTGGCGGCTTCCGCGACCCCGACTTCATCACCACCGGCCCAATGGGTCAGAACTCACGGGTGCAGAATCCGAAACACGGGAATGTCATCCGACTGTTGCAGATCCCCGCGCTGACCGTCCGCCAGCAAATTGATATCGAGAGCAAAACGCTGGGTGTGGCCCTCTACGCCGAATCACACTTTGTGGCGTACAACGTGGATCAGGCGGTTCACGTCTTCGTGATCGAGACCGGCAAAGAGCAGGTCGTGATTCCCAACGCCCCCAGTGGCAACATGCTGATCTCGCCCGATGGAAAAGTGCTGGCCATCCTGGGAGAGCAAATCTCACAAAAGCACGCGCTGCAGCTGTTCTCGATGGAGACCGGAGCAGCGATCGGTGCCCCGGCATATGTGGACTCGACCTGGAGCCGGGCCTTCGCGTTCTCCCCGGATTCCCAACAACTGGCGATCGCCACTGGCTGGGCAGACGCGGAGGCTCTCATCTGCCTGTGGAGTATCGCCGACCGCCATGAGGTGGCACGCTTTGTCGGCCATCAAGATAACGTATATTCGTTAGCCTTCTCCCGTGATGGCTCGTTCCTGGTCTCCGGAAGTCTCGACAAGACTGTGCGAATCTGGAAACTGCCCGCAGAGTAACCAGTGGCCATCAATCGATCTGGACCGCCCCGACAGAATGGAAACTCAATGAACGATCGACCACTGAGGCCGCAAATGCCCGACTCCGCATCGCGCGTGATGCTGACGGGGTGAACCCAATACTATTTCTTCATGTTCCCCTTGGGGATCGGTCCGCTGACTGCCGCACGGAACAGCCCGAATGATGTCCCGAACGCGCCCAGTGTCTTCATGAAACCGGGCGTCAGACGGGCTGTAACATCGAGATTGGAGTTCTCCCAGCCCACTCCCAGCGCCAGCAGACTGTCCTCCTGAATTAATCCCGAATACGTTTGCAGAATCAACGCGTAGGTCGTCATCTCCTCACTGCCGCTGAGGTACAGGCTCAGAATGCTGGCGAGCTTCCCTCCGTCAAACACCGCGACCGTCGCGGATGATGTCGGGAGACACCCCACAGCCTCGTGAACGATCTCCTGTTGGAGAATGTTTCGTCCCAGTGCCTGGAACGGAACGAGTGCCTGTTCCAGTTCTTGGACGCCTCCGCAGACCACCAACAGCGTGCGTTCGTCCGCAGGTGCGATGATCAGATGCGGCCAGTCCACGGGGACAGCTGGATTCGGAGAGATGTCGCCCGACTGCAGGCACAAAAGGCCGAGGTATTCGACTCGTCGTGGGGTGATGATCACGGCGCTTTCGGCATCCCCAACCACCTTTTCCAGCGGGACGGGCATTGTGGCGAACCAGTTCTCAATCGCGGCGAGTGCCTCCTTGGAGTTCTCAACCGTCAAGACGAGTACCAGCGATCGGACCAATGCGAGATGATTCGGATCGGGAGCCGAATGGACGGGTTCCTCTGGCTTGGCCTTGGGGGCTGGCGGCTTCCCTTTTATCGGCTGCTGGTTGTCCTCGGCCTTCACCTCCTCCGGGGGCGGCAGTACAGGCACATAGACCCCGAACTGGAAACGCTGAACATCGATCTTGACCTTCGCTCGGTGGGCTGCCCACTTTTCAAGTTCCTCCGGAGTCAGAGTCATGTCCGAGTATCCTCCCACCAGGATCTCCTGGAATTTAAGGTTGACGGCCTCGTTGATTTGGGGAGAGAGATAACCCCCGATGGCCAGCGCAATCGGCCCCTCACGAAGGCGATTGAGGGTGTCTTCGCGGCGCGGGGGCTGGGCGGGAAAGACCCGACTGAGGTCAGCATTCGGACCCGTATGCAGGCGACCATTCAAGCTCACGCCGTGGTCTTCGCTGATGGCCACGCCCAGTGACAAGGACTGAGCGTCCGCAGCTTCTGCATAAGTCGACGTGGCGAACTCTTGCACGCCTTCCAGAAACGGTCCCAGAAACGCGTTGCCCCGCGACAGAGGAAGTGTGACCTTCTGACCGCCATGTTCAATGCCCTCTCTATTTCTACTGTCCGGTTTAGGTTCTGATCTGGTTCCTCAGTGGCGGCAAGAGGTTACGGGATTTGTAGCGGTAGGCCCTCGCGAGTTCATGGCGTTGGAGCCAGCGTTGGGCGGTCGCGGCGATGTG
>JAYTCW010000484.1:0-12183 GCA_043736295.1 Planctomycetota bacterium | reverse complement strand
CGGGGGCTTGTTGCATTGACGTAGAACGGAATTTATTCCGATTCTCCGATCCTAAAACGGAATGAATTCCGTTCTACAACTTCCGAAACACCACCGGCATCCAGACATCCTCTTCCCTAAACCCAAATCGCCGATAAAGCTGAATCGCCGGGGCGTTGCGGCGATCGACGATGACCGAAATTCGCTCGACACCCGCCTCTCTGGTCCACTTCAAGAATTGACCAAACAGTCGCGTTCCCCAACCGCGTCGCCGTTGCCCATCGACCACCCCGACGTAGGTGATCTCCGCCGTTTCGCCGCGCTGATGAGCGACCAGCAACCCTACCGGCCCCTCCGGCGACTGGGCCACCCAGGTGCGAGTCTCGCCGTCCTCGATCCAGCCCTGGATCATCTGCCGGGGGCTGCGCAGCGGCAGGGCTTCCGGGATGTCGAGCGACTCCACGAACGTGCGCTGCACCAGAGTTACCAGTTCGTCCGAGTTCGGGGCGAGTGGGATCGACACCATTAACTCATCATCGGAAATCATCCACGGAATATTGTCGCACACAAACGAACCGATCTCCGTGGTGATCGGATAACCCAGACCCGCCAGCATCTCGCGATCTTCCGTAGTCCCGTCACACGCCAACTGAATCGCTGCCGGATTCTTCGCGAGAGCCCACCCCAGCGCGACATGCCAGATTGCCAACCTCTCGTTCACCTCCAGCGGCCGCTGAGTCAAAATCGGCCCGATCATGGCAATCCGCTCCCGATCCACCCCCGCCCCCAAGCACGCCACCCCGCCCCCCCGCCGGTCCAAAATCACCACCTCCTCCGGCCGCCCCGCCGCCAGCGAGCGCGAGTCCCCCCCCGAGACCAGCATCTCCAACACGGGGTTGAGAGCGCGCTGGTCACGGAGTGAGGCGCAGGTGCAGATACGCATTGCGGGGAGTGATGTCATGTGGGGACTTCTGTTGCCTACTGGACTTGATCCAGTTCTTTTAGCAAGGTGACATGATTCGGCCAACAGTACCTGATTGCCGGTTGAACTTGCCGGATCGGGTTGTTGGTCCATCAATGCGGTGTCATTGATGGCAATTGAATGTGTGGAGTATCGACACCTGCGGCAGGCGTTGGCCGAGTTGACGAAGATCGTCCGTTCACCAGCGAGGCCGATCGAATCACCAGCGAAGCAGATCCCGTTTCAGTCGCCACTGAAGAATCGGCGACCGGCGGAGCTGTGTGGTTCCGCGCGAAGTGCAGGGGCTCTGACAGTGGGGACTTGGCCGCACGCGACCGGTATTTCGCCGAGGAACTCACCGCGATGGGCCTCAAACGATTCCCCTTCTTGTGTTCCCTCTGACCACTCGACCAGCGAGAAAACTTGGGATCCGGTCTGGTGCCTCGTCAATGGTTGGAATTGGGGTTGAGTCCGACCCGCCGGGAGGGCGAAGCTCCTGCTGAGCCGCGAGCCAGGGAACACGTCCACTCGCAGTAGCGGCTCGGCAGGAGCCTCGCCCTCCCGAGGGAGGCGGACCCCAAAATCAAGACTTGACGGGCCACTAGTGACATGGTCGCACCACCCGCTCACGCCGGACGTTCGCCACTCATGACAAGCCTGAAAGTGAGACCACTTCAAGTTGCCGCTGGCCTCATTACTCCCAACGCACATCATCCAGATAGAACGTGATCGGCTCACCGTTGGACGCCAACGTCCACACAAAACCAGTCTTGATCCGAGTCAGGTCGAGCTTGTCGAGGGGGATCTCGTACTCTTTCCAGTCGGCGGTCAACACCGTTTCGACGCTCCCTTTGCCGGTGTCGAAATAGGGCTTGGGTTTCTCCAGGAGACCGAACGAGAAGGTCACCTTCTCACCGCCGGACGCACCACGGGCCCAGAACTTCACCCGCTTGGCTCCGGTCAGATCGAAGCCTCCCGGGCGGTCACCCCAATCTTGTTCGGGGCTTTGCCAGACAACCCCGCCCCAACCTTCTTTGGCGGTGAAATCACAGCGCAGGCACGTCTTCCCGGCGTGCGGTTTCTCGGCATTCTCCGGGTCGAGTTTGATCGCCTTGGCATTGCCCATCCAGCCTGCGGGGATGTAGGTCTGAGCGGTCTCCGGTTCGGAGTACAGCACCAGCGGCAACTCGGCCTGGCGTGCGACGAGTGTCTTCCGCGGCGCGTCGACTCGCAGTGGAATGTTCGCCACAGCTGCCCCGCCCTGTTTGTCCTTGACGATCGCAAACAATCGATAGAGCCCCCCGTCTGCAGGCAGCTTGATCTCGGCTGCGGTGTTCGACTTCTTGACGATCGCAGCATTGATGGCCAACGCCGCAGCTTCGGCATCGCCGCCGGTGCCGTATTGCTCGGCATCAAACCGGAACTGCCACGTGACAGCCAGTTCGCCCTGCTCCGGGTCCGAGGACTTGAGAGTGACCAGCACTGTCTCACCCGGCTTGCGCTGGCGGCTCCCCACGCACGTCAATGATTCGATGACTGGGCAGCGATTTGCCACCGGCTTCGAGGTCCACAACTCTGAGAGAGTGTCAGCTGCGGCGAGACGGGAGTCGCCGCTCAGGATCGAAAACCAAGTGGCGGTGACTTCCTGCTTCTCACCCCACAGGAAGGCGTACGATCCTAAACAGAGATTTGGCTCGCCGAGGACCGACTGTTGATAGGTGTTCCGATACGCAGCGGCCTTCTCCGTACTCGTCTGTTCGGGGTAGGCATCGATCTCGTCCTTGCCGATTTCCCAAATGCCGGGCGGGCCGAACTCGGTCAGGACGTATGGCTTGGAGCCGCCTTGTTTCTTGTAACGCTCGGCGACGGACGGGCCACCGGCGTAGGAGTTGATCCCGACCACATCAATATCGGGACAAAGGGCGTGCAGGTTCTTGACCTTGTCCCCGCCGAGTTCCGCGATCACGGTCATCGTCGGGTGCCCGGCATCGATCGACTTCACCAGCCGGGCCAGGTTGTTGATCTCGGACCAGACCGCTCCGTTCTTCCCTTCGCCGTCTTCCATCTCATTACCCAGCGACCACATCAGCAGCGCGGGGTGATTGCGATGCTTCTCGATCACGGCCCGCACCGTTTCGCGTTGCTTGATCAAGCTGGCCGCGTCCGACCAATCAAACCCCTGCCGCACCTGCCCCAGCCAGATCCCCGCAGTGACGGTCAGTCCCAAAGCATGAGCCTTGTCGAGCGTCTCGCCGAGTCCCTCCGCCCCCCAGGTCCGCACCGAATTGCCACCCAGCGACACAAGCAACGGTTGCGGTCCGTTGCCGCCGACTCCGCGAATGAAGTACGGATCGGAGTTGCGCTGGAGCTGATGCTTCCCGCCCACCAACACGATCCGCACGCCCGGCTCCGCCCCACTTGACTCTGCTGCAAAACAGGTAGCAACCAACACGGCGGCGATCCGTAGGAACCTCATCATGTCTCTCCCATGTGACAATGTCGCAGAGGCCGCATCGTAGCAGAATTCGCCAGAATACTGCCGTCTGCGAGACCCTCAAGTCGAACGACTTTCGAGCCCGCTGCGCGAGCAAAGAACCGTTCCGAAAAAACTGGTTCACACTGCGGGCTGGTAGAAATGGGTGTGGTGATGTCGATGAGATTCCTGCCAAGTCGGGGATCGTGTGATGAGGTTCTTGAAACAGCGGAGAGCCGCCGCTGGAGGCGTGCGAATGAGTGGACTATATCCCCCGTGCCGCTTCGGGCTGGGCGGATCAAATGATCGATCCTGTCACCTGAATCGGAACTTTGAGGCAGGCTCCTCTTCGGATCGCGGATATCCGTGGCTGGACGTGGGGGGCAAAGGAGGCCGGCCGATCCAACCACGGATACGCGTATGGTGGTGGTGCGATCGGGTTCCATGCCATGGCGGCTGCGGCCACCGACGGCATCAGCAGCTTCACGACTTTCGTCACAGAGGAGCGGTCGCGTTCGGATTTGCTGTGGCGAATGAGGTGCCGTGATCAGCAAACAACGCGAACAATTGCAGCTTTCGGACATTCTTGCGAACTTGTCAGCCTTTCTTTAAACTACAATCTTGGTTCGCCACACACTCAGGGATGGTGCAGAATCGGGCGAATCGGACTCCGAGCATCGTCCACACGACCAAGGACAAAACGTCACATGGCATCACGTAAACCTCCCAGCCGCATGGATAAGCGTCGCGAAGCCGAAGCGGTGGAAGCGATTGAAAAGACCACAGCCGGTGGTAAGAAAGTGGCTGCGAAAAAGGGGACCACGAAGGCCAAGACCACTCGCCGCAAGACCAAGCAGACTGAGCGCAAGCGTCTGATTTGGGGCGTATTCAGTGGCACCCTGCGGGAAGAGGCTCGGTTCCCCTACAACGAAAAGGCCCAGGCCGAAGAGAAGTTGGCCGCCCTGCGAGAGAAGAGCAAGAAACTCTATTTCATTCAGCCGATCAAGGAACTGATCACTGACGGTTCAGCCTCTCCGCGTCCATTCATGGAAGATGACGAAGAGTTGCCACCCGCCAAGCTCCGCCGCCGACAGACGGCCAAGGATGACCGCGAAGAGGCTCCTGCCGAAGAGTACAGCGACGATGTCAGCGAGCGGGACTTCGACCTGTCCGATATGGGCATGGGCGACGGCGATGACGATTGATCGTAGCGATCCAGTCTGATGAAACTCCTGACACCCGCGACCAAGTCGCGGGTGTTTTTTGATTCTCTCTGGTCACCTCGACACGCCACTGGACGGGGTGATTCCCTCGCTCATTCGCTAGAGCATTCCACGATTGCGTACGTTCCGACCGGACCTAGGGGTCCAGGCTACAAAGGCCGGGTAGTGTTTTTCTCACCACTTGCCGTCATGATACAAACCAAGATTCAGGGAAATGTTGGTCAGCAACGCATTGCTCCCTGTCACGAAGGAGATCCGCACATGAATATCCCGCGTCGACAGTTTTTCGCTCACTCCGCAGCTGGGTTACTGGCGGGCACGGTCCTCGGGAAATCGGCATGGGCACAAGAGCCGCTTCGCGATCTGAAGCTGGCGACGTTTCGGTTTGATGCGACCCCGCCACTGGGGCACTCGCTGTGTGGCGGCTGGATCAAGCCTGCCTTGGAAATCGAACAACCGCTGGAGGCGATTGGCCTCGTGATCCTCGGTGCAGGCCAGCCGATCGTGCTGTGCGCCGTCGACTGGACCGGACTGCTGAACTCGGCTCATGTCGAGTTACGCCAGGCTCTCGCCGAGGCGGCTGGCACAACTCCCGATCGAGTCGCGGTGCAGTGTGTCCATCCGCACGATGCGCCGTTTGCGTGCCTCGATGCCCAGAAGATTGTCGCTCAATACCAGGAACTGCCCGCCATCGTCGATGTCGAGTTCTTTCAGCGACTGATCAGATCCGGAGCCGACGCAGTTCGCAGCTGCCTCAATAAGGCCCGCCCGTTGACACACATCGCCACAGGTCGCGGCACCGTTAAAGAGGTCGCCGCCAATCGCCGCATCCTCGGCCCCAATGGCAAGGTCGACAAGATGCGTGGCAGCAGCTGCACTGATCCGGTGTTGCGTGCTGAACCGGAAGGATTGATCGACCCCGATCTGCGAACGGTCGCGTTCTACAGCGGAGACGAGCGGATCGCCGCGTGTCACTACTATGCCTGTCACCCGATGAGCCATTACGGCGAGGGGAAGGTCACGCCCGACTTCTGCGGGCTGGCTCGCCAAGCTCAACAGGCTTTGGAGCCGGGCTGCACGCATCTGTATTTCAACGGCTGCGGAGGGAATATCGGGGCGGGAAAATACAACGACGGGTCGCCCGAGATGCGGCTAGTTTTGCGCGATCGAATTCATGCCGGAATCCAATCGTCCCTCGCTTCCCTGAAGCCACAACCGATCGAGAGCGTCGCCTGGTCGACCTGCGAGATCCTGCCGCAGCCCTCGACCGTGTTCGACGCAGACCAGCTGCGCGGGTTGATCGCCGATCCGAAACAATCGGTCGTGACGCGGAACCGTTCGGCCTACACCTTGGCGTGGCTCCAGCGCTGTGCGGCGAATGGCCCGCCGATCGTGCTGAGCGGGCTGCATCTGAACGGAGTCTCGATCCTGCATCTGCCCGCCGAGTGCTTCATCGAGTACCAGCTGCGCGCTCAGCAGCAATCGCCCGCCCGCTTCGTCGCCTGTGCCGCCTACGGAGACGGCGGCCCGTGGTACATCCCGACGAAAGAAGCCTACCCCCAAGGCGGCTACGAAGTCAGCGTCGCCTGGAGCGATCCCGCGATCGATGACGTGCTGTCGCAAGGGATTCAGAAGCTGCTGGGGTAGGAGGGGAAGCACGAATTCGCCCGGTGATACGGTTGATAAGCCCGTGGATACCACCACCCCAAGGCCAAGTCGTGGGGCTGTGGGATGATCCCCTGAGGCTGGCGGCGGGGTGGCACTGTCAACGGAAGGAACACCGCCGAATAAGGGGTGATGTTGGGTGCCATTGGCGGTCGCTTCACGCCGCCAACGAAATTGCAAAACAAGAATATAAAGGTGTCAGAAGGAATATAAAGGTGTCAGGAACCTTATCTGGTCATCAGAGCGTTGACAGCACGATCGAGAACTCGCTGTTCGAGTTCAGTAATGCCTCAATCGGGGCCGATCAGCTGCGAGACACGCAGTCGAACAATGCGTGGGGCGGCGCGATGCAGGGGCTGGTGAGTGCAAAGGAATATAAAGGTGTCAGGAACCTTATCTGGTCATCAGAGAGTTGACAGCACGATCGAGAACTCGCTGTTCGAGTTCAGTAATGCCTCGATCGGGGCCGATCAGCTGCGCGATACGCAGTCGAACAATGCGTGGGGCGGCGCGATGCAGGGGCTGGTGAGTGCGGAGGGGGCCTCGCAGAGTTCGCAGAGCACGGCCACCCGAACGTGGACACGGGGGATCGCCACGGCGTACCAGGCCGGGGCGGCGGGCGGGGCGTTCTTTCAGATCGTGGCCAGCCCCTATGGCAGCGGGGCCAACCCGGTCAGTAATCTGTTGCTGACGGCGGCCACCGACGAAGACGCGGAAATTGACCACGAAACGATCGTTGGCCTAGACCCGAATCACCCGAGTAATGCAGGCACGGGCGGCGGCAACACGCTCCCCGATCCGGTGCAAGCCGGGACCGACTTTCATAACGCCGCGAACACCGCCGATGACACGCTCGACCAAGCAAACGCCGATGCCGAAGACGATCGCGTGGCCGCTGTGACCGGCGTGCGGGACGGTCTGGACACCGCCTTGGAGACAGCGGATGTGACGTGGGGCGGCACGATGGACACAGCCGGTGCGGTCCTGGGGTCGGCTCTGGACGGCATCCAGGACTTCGATTGGCAACACGTCCGCAACTACGTCGGAGCCGTCACCGGGGCGCGGCGAGCCGCCGAACTCGGGGCGTTGACGGCACAGGTTGGGTTCGTGAGTAGTTATACCGGCGCGGTGAATAGTTACACCGCCTCCATCGCCACATCTGCCGTGACCCACACGACATTATATGCCCAAGCGACCGCCGACTATTATGTCGACACCGCCGAGCAAGAAGCCCTTGCCGCCGAGTCCGCTGTCACAACCGCCATCGCGGGCGGGGCGAGCCAAAGTGAGATCGATACGCTGACGGCCACCGCAATCGCCAAGCGGGCGAAGGCCACCGCCTTCGCCACGTTCGCGACCAGCTACGTCACCTACCTCACCACCGAGGCCCAATCCGCCGCGACCACAGCTGTGGCCAACGTGACGAGCGCGAACACGACCGCCCTCGCCACGATCATCACCGCAGTCGCCACCGCCACGACCGACATCAACACGTTCTACGACAACCAAATCGCCACCGCCGCCAACCCTCCACCGGTCGACACCGACCTCGACAATGATGGCATCACCGACCCACCCGCCCCCACCGCCACGCAAAGCATCACCGCCAGTATAAACGCTGCGAAGACCGCCAACACCACCGCACGCACGGTTGTCCACACCGCCTTCAACTCATCGGTCATCCCTCGAACGACGAGTAGTACCCAGACGATCCCAACATCGAATGCGGGCGGTGGCGGGATGAGCGGTGGAGGTGGTTCTAACAGCGGTGGTGGAATCCCCAATGTGACACCACCCATCACCCCAAGTGGGGGTAATGGTCTTGGAAGCCTCGGGCCAGACACGTCCCCTTTGCAGAATATGATCGATCGCATGCAAGAGCAGATGATCGACAGCGAAACAGGGCAAGAACGCGGTGGGATTTCCAATGAACTGGCCCTTGGCCCCGCTGGGGCGATGGGCATTGCCAACGGTATTGCGGCTGCCGTTGAACCAGCCGCAGTTGGATTCACAAGGGGTGGTCCTGGTCATCATTGGGTTCCGTTTGCAGTATTTGAAAAGTTCTTCAGCGATGGGTTGATCAGTGAAGAGACGCGAGAATTGCTCAACACATACCTCACGAACCCTCCCTATGATCACGGGTTTGACACATGGAGCGATGGTGTAGACCTGTGGACGCATGCTAAATACAACGATAGTGTGGCCGAGATCATGACGGAGCTGACGAAGGGCAACAAGCAGCTCAACCTCGACAAGGCGAAAGCTCTGGCTGAGTTCTTGAAGACCGGATCAGAGGCGGAATGGGCGAAGCTAGGGCTAGACTCTGCTGCCAAATCTCGTCTCAAAGGGGCATTGGATGCCATCGCGGGCTGGAGAAAGGGTTTCTTCAACAGTATTCGCGAAGCTCAAGCGGCTATACTAATCTTGGAGGAGCAGGGAATAAAGTTTACCAAACCTGAAATCAAGGCATTTGCCAGACGCCAAGTCAACGGATCTGTCGCAGACACCGGCGGTAAGCTCGCCAAGGAAGCCAGCCGCATTACCGATGCTATCAATGCGATCAAGAAGAAGGGGGCGGTCGGGCTTGCAAAGCTTGCGGAGATCATGAAGAAGTCTACCTACGTAGCAGGTGCACTTATCATATTCGCAGGGTTTCTTGACAAGACTCTCCAGGCTAAGGATGTGATTTGGGGATTCACTGGGAATGGCAAAAAACACATCGGACGCGACGGAAAGGAATACCAGCATGCTTACCTCCTCGGTGCCGTTGACACTTGGGGTTATAACTTCATAATGGGACAAGAACTAGAAGGGGTGGGTGCAGCGCTGAGAGATCTGGCACCCGGAGCACTTCCGGTGCTAGTGGTTCCCGCAGACAATCTCCAGAGACGTATGGCTCAAGGCGGCCTTACACTTGACATGGAACCTGGTTTCTTCACGCCTCCCAAACCGACAGCGCCGAAGCCGAGTGGCGGAGGATTCTGGTCATGGTGGTGGGGAAGGTAAATGAGAATCATCACTCAGTTGTCCATGCTTCTTTGTCTCTTTGCCTCAAATATGGTTGCCAAGGGGGAGGATCCTGTCATGACAGAAGAGTCCGCTAAAGTACATTTCTCAAACCGCAATTGCATCGTGTCATTAGACGATGCGAAAGATCGAGTCAACTTCCTTTGGGTAAACACAGAGTTCACGTTCACCGCAAAGGATTGTGAAGCTCTACGCGAGTTTGATTGTCTTTGCTTTGCTCATTTCAAGAGTTGTAACTTGGGTCGAGATGGATTCTCGGCTTTGCTGAAGAATGACAAGTTGGTCTGGGTTGGTTTGTCTGCAACGGATATTACGGATGCCGATCTAAGCCAAGCATTCCAATTCCCCAAAATGGTAGACATCTCCTTGTGCGGAACGAAGATTTCAGACAAAGGCATCGAGAGTGTGTGCTTCAAAGCTACGAACTTAGAAGGCATCGCAATCGGTAATTGTCGGCGTGTTACTGACAGATCTCTGGCTATCATCGGCGGACTCAAAAAGCTCCAAAAGCTCGACATTTCCCGGTGCGATGCAATCTCCGATAATGGCTTTGGCCGAATGGCCAATTTGCCCCAGTTGACGGAACTGAACCTGAGAAACCTTCGAATTAGCGATAAATTCATGGAATCCGCCTCGCGATGCCCAGATATGGAAAAACTGCAATTGAGTTGGTCAACAGTCGACGACCAAGGGATGAAGCATATTGTGTCGTTGCAGAAACTCAAGAAACTGGAGATCATGGCCACCAAGATATCTGCCAAGAGCCTCGAATATATTGGCCAGCTGAAATCGCTGGAGTGCCTTGAGATCCAGGAGAACGGTGACCTCAGCAGTGGTATTCACTTTCTAAAAGAGGCAACCTCTTTGACGACGATCTACTACGACGGTGGTTGCTCAATTTCAGCCGAAGGCATCAAGGGGCTTCAAGGAATCAAATCACTGACCGATTTGTATTTGGGTGATACTCACACCCAAGAAGAGCGTGAGCGAGTTCAAGAGTCGCTACCGAATGTGCGTGTGTACTGAGTGACCGTAGGTCAGGCTTTGCCTGATCGATCAGGTGAAACCTGACCTACTTGAACTACTTGAACTGCTGGTTCACAATGTGGGGTGTGGTGATGGGGAAAAGGGGGCGGAAGGGGAAGCTGAGGTCGAGGGGCTGGAAGGAGAGGTGGAGGATGAAGTTGGGCCGATCGAAGGGCACCATTCAGATCCAGTTTTCATGGGAGGTGATCCGAATCAAGAACTTACCCCTATGGATAAGGATCTTCACCGTGGGGCTGGAGAGTCGCTTCATAATGACCTGAATAACTTCCTGCGGGAACAAACTGATGAAGCTGGAAACCACATGCGCCCGCAGCGGGACAATTCCGGTCTTAAGATTCGAGACAACTTTAACCGCGAACAGCGACTTGACGCTTTGGCGGATTTTTACAAGCAGTTCGGGGGGAAATACCCGGATGCAGCCCGAGACTTCTTTAAGCAACACCCCCACTTGAAGTAGGAAGCGATCAATGGCAGCCCATGTGCTTTACGGACAAGACAACGACAGCTACGCATTCCGGGCGTACCCGTCGTTGACTAAAAACCAACAGGTCCATCAAAGCATCGTCCCAGACCTGTCGGGCGCAGTTCACCCTGGACTCCGTCGCTGCGAAGGCTGTGGTGAGCTTTTGGCAAAGTGGGACGAGCCACTTTCTCGCCTCATTGTGAAGAAGCGTAAGTACGACATCTCGTGTACATACGATGGTGTCACGGTCGTGTCAGAACGATTCGAGTCAGTGTGTGATGCCAGCGGACTGACAGGGCTTTCGTTTCAGAAGTTGCCGGATGACCCAGAGTTCTATGCGATTCAAGCGTCAGAAACCGTGGCTTTTGACGCAGAACGTCGCAAGACACGGTTCCTCAAGCAGTGTGATCGATGTAGACATTATGATTCCGTCACTGGTGCAACTCCGGTGTTTCTCAAAGAAGGTCAGCACGTTCCATCACGAGGATTCGTGCGGACGGACTTGGAATTTGGAAGCGGTGATGAGAAGCATCCGCTTTTGCTGTGCGGGGAGGATGCCGCAAGTATCTTGAAAACATCTGGTCTTAAGGGGATTGATTTGACTCCCATTCGGTGAATGGAGGAGCGCGAGGTGTGAAAACTCTGCACACGGGCCGTGAGGCAAATCTCTGGCTGTTTGTCCACGTTTGAATCACCCGAACGAGAACGGTTAGCCCCGAGTGGCGCGTTGTCAACGGGTCATTTTCGACCGGGCCAAACGAGTTTCCCCGCGAAATGCGGGCACGGTACGGACCGGTGGCGGGGCCTTGGGATGAAGGCATTTCAAGACATGGCTGGGCGAGAAATAGAACCGCTTCACGCTGCCCGGCGGGCGTACGAGTTCAGCAGCCCGCCGAGGCGGGTGGTGCAGACGATTTCGCTCGGGGTCGCGGTGTTGTCAACCTGCGGTGGTTTGTCCCAGCCGGGGGGCAGGTGGTCGCGGGCCGAGTGGGATCTTTCGGTGTTGTACCAGTTTTGCGTTGTGGTCAGGATGTGGTTGAAGTGGCGTTCGCCAGTGACGATGAGCGAATCTAAAACCTCGGACTGAATCGTCTGTATCACTCGTTCAACGTGTGCCCGCAGGTTCGGGGCACGTGGGGGCATCTTGGGGACAGTGACTCCCGCTGAGCGGAAGACCTCATCGACGGCGGGTGGGTATTTCACGTCGTTGTCGCGGAGGAGAATCGTCAGCGGGAGATCGGCCAGTTTCGCATGCTGCTGAAACCGCTCCGCTTGCTGCGTGACCCATGCGGCATCGGGGTGGCGTGTGGAGGGCGAGAGCCAGAGTCGGCGACTCCCGATGTGA
>JAYTCW010000483.1:0-6840 GCA_043736295.1 Planctomycetota bacterium | reverse complement strand
CCCACAGGACGGGCAGGCATTCGAGGGGTCACTCCCACTAGCGTCCCCCTCACCCCGGCCCTCTCCCCCACAGTCGAGTCCTTACAGAACGTCACGCCGAATGTGGGGGAGAGGGAGCAGGAAGAGCAGAGTCCCAGTGACGACTCCGGCTCCAGTGCCGCAGCCGGGCGGCGTCTGATATGCTGGGGATTCGTCGTGTCGGATGGAGGGGACGGGCACACCCTCTGGTTTGCCCGTCCGCGCGAGAAGCTGCCCCGCTCGGTTCCACAGAAAGGTCACGCCCCATGAAGGGATTCACCGGCCTCTTGATTGCGGCGATCCTCGGCCTGGCGGGGGCAGTCTGCAACTGGCTTTATCTCCAAAATGCCTCGAACACGTTGGGCAAGGTGTCGTTCATTGCGATCAAGCCGGATGTCAAGTTGAACATCGGTGATTCGATTCGGGAGGAGCATCTGCAAAAAATCGATCTGCCCGGCAGTGCAGCGGGAAACTTGGAAACGGTCGCTCCGCTGTGGTCGGCCAAGGCCGCTGTGATTGGTCAACGAGCGAACCGTATTTTTGTAGGTGGCGAGATCATCCTGGAGATGGATCTCGCCGCCTTGGCACAGCAGCAGCTGGCGAAGTCGCTACAGCAAGACGAGGTCGCCTTCTGGGTGCCGATCGATCCTCGCTCCGTCGTGGCCGAGCAGATCAACCCCGGCGATCTCGTATCGTTTGAGATCCCGTCGGCAACGGCCTCCCCGAACATTCCGGAAGGCACCGGCGTCAACAAGACTGGAGAGGGAAAGCCTTCCGAGGTCATTGGCCCGTTCCAAATCCTCGCCATAGGAGCCCGTCGCGAGCCGATCAACGTCCAGCAAGCCTTCCGCGGTCGCGGAGCTGCCGAGACGACCCTGACCATCGTGGCCAAGCTCACGAATGGTCAACTCGACCCACTGACGGCTCGCCTCTCGACCGCACTGGGAGCCCGCAACCGGCAGGGCCTGATCGTGCTCTTACACTCCACAAAACACCCGGCAAGGTAAGGCGAGCACCCGAACGCTACTTCCCCAAGAAGCTGAACATCCGGCGGCGTGGCTTTTCCGGTGGCGTACCGGCGGCTGCGGCGTCCGCGGCCCCTGCGGCGACCTGTTCGCCAGAGTCGATCTGCTGAGCGAGGAGTTCGATGGCCTTGGTCGCCTTCGATTTCGGCGCTTGCTCGATCAGCGGCACTCCGTTATTGCGAGACTCGATCATGGCGGCATAATCGTTGGGGATCTGCCAATAGACTTCGCGACCAATCGTATCCAGGGCCTTATTGAGGCTGATCTGGCTATCTTCCAGACCGATACGGTTGATGAGAACTTTGACCTTGCCTGCCAGTTCACGGTCTTCCAAGAACTGCATGATCCGGACGACGTTTCGTAAGCACGGCAGGTCGAGCTGGGCCACCAGCAGCACGATGTCCGAGACCTGCATCGCGGCGACATCGAGTGGAGTGAAACTCTTGCTGACATCGATGATCAAGTGAGTGAACGTCGCCTTGAGCAGCGACACCACACGTTGTAATTGGTCCGGTGAGATCGGCGGATGGTCGTCCATCTGGATCGGACGCGGTAGCAGAAACGCACCGCTGGAGTGTTGGGTCAATGACCGCTTGAGCAGCGAGTAATCGAGCCGCGTGATGTTGTCGGCCACGTCCTGAATGGTGTAGTCGGGAATAATGTCCAGCCAGACATCGGCATCCCCCAGCCCCATATCAAGGTCGATGATGCCGACGCTGTTGTCCTTGTTACGGGCCTCGATGCAGGCCAAGTTGATGGCGAGTGACGTGCAGCCCACGCCGCCGCTCGCCCCGACGATCGTCACGACCTTACTACCGCCCGATTTTCCCCCCTTGCGACCTCCCCCCGTCAGTTGCAAGCGATCGAGCGCGGCCATGAAGTCGTCGAGGCGGAGCGGGGCATTGAGAAATTCTCGGGCACCATTCCGCATCGCCTGAAGTATCAGACTGCCTTCCGTAGATTTACTGAGAACCAGAACGTGACATCCCGGCACGAGTTGGCTGACCTGCACGACGAGTGCGAGCCCTTTCGCCTGATCGGCGTCGATGCTGATCAGGGCAATGTCAGGCTTGGTCTGTGCCACGAGATCGGCAAAGAATTCATAGCGCGAACACTCGGCTTCCAGCCACACGCTGTCGACACCCAGCAACAGATTTTTCACCAAACTGCGTGAGCCATCGTTTGGGTCGACAATCGCCAGTCGAACAACGCTGCTCATGGTGACATCCTTAGAAACAGTCCACGAAGAGGAGAACCCTCTTCAGGCACAGGGAGATGGAGTGACGGAGCGACACTCCCCCTCATGGTGGGAGTCATTCGAGGTGCCCCTCTCGGCAGGGTCAGGCCCATCCGGCTTCAGGGGACCAGACTCCGGACACTCTTTGAAGCCGGAGCGTTCGTCGTGGAACGACTCGGGGAACGTGAGGAACTCGAGCGTTGCGGTCCCTTCAGACCCGGGAGCGCTCCCCTGCCAGCCGCTGGAATCGATGGTGCCGAACTGCCCGTCGACTCGACTTGATCGGACAGCTCATTTCGAGGGCGGGAAGGAGGGATTTCTCGGCGGGTGGGAACTCGAACAGGATGACCGTCCGCCTGAATCACTCGTTGATTGCCCGTTCGACCACTCATCGTCTGAATCTCTCCGACGGGTGGATCGGCCGGAATGATGATCGGATTTTGATCGGTCTCAATCGGAGTCGAGAGGATCGGCGAAGAATTCTCCACTGGGTCAGAGCTGAATGTCCCCTCGTGAATCATGCCGGGCATTCCGCTGCCATCTCCCATCTCTGTGGAGTATCCGGTCGGAGCCCCCTCGGTGTCGGGCCCATAACTGGGCACTTCGAGCATGCCATCCAGGAAGAGTTCCCTCGAGGTCGGTTCATCCTGCAACCAGCCTGGGGCGTCATGGGGAACTTGATCCGGTCGCATGGCTCCGGCCATCTCCGGCGTCACCATGATGAGCAGTTCCGTTTCGCCCATTTCGTGTGTCTTGCGGCTAAAAGCGGCTCCAATGACCGGCAGTTCACCGAGGATGGGAACCTTGGTCGAGGTCGTCAACCGCTTCCGGGAGATCAGACCACCAATCATGATGGTTTCCCCGAAGCTCATTTCCACTTGGGTATTCACGCGGCGGGTATTAATCCCCGGCACGACCAGTCCTCCGACAGTGACCGAGCTGCTGAAGTCACGTTCACTCACTTCAGGAGCAATATCGAGCCTCAAGCGACCGTTTCCCAAGACAGTCGGAATGGCCTCCATGCGGACGCCAAACTCTCGAAACTGAATCGACACGGTCCCGACACCACCTGGAACCAGGATCGGAAACTCGCCCCCGGACAACAGTGAGGCGGGCCGACCACTGGTCGTCACGAGTGTGGGTTCGGCCAAAACTTTCGCGAGGGCCTCGTTGGTCAGGGCATCGACGAAGCCTTGAAATCGATCGGAGTTCCCGGTGATGGCAAACTGCAACGGGGAGCTGTTTGTACCAACGGCAGGCACGGGTGGCCCTCCGAAGGGAGCTGTGATCGCGGTGACCGGGACCAGTCCTCCGACCGTACTCGCGACTGCATAGCGCTGCCCGGATGCCACAAAGTTGAATCCCAGCTGCTTCACTTTGGAGCGCTGGACCTCCATGATCTTGACATGCAGTTGAATGACGGTGGCACCGCTGACCTGCATCTGGTTGTGGACCGTCGGGTACATCTGCCGGGCGATGGCCATGATTTGGGGGATCGATTGAGGATCCGTGACCCAGCCCCGCAGGACCACACTGTCCCGGAGTGAAACCACATCGATCGCCGAACCCGGAAACAGGCGTTGTAAGTAGGCTTTCAGTTCGCGGACATCGCCTTCGACGAAGACTTCAATGTCAAATTTTGCCCCAGTTTCGTCTTCGATGGTCATCGCCGTCACACCGGTGGTCTCAGCGCGGAGCCTGATCTGGGTGGGTGTCGCGGGGGTGACATTGAGTATTTCGGGGTTGAAGCCATCCACTTCTTTGATACGCTTCGAAAACTCCAAGGTGCGCGTCTGCAAATGCACGATCGAGATTTTGCTGTGGGGAGCAATCACATGGAACACAGGGCCAGTATCGTGTGCTTCTGCCGTGGGGGCCGAACCAGCGGGTAGTGACTCCGCTGCGATTGGCATCGCACCGGCGACCCACAGTGCCGCCCAGGAGCAGACGGAGCAAAATCCGAAACTCCAGCGAAATGGCTTGGCGGTTGACATCCTTGCACCTCAATTAGAACGACATGTGCCGGATGCGGAGGCGGTTCAACGTGATCGTTGAACCCGTCCCATCTCATCCGGTGTCATGCCACTCTCTGGGAAATTGTGTCGCAATCGATCCCTCGATTGCGGGAAGTGGTCGCAGTCATTTCTGACCGGACGACCACAGGCTCTTCAACATTCCAGGAACTCCGCCACCCGTCGGGGCGGCCTCGGTTTCCGGTTGGTCATCTTCGACATCGACGCTCATGGCTTCGTTGCCGTTGTAGACCTTCATGGTCCATTTTTTGGTCTGTCCCTGGTTCGCCGTGGGAGGAGTTCCCTGCTGAAGGAAACCTTGAACGTTCTCTTTGGGAGCATCAACGGTTGGAGTCTGAGCAGCCACAGGGGCAGCCGGTTCCACGGGAGTGGAGGGCAGCCCCTCATCTTCGTCACCGAATCTCCGTCCACGGTCGTATCCGGGGACATCATCGTTGCCGATGGAATGCTGCAGGTCTTCGAGCGCCTGAGAATTGACTCCGTTGGCGTTCACGACCTCATCATCGTCAGGATTCCGCAGGGACAAGGCCAGCCGCCCCTTCGACTCCGCGATTTTCACGAAGCCAGCTTGCTCGGGAGTCACGAGCAGCGAGACGTTGCGGGCCCGCTGTTCGTTCTTCCCATCTTCGCTGTTGATTGTCTTGTTCTCGCAGGCAAAAACCTCGACACACTCCAGCAGCACTTTGTTGACCATGCCCGCGTTCCGGGCGGTGAAAGTCACTGTGACATCCACCTTGTCTCCCGGTCGCAACATGCCGCTGTGTGTTTGTGTGTCGTCCACCTGCATGGTGTAGATCCGCATCCCCTTCGGAATCGTCTGCGAGGCTCCGTACATCCCCTTTTCGCTCAACTTGGTTTTGCGAATCGGGTCACCGGCCATCACGGACATCGTCAGAGAACGCTCTTCGTAGTCCTCCACCTTGAGAATCACGTCGCCCTTGAGCCCCTCCAGAGTCGTCACCGGAACATCCTTCAGGATCACGTTCTCTTCCGAGAGACGATCACCTGGCTTGATGTCCTTGATGGCCATCAAGACTTTGCTGGTCTCAATGACCACTTCCTTTTGGCTGCCCTGCATCGCTTGCTGGACTCCCAGCATGGCGACCAGACCACAGCCAATGGCGACGGCCAACAACATCAGTGCCTTAGGTTTCATGGCAG
This sequence comes from Planctomycetota bacterium, assembly GCA_043736295.1. GTDB lineage: Bacteria > Planctomycetota > Planctomycetia > Planctomycetales > Planctomycetaceae > TH-plancto1. The sequence continues at coordinate 1,366 of JAYTCW010000483.1, read as the reverse complement.
TTCACTCCGGGATGTGGACCTGGGTACAAGTCGTTCCCGAAGCCGAATGATAATTCGACCTGTGAACAACATCGGCACCGCAAGAGCCACCACTTCACAATATGCGGGTTGTGACGATTCGATTGATCAGAACGACCTGTCCTGATGCTTCGACTTTTCGGTCGAGACGTTCGAAAACCCGCGTCATGTTCCCATCACGCGGGGATCGGCGATTCCTGCCAGAGCAGACGCTTCGGCAGTTTTTGGGTTACATCATTCCGGCGTAGAGGAAGTAGGCGATCGACGCCACCGTCATTGGGATGCCGTAGGGCAGCAGGTACATGCGGGGCTTCCGCTCGGCAGCAATCTCCGCCAGCTTCTTCGGATCGCGAATCGTGGTCCATTCGTGCCAGATCATCAGTGACTGCCCGAAGTGCTTCTTCCACTCTCCGGAGTAGGCTACCATCATCAGAGCCATGATGGCTCCGACCACGACGGTCCAGAGGAAGGCATTGAACGCCACTTCCATGCCCAGCCAAGCTCCCAGCCCCGCCATCAGTTTCACATCGCCCGCGCCCATTCCACCTACCGCGTAGATCGGAAGCATGGTGATCAGACCGACGCACATCCCAATTAGTGCGTCACCCAGACCTTGCCAACCTCCGACACAGGTTCCATAAATCAGGCCCGTCAGTACCATCGGGAAGGTCAACCAGTTCGGCACTCGCAGCTCCTTGCCATCGATCCAGGCCGCCCAGATCATGATGGCGGAGACCAGCTTGACGTGCCAATTGTCCACGAGAATGTTGTGCCAATCCATGTGTGTCAGCCTTTCAGATGAGGGGGGAATCTCTCCTTCACGCCTGCGAAGCATCCTGCCCGCGTATCCACCGTGAAAGAAACCAGATGCCGGGTGGCATCGCATGAGACGATCAGGAACGGGCACCACCCGCCAAGAACCACACAAGGCTCGCAGCTGCCATGGTGGCCGCTCCCAGCAGGGGGGTCAGTTCAAAGGGAAGCCAGAAGGGAATCATGGGAACTCCAGTTGAACCAGGTGCCGTGCGGCGAATGCGGACCAAGTCGATCCGACTCTCGCTCACGACGTACTCAAGACTAGGTCACGTCTCGGCGTGGTCAAAAAGTTCTTGCAGAGAATCTGGAGAATCTATTCGAGGGGGGATCGTTGAGGGTTGAGGGTTGAGGGTCAGAAAGCCCCACTCCCCACTCCCCCCCAATGCGAACAACCGTCCTGCCAAGCGTAAGCTCAACAGAACGGTTGTTGTGTGCTGCACAGGCCGTTTCCGGCCAGTGATCATGTCAACTGTTCCGAAACCTGGTTGAATCGGGCGTTCGCATTGGTCCCGACAGCCTTGATGGCGGTCAG
>JAYTCW010000482.1:0-17225 GCA_043736295.1 Planctomycetota bacterium | reverse complement strand
CGTTCCGCGAAAGAGCGTTCTTTCGCGGAGCGAAAGACGACACATGCAGCAGACCGAAGCCGCAGCCCCCTCACAATTCTATCTGTTCTTCAGCACTCGTGTAGATCATAACGCCAATTGGCACGAATTCCGCAGGACCCGCTGACGGGCGGGTGATGCTCAGGCGGGCTCCATGTCGGTACGCCGCATCAGTCTGAATCGTCACATCGCAGCCGGAATCGAGCGGCTCGCACTCGATTTGCGGCACAGCGGGCAGCGGCGGCACGAACGGCAAATGCACCACCGCCAGCTTGGAACCCTCAATGAAACGAGCGAGAACGACCGCCTCGATCGAAACTTCGCCGTCCGACTCCGTGCGGGTCCAACTCTCCACCGGGGTGGAGCCGTCGTCCGTGGTTTCAACGACCTCATTCAGAACTGCGGGGAGGGGATCCTGGTGCTGTGTTGCTGCCTCGGCATCGGAAGCCCGAGTGTTCGGTCGGATGCATTCGTCAAATGGTGGTCCTCCCTCGCTCGCTCGATCAGCGTGTCCTGATTCGGCACCCACCGGGAGGGCGAAGCTCCCGCTGAGCCGCGAGCCACATGCAATGTCCTCACCTCGTCGCGGCTCGGCAGGAGCCTCGCCCTCCCGCTCAAACATCGGCTCAGAACCTCCCCGTGGCGAGTTCTCCCGGTTCGCCTCCTCCACAATGGTCTCGACTGTCGGAACCGTTTCGAGTTCCACCGCTGGCCGCTCACACACTTCGGGTGTCAGGCGGCAACACCCAGCAACGAAACTCACCGCCAGCGCCCCCAACACGAGAAGGCCAATCGCCATCGGCAGTGAACCCGCTCCTCCCCGTCCCGCGATCAGCAGCGTGATCAACGCCGGAGCCACGCAATCCCGCCACACGCGGAGACGAGAGCCATCCTTACACGAAGACCAGCGTGCAGCCCAAGCTGCCGCCACCCAGACCAGCAGGCCGACTGGAAGTCCGATCCAGACGGACGGCGAGCGGGTCAACGCTCCGACGTTGGCCCGAGCCAACAGCACGACCGCGACCATGACCAGCCCGGCGCGGAGCGCCTCGGCAATCGATTCGGTGATCTCAGGAGGCCGTCGTTCGGGCATGGAATTGGCTCCCAGGGAAGGGGACACTCGTATGAGTGTTTCATGTGTCGGTGACGAACCTGAACCCAGCGGTCCACCCCGTGTCGGCGATTTCTCCGAAATCGCTGGTGTGAGCCTCGAAAAGTCGGCAGTGGCCAATTCCTGCTCCCTCTCCCCCACGATCGGCACTGCAATTGGAGTGGACTCCATTGTGGGGGAGAGGGCTGGGGTGAGGGGACCACACCGCTCACTCTGGCCCCCTCACCCCGACCCTCTCCCCCACTGCCATGTCCTCACCGAAAGCTGCGTCGCCAGTGGGGAGAGGGGGCGGAAGACGCGGGCTGCCGACTTTTCGGAGGCACACACCAATCGCTGGTTCGACGTTCGCCATCGCGAACCACTCACGAACCACTCACGAACCGCCCTCAAACAGCGATTTCGGAGAAATCGCCGACACTGCAAGCGGCAGCGCGGGATTAGAGCAATTCGCCGCCGTCCGGTAAACTGCGAGCATGCCTCACCCCTTCGATGTCGCCATTCTCGGTTCCGGGTTCGCGGGCAGCTTGCTCGGGCTGCTGTTACAGAAGCGCGGGCTGTCGGTGCTGGTCATCGATCGCCAGAAGCATCCGCGATTCGCGATTGGCGAGTCTTCGACTCCCGCAGCCGACTTCATTCTGGAGTCGCTATGCGATGAGAACGACCTACCGGAGTTAAAGCCGCTCTGTCGTTACGGGAGTTGGTGCCGCTCACAACCGAGCATCTCGCGAGGACTCAAACGCGGGTTCAGTTACTTCCATCATCGCGAAGGTGAACCGTTTACACCCGGTGCGAACCACGAGCGCGAGCTGTTGGTGGCCGCCAGTGCGAATGATGAGGTCGGCGACACGCACTGGTATCGCGCCGATGTCGATGCCTTCATCGCGCGGTTGTTCGTCGAGGCCGGGGGGCAGTTGTGGGAAGAGACCACGGTGGAGTCAATCGAGGATGGGCCGGTGTGGACGCTCCACTGTCAGCGGCAGGGAGCGACGACGCGGGTGAGGGGGCCACACCGCCCGCTCTCGCCCCCTCACCCCGACCCTCTCCCCCACAGCGGAGTCTTCCCCGAAAGCCGAATCGATTGTGGGGGAGAGGGAGCAGAGAGAGCGGAGGACCGCTACTTGGCCAATGCACCCCCGGTCGAGGCGCGGTTCCTCGTCGATGGCACCGGAGGCGACTCTGCCTTGGTTCGCACCTTGGGACTCGCTTCAGAAGTGGACAGCCTATCGACGCACTCCCGATCGCTGTTCGGTCACTTTCACGGAGTCCGTCACTGGGGCGACCTGCTCGATGAATCCGGGGTTGGTCGGACCGATCATCCCTATCCCTGCGACCAGGCCGCGCTGCACCACATCATTGATGGCGGTTGGATGTGGATGCTGCGGTTCGACAATGGGATCACCAGCGTGGGCTGGTCGCTGGATCCCCGTCGTCACCCGGTCCCCGCGAATCTTTCTCCAGAGGAGGAGTGGCAGCTTCTATTGTCTCGCTACCCCTCCATTGCGGAGCAGCTGCGGAACGCGCTGCCCGCGCTCCCTTTCACCATTGAGAAGCCCTTCGCCAGAACGGGGCGCATGCAACGACTGGTGTCGCAGGCCGCCGGAGCGAACTGGGCCTTGTTGCCTCACACCGCCGGGTTCATTGACCCGTTCTATAGCACTGGGATTGCTCAATCGCTGTTGGGCGTTGAAAGCCTGGCTGCGATCCTGAGCCAGGTTCGCTCGCTCGAAGATCGAACCGCAGAGCTGGAAAGATACTCGCACCGCCTGAAACGTGAGATCGTGCAGATCGACCATTTCGTCTCGCTGGCCTATCAGACGATGGGACGCGATCCGCGACTGCTCCACGCGGCCAGCATGCTGTACTTCGCAGCGGCGACGACGTTCGAGACACGTCGCAAGGCCGGTATTCATGACGAGTTCCTGTTGGCCGACGATGAGGAGTTTCGGCAGGTGGTGCAGCAACTGCACTCCACTTGCCCACAAGGCAGTGAGTCCGTGGACGATTGGGTGCGAACCGTCCAAGACCTCACCCAGCCGTGGAACAGCGTAGGACTGTTCGAGCCACTGCGTCCGAACATGTACTGGCACACAGCGGCCCCGAAGGGGTGACCTAGGTCAACAGGCCAGCGGGTAGAAAACATCTTCTCGTCACTGGGCTTGTCCCCGTGGTTCCCGCGCTTGTGCGCTATGGTCTGCCGGCTTCCGCCTCAGCTTGGCGCAACGAACTGTGCCGCGCTCCGTAGGCGAAGTAGAACACCATCCCCAGGGCGAGCCACACGACCAGCCGAATCCACGTGCCCATCGGCAAGAACAGCATCATCAGGACGTTGGCCAGCACGCCTAGCGGAGCCACGATCCACACGGCTGGACAGCGGAATGGGCGGTGGACATCGGGACGGTTGACGCGGAGCATTAACACGGAGGCACAGACCAAAGCGAAGGCCATGAGCGTCCCAATACTCACCATCTCACCCAAGATTTTCATCGGCATAAACCCCGCGGTCAGCATGATGAACACTCCGGTGAGGATCGTCGACCGATGCGGAGTGCGGTACTTCTCATGCACGACGGAGAAGATGTTTTTGGGGAGCAGTCCATCGCGGGCCATCGCCAGGAACACACGGGCCTGGCTCAGGAACGTGACGAGCAGCACACTCGTCAAGCCCGCTAAGGCTCCGGTCGAGATCAACGCGGTGGCGAACCTCAACAGTGGGCTCCGTTGCAGTTCGGCCTGCTTGCGGAACGCCGAAGCGATGGCGGCCTTGGTGTCGATCTGGTGATAAGGTTCCATTCCCGTGATGACTGCGGAGACCAGTATGTACAACACCGTACACAGCGTCAGCGACCCCAGAATCGCGAGCGGGACATCGCGCTGCGGGTTGATCGCCTCCTCAGAATGTGTCGAGATCGAATCGAAACCGATATACGCGAAGAACACCAGCGCTGCCCCGACCATGATCCCCGAAATTCCGTAGGGCATGAACGGGCTGCGGTATTTGTTGTCGATCGATTCCATCTTGTCCCGCAAGCCGAGAACGCCAATCATCCCGATCTTTTCGTCGAGGCTCTTCACGTCTTTGAGCTTGGCCCGTTCAGACTGGCTGAGGTGCTCAAATTGCTTCGCGTGCTGCTTCAGCAGATCTTCCCCCGTGGTGTACGGCGTCAGCGCATTTTGCGGCAACGTCTGGGCGATCTCCGGATGCCGCTCAAGGTAGTCGCCAGCCACCGAGACATTGCGGTTCTCGACGGGAACCTTCGTGTAGTTGTCAGAATTGATGTACCCCACCCCCAGGCCGATCACCAGCAATACCACTGCCAGCTTGATGATGACGAGTATGGTGTTCGTGACCGCACTCTCGCGAATGCCAATCACCAAAATGTAGGTCACTAATCCGATGATGAGCATCGCCGGAAGATTGCACCATGTCTGAATCACCTCTCCACTCACAGCCGTAAACGGGGTGAACGGGTCCGCTGAGATTTGAGGGATCAGTTGATAGCCCGTAGTGACCTTCAAGAACTCGTTGTAATAATGAGTCCAGCCCGCTGCCACCGTGGCACACGACATGGAGTATTCCAGGATCAAGTCCCAGCCGATGATCCACGCGGCCAGTTCTCCGAGCGTGGCATAGGTGTAAGTGTACGCACTCCCCGCCACTGGCACCATCGCGGCGAATTCGGAGTAACACAGTGCCGCCAAGGCACACGCGAATCCCGCCACGATGAACGACAGCATCACCGCCGGACCCGCATCCTCGGCAGCCACTCGGCCCGTCATCACAAAGATCCCGGCCCCGATGATCGCTCCCACTCCCAGCGACATGAGTGACACCGGACCCAGCACCCGGTGCAGCCGCTTCTCGGCGTGCATCTCACCGACTAGGGTCTCGATCGACTTGCGGCGGAACAACTGGCTGAAACCCATGAGACATTCCTGATCAGAGGGGGCATAAGGGGTGGCCGATTATGGGATGTCGTCTTCGTTCTGGCGAGTCTGCGACGAGTGTCGTAGCCACCTTCGCCAGAAGGTGGGCGCACGGGTGTCGATGTGGGCGCAGCGAGACATCCCGGCGCAGGTCGTCTGGATCCCTCGGAAGCGACTTGCGGTCCCCCACGTTCTGGCGAACGTGGCTACGGGGTGTTACAACTTTTCAACCGGTCGTAGAGCCACGCCCGCGAGAAGACCCACCAGCGCGAGGCTGTCGCCCGAGAGATCCCCAGCGACTCCGCGGCTGTTGCTTCGTCCAGCCCCGCGAAGTATCTCAATTTCACGAGGGCCGCCTTCTTTGGCATCAGCTGCTCGAACTCCTCTAACGCCTCATTCACGGCGAGTAGCTCATCCGGATCGTACCCCGAATTGTCGAGCGGGTCGGCCAGGGGCACTCGATTCAAATCGCCGCCGCGTTTGAGCCGACCGCGCTGCCGGGCATGATCGATCAGAATCCGCCGCATTGCTTCCGCAGCTGCACCGAAGAAGTGCCCTCGGTTCTCCCAGTCCTGCGGTTGGGAACCGACGAGTCGCAGGTACGCTTCGTGAACGAGAGCGGTCGGCTGGAGCGTATGCTCGACGGCTTCTTGACGCATGCGGGCGGCTGCCAAGCGGCGCAGCTCTTCATAGACGAGGGGGAGCAACTCGGCGGCAGCGGGCGCATCTCCGTCAGAGACTCGCTGGAGGATGAGCGAGATCGCCTCAACAGTCGGAGGGACGATGGAGGTCACAGTGTGACTCGCGAGGAAGACGCTCAGGACTTGGTTCACAATCACGTCCCGATTTCAACGAAAGGAATTGAACACGAAGATCGCCAAGCAAGCAAAGGGTTTCAATGGGAACTCTTTGCTTCCTTGGCAATCTTCGTGTTCAAAATCAATCGGGAAGATGTTTCGGACCAGTTCCTCAGCTGTCACGAGAAATCAGTGGCTGGTCCAATAGAGCGTGACGAGCGTGGTCACGGTCATGGCGGCGACGGTGTAGGCGAACATCAACGACAGCATGGTGCAGATCGCCTGCCCGGCTTCGGTGTCGTCCGCAGTGAACTGCGCAACATCGTCAGCTTGGAACACGTCATCGGCGGCGATGGGGGCGGCGTGGCTGTCCATAGGGCGGTCGTCGAAAAAGAGTGGAGAGGGCGGAGAGCCGAATTCTGGCACGTCATTCCGGCACTGTCGAGGGAAGACCTCCCGAATGTCAGCGACCAATAGAAATGTCACATGGACTGTGCATGTGACATTTTTATTGGTCGCTGACAGTCACGGATCAGTCGCGGTACTGGTGACCGAAGGTGTCGCCGACTCCAGTTCCTGCATAAACCGCAGGTATTGCGTTTCCAGATGCGGGATGTCCTTGCCAAAGCTGGCTTTGAAATCATTCAGACGTTTCATCGGCGTGTACTCGCCCAGTTCAGTCCGATTGGCCAGCTTCTTCAAAAACCCGGAGAGGTTGGAGGAGCGAGTTTCCGCCAAAAAGAACGTGAGTGCCCACGCCTCGCTGTAAGCATCCAAGGTATTCGCACTGAACAGGGCGTTCGTGGTCACGAACTCTTCCAGTGATTTTGGCGGGCGGCGGGTCTGGCTGTACTCGCGAAACCAGAGGAAGCGTTCGCGGTTCATGCGCTGGGCGACTGTCGTCTGCTGGCGGGTGTCATCGCGGTTGGCGTCCCCTTCGAACAGCATGGCCAGCCCCTCAATGATCCACGTCGGATCGTCCCCGAGTCGGGAATGCAGGCCGCTATTGAAACCCAGTTGATGCGTGGTCTCGTGGGTCAGGGTGTCTCGGAAACCGCCGCCCTCTTGCGGGGCCCCGAAGTGGGTTAGTCGCGAGAAGGGGGCCAGCGGATCGCGGGCTGTCGGCTCGCCGAAGTCACCGATGAATGCTTTCTTGGCGGGAGCCGATTGCTCGATGTACAACGCCACACGGTTAGAGGTCGGGCTATAGTAGCCGCGTAGCCCCTGGGTATTCTTCACCATGTCTTGCCCGCTGTAGGCGAGGAACTCCTTCTGCGTGGGAAAGACGATTGTCACGAGGGGAGTCTCGGACTTGTCGAGCTTGAAGTTTCGTCGATTGAAGTACGAGGCAAACGACTTCGAGGTGGTCTCGACTAGATCGGCACAGGCCTTGGCCTTTCCCGCTGGAGCGATGAGCACCTGGCTCCCGCGCGAGTCGACCTCATAGCCTTTGCCGAACTCGGCGATCAACCGGGTCCGCATCTCGTTCGTGGAGAACGGGCGGAAGACGTTGCCCAGCTGTTTGAACTCGGTGACTTCACGCAAGTCGAGGCTTTGTAGTCGGCCATCCTGCTTCAGCAGCCAGCAGACCTCGGCATCGCTGACGAGTTGTCGCCCCTGATGCTTGATCCCACCGACAGTCAGTTCGATGAACCGGCGGTCGACCTTGTCAGCTGCATTTGCCTCGGAAAGAGTGAGCAGCAGACAACAAGCGATCAGAGTCGGGAGCCGCATGGCGAGATGCCTGTAGGAGGAACCGGTCCGCCATCGCGCACGGGGGACCATCTCAAGCCTAGTTCATGCTCACCGCGAGTTCACCGTCTTTTGTGGGGCAAGGGAGGATTCGATCTACCGATTGCAACGACTATTCCTGCGGGTCGGGCTGATGTGCTAAGGCGATCGGTTGGACAGATGTTCCCCGTAAGACGGCCTTTCCAGAACGTCTCGCTGCTCGCATCCACCGTGGACGGCCTAGAAAGGCCGTCCTAACCCGGTCCACTTTCTGTTCCGCATCCACTCAACCCGGCTTCTTCTGGAAGTACCACCACTCAGCCAATAAGACGAGCAGGGCGATGGCGGCCATTGATGACCAGATCGGCTTGTCCTGGTCGAGTTGCGTCTCGGTGGCGGCGACACTGGCTTCTTTCGTTACGAACTTCTCCACCCCGACCAGTGAGGTCTCACGAGGATTGAGCAGGCTGACCCCCAATTCCCGGACCAGTTTGCCGCCCGAGCGGACCTCGTACGGGCCGACGGCTCGGGCTGTGACACCGGTGACCCAGCCATCGGCGTCGGACCGGGCGTTGAAATGTTCCCCCTTCGGATTGGTGACGCGGTACTCTGCATCGCGCGAGAGTTTCACCGGCGGCAGCATCCCCGTCGAGGCGGCCTTCACGTCGGCCAGTTCCGCCTGACGCATGGCGATGTTGACGAGGTTCGTGGTCAGGATCGGGAACGCCAGGCGGTACGGGAGCGTCGTCCGGTCGAGCTTGAACATCCAGTGCATGTACAAACGCGGCCCGGCCCGACGCTCTAGGATCAGTGGACCTTTCGCGCCGTGGCACAACGTCTCGAAACCCATCTCTTCCAAGATCGAGTCGGTGACGCCCTTCGCCAGAGTCGGCTCGTCCGCCATCAATACCTCGCGCAGCTGGACGTGCTGCATGAGAGGGGCCTCCCGCTTCCAATCGACGACGGTCACATTCCCCTCGCCGATGGTCAGCTTGCCGACCAGTTCTTTCGGAATCTGCCCAATGGTGAGGTACGTGGTCGACTCCCGCGCCAGGTCTGCCAAGCTGTCGCTGATGACGAGGTCATAGGTCGCGAGTTCGGAGATCTTGCCGTCCGGGGGATCGAGCTTGATCCCCGGCTGGCCCTTGAGGGCATGCCGGAACGCGGCGAGTGCCTCGGGGCAGAAGACCTGCAAATCGCGACCGACCGGCAGCTCCATCCACGCGGTGTTGTCGATGGCCAATGAGTCAAAGTCGGTCGGGATCAATTCCGCTTTCAGTTGCAGTTCGGTGCCGGAATCGAGATTGAACACCAGCCGCTGGGACTCGCCGGGGTTGAGGACGACCCGCTCCTCGCCGACCAGGATTGGCTTCCCGTCCACGATCTTCGAGAGCCGCAGCTGGCCGTTACCCGCGACCTCTGGACTGGCCTCCACGCGGACGAAGACCTCCCACGCATCCGACCCGGACCGGGTGGCATTCAGCGAGGTGATGCCGATGTTGCCGCCGCTCGACTTGACTCGGAAGTAATCGACCTGGAACGGCAACTCGAAATCGACAATGGCTTCCTGATCGCCGGTGACTGGATTGGGTCGCGTCGGGATGTTGCCGTCGGAGTAGAGACGGATGCTCGGGATTTCGACCAACTTGGACTGCCCGCGTGCCAAAGCCAGCGCGTCCTCCAACCGCGAGGGCACATCAATGACCTCGATCTGGTCGAGGGCTTGCTTCAGCTCCGTCTTGTTGTTGGTGAGCTGGGTCAGCCTCTGGGCGGTGTTGTGGACCTCAATCAGCATCAGCCGCTGGTCCGGCAGCATGTTGTCGATGATCGGGCGAATCTCGTCCTTGGCGAGTTCCAGCCGGGTCTTTTTCGTCTTCGCGTCGATGGCCCCCATACTGGCCGAACAGTCGATCAGGATCGGCAGATTCTTCGACAGCGTGTCCCGTCCACGAATAAACGGTTGAGCCGCTGCGAGGGCCAGCAGCGTCAGCAATAGCAATTGGAGCCAAAGCAGCAAGTTCCGGCGGAACTTCTGAAACGGGGCATTGACCCGCTGATCGGCGATCACCTGCTGCCAGAGTAGCAACGAGGGAATCTCCTGCCGCGAGCGTTTGAGCTTCAGGAAATACATCACCACGATCGGGATTAACAGCAGCAGCAGTAACGCATTGAGCGGCGCTGTGAATCCCGGCAACCAGTTCATGAAAACACCTTTCGAAGTCTGTGCGAGGAGAACGACCCAGAGTGTACCGCAGTGCAGGGAGAGACGAAACGGAATGCCGTCGAATGCGAGCTGCCCCCGTATCTACGTTGCCAGGGAGGGGGACGTTGGAAGAAAAAGGACACTCCCTGCCAAAGCCGATCGCCTCTCCAGAGCGATCTCCACCCGCACCACATGTCACTCACCGTGTCACAGGCCATGTGTGGTACTCGGATCGCACAGATTTTCACCGATTCGCTGCCAGCTCTGGCGGTGATTGCGGTCAAGCGATCGTCCTCCGCCTTTTTGAATTTGTGGTGGTCTGCGAAATCTGTGAACTAATCCTCCGACTTGGTCGTGGCGAAGATGAGTCGAGGCGAAGGGATCTCACTCGGCAGGACTCGTGTTCGGTGAGAGGCTGTCGGCTTCAGCGCAGAGTGTTGAGAATAAAACTCGTGGGGCGATTCGAAGTTCGAGAGAAGTGACGAATGGGACATCGCCACTTTACGGAAGTTGTTCGCAGGACCGCGAATACAATGACGCTGAGGCGGTGTCGCTCCGCGACTCGCATTCCGCCTGCCAAAGTCTCCCGCGCACACAGCCCGAAAGCCTTTTCGCGGCTGGAATCTCCGTCGCGGAGCGACGCGAGTGACGGGAACGTTTCTTACGTGCTCGTGGACCGGCAAGGGGCGAACGAGACGCCTCAAGCAGGACGTGATCCCATTTGGGGGATGGCCGCAAAAAACGCAAGAAACGCAAACAGGAAAACCCTCCCCCTCCTTGCGTTTTTTGAGTTTTTTGCGGCCACCACTCTTCCACAATGTCGCCTGGAAGCCGTGAACGACACCGTTGCTTGGTGCGCCGTCCACACTCAGGGCACACGGGAGGGCGAAGCTCCTGCTGAGCCGCGAGCCAGGGGACACGTCAATTCGCATTCGCGGCTCGGCAGGAGCCTCGCCCTCCCGAAGGAGGCGAACTCCGAAAGTAAGCGTGGACCGGGCAGTAGCTATCCTTCACATGCGCCACGCTGGGGACGGATATGTTGGAAACGGGCCCGACCAGCAATCGTCCGCTCAGCCGAAAGCCAGTGACTTGCTCGCGGGAGTCTCGCTGGACTTCAACCCACTCGTCAGTCGCTCGACCTGATCGAGCGAGAGTTCCAAGAATTCTTGTTCGCTCAGCAGACGAGAAAAACGTACGCCGTAGGAATTCATCATATCGTTGGCGCGAAATTGACTCCGCGGAAATTGCTGGGCGCGAACAATCTCGGCTTCAATGAAGCAATGATCTTGCCCCTGAGCGAGGAACTTCAGCCAGACTCGGGTGCCAGAGATCGGTTCAATCGTGATCAGCCGGGCCCCCGTGGCGGACACGTCTTCTGACCAGCCACGCATGAATTGAGCAGGTGCAGCCTGGCGGGATTCTTCGGTATAGATGTTAACCACCGTGCGGAGTTCCGCACGGAAATCGATTCGACGATCAGCACCAGACATGGGAGACCTGCACACTTGAGAGTTGACCGGGGGGTACTCTCAAATCTAGGCCACTCCACTCGTGTGGCGTCCGGAAGACAGCACTCCGGGGAGGATTCGGGGCGTGAGAACCGGTGCAATCCCCACAACGCGAAGGTCCATCCGAGGCAATGAACTTCTGACCATTCACGACCGTGTGCAATCATGGCCCGCCTGCGCGATTACCCAATAGTGGTCGCCTCATTATAGCCCCTTCTGGGAGGAGTCGCTCCCTCCTGGTTATGGCTTGCCTTCAGCATCCGCATTTTGTGGGGATTCCGCTAGCGGGATGGGCTGCACACTCAGAATGCAATTCTTCAGTCGCGTTTCCCATGCGGGGGCCACATTTTGAGACACTCCCGCTGTCACCAATATCGTTCGGGTATCCGCAACCGTCAGGAGAGCCCAACTGATATTCGAGGATTTGCCCGCAGGGACTTCGTAGTGGACGAGAATTCCGGGGGTATTGTTCAGCAGAATCTCTTCTCGTGAGTAAACGTTCTTTCTCTGAATGGAAAGGGCGTCTGTCGTATAGGATTTCGAGAATAGATCGTAGGGAATCTTGATATCCAACATCTCCACAGTGACTGGAACCCCTGAGCGATGAAACCCATCGAAGAGCTTGGCACGATCCAAGCCGTCGGGGAGTCGCAGCTTGATTCCGACTTTCGGAAAGTCGAAATACTCGCCCAACCCTTCGGTGGAGGGCGTAATAGTCGCCGGGCCTTTGACGATAGGTTCTGACGACACGGGAGGCGGCGATGCGGGAACGCTTGAGTCGACAGTGGGAGACGGCGGGGCAGTGGGCGCAGTGGGTTGACACCCCACGAGGAAAATTAGCCCAATCCACATGGGAACACTATGACGCATGGAATGACTTTCTGTGACGGCAGGCAATGAAAAACACGGAGCCGGATCACTTCGAATCTGGAGGTTCCCGGACTTCGGCAGTCAGGGCACAACTGCTGGGTCAGCCCTTCGCCACGGGGTTCGTCAGCGTCCCAATCCCCGTAATCGTGATCGCAACGATGTCCCCGTTCTCTAGCGTGAAGTTGTCCGGCGGCACGACGCCAGTGCCAGTCAACAGAAACGCACCGGCGGGGAAGTCGTTCTCCTTGCCCAGCCACTCGGCCAGCTCGGGCAGCTCGCGCTTCATCTGGCCGAGTGAGGTCGAGCCCTTGAAGACCTCGGCCTTATTGCGATGAATCACGATGTCGATGGCGACGGCGTCCTTATGCAGCGGACCATCCGCCAGCAGAATGCATGGCCCGAGACCGCAGCACTGGTTGTAGACTTTGGCCTGCGGCAGGTAGAGCGGGTTTTCGCCCTCGATGTCGCGGGCCGACATGTCGTTGCCGATCGTGTAGCCCACGATCTGCATCGCCGGATTCAGCACGAGCGTGAACTCCGGTTCGGGGACCGACCAGTGGCTGTCGGCTCGCACTCGCACCGGTTCGCCGGGACCAGAGACGCGGTGCGGTGTGGCCTTCATGAAGATTTCGGGGCGCGGGGCGGTGTAGACCTTGTCGTAGTGGCTGGCCCCCGCTTCGGACTCTTCCATGCGGGCGATCTGGCTCCGCTTGTAGGTCACCCCCGCCGCCCACACCTCTTGACGGTCAATGGGGGCCAGGAACGTCACTTCTCCCAGCTTGATCGGACCGGCCTTGGGATCGACCAGAAATCTCGCCAACCCCAGCGGATCGGGCGCGTGCAGGATATCTGACAACAACCGAATCCCGCCGACCTGCTCCATATCGAGCAGCAGCAGCCCAGTCTCCTCGACCATCGCCACTCGGACCTTGCCGTCCGCCAATCGCACTTTCGCCAGTTTCATCCGTTCAGCTTTCGATAGGTCCGCAGGGCTTCCAGAGTCAGCTGCATGTCGGGGGGAAGTTCGGCCTCGAACACCATGGGTCGGTCAGTGACCGGGTGCCGAATCTGAAGCCGAAAGGCATGCAGTGCCTGCCGATTGATGAGCGTATCATCTCCGCCTTCGATTGTCTCGGGAGCCGCCAGTTCTCCTCGCGTGACCTGCTCGTGACCGGCGTACAACCGGTCGGCGATGATCGGACATTTGAGGTGCTGCATATGCACTCGCAGCTGATGCGTGCGGCCCGTCTCGGGGAGCAGTTGGATGTATGTGAATCCGCGAAACCGCTCCAACACCTGGTAGAAGGTGACCGCCTCGCGGGCTCCGTGTTCGCCCTCGTCGCAGACGAGCATCTTCTCGTGGCTCTTGGGGTGGACCTTGACCCAGGTGCGGATGTAGTCGGAGTCGCGCAACAGAGTTCCGCGCACAATCGCCCGGTACTCCTTCTTGACCTCGCGCTGTTCGAATTGCAAACTCAGGCGACTGTGAACCGAGTTGTCTTTGGCGATGACGATGACGCCAGTGGTGTCGCGGTCGAGCCGATGCACGATCCCGGGCCGGAGCTGGCCCGCGACGGAGCTGAGCTTGTCAAAGTGGAACTGCACAGCTGCGGCAAGGGTGCCCTTGAAGTTCCCCTTGCCGGGGTGGGTCACCATGTTGGAAGGTTTGTTGATGATGGCGAGCGAGTCGTCTTCGAAGACGATCTCGATGGGCAGGTCTTCCGGTTGGAGCGTGTTGTCGGGCATTTCCGGAAGCTGGACCGAAAGCCGGTCATTGACCCGCAGCCGCTTGGAGGCTTTGACGGGCAGTCCGTTGAGCTGGACCGAGGATTGCTCGATCGCCTTTTGAAACAGTTCGCGGCTGTAGTTGGGGTACAGCCGGGCGAGGTAGTGGTCAACCCGCCAGCCGTGAGCGCGGGCCTCCACGGTGACGGAGACGGGCTCACTGGCCGAGAGCGGAGGGCGTTCGACCTCTTCGAGAGGCGATTCATCGGCGGGGTCGAGATCGGGGTCCACGGGGATTTCTCTTGAAACAACGAGAGGAACAGCACAACAGTTTCATTATAGACTTGGCAGCGCTGCTGAATCCTATGGGATCACTGACTTTTTCGAGCAAAGCTCCAGAATGGTATTCACGAACGCCTTCAACTCGGGACACTTTTGGATCGCGACCATTAAGTCGGCATCCAGGAGTATTTTCCCAGCATCGCGGGGCTTGTTATAGCTGTCGCGGCACTTGCCAGACTCAAAAAGATTCAGCATGCGGTGAGCCGGTGGATTGCCATGATTGACTGTCTCGGGATTGGAACCGAAGAGAGCGGCATTGCTTCCAGCCAGCTTTTGAATCCGATCCCAATACGGCAGCAACCACGCTTCGAAATCATGAAGTGCAACATGAGGGTAAAAGTGGGGCTGGACTCCCACCCATTGTCGCATCTTTGACTTGGCATCTTCGGCGTCCACGAAGTCTGGATAGACATCGGCCAGAGCGACGACTGCATTCGCTGGGTTTTTCTTGTCGGAGAGTAGTCTCGTGACTATTCTTTTGAGCCTGTCGCCACTCGGAATTGCGCCACCGCTATCCAAAAAGTCCAACTTCGGCAGCTGGGTTTTCAGTTGCAATTCCAGAAATCTGGATTTCAGAAACTTGACCAGGCAAGGTTTGAACGCTTTCTCTGTCTTGCCCTCGCAGATGATGACAATCCTCACGAGCGGCCCCCTATGCGTCCGAGCTGCCAGACTTGATCGAGTGTGTACTCTTTCAACCACTCTTCGAGATCAAGATCGTCGGCGCGTGTTGCTGCTGTAACACCATCTTCCATGTCGAGCGCGACGACCTCGCTCGGCTGCAAGAATCGCACGAGTCGGTCGGCATGTGTCGCCACGATCAATTGCGTCCTTGTCGACGCTTCGCGTAAACAGACCGCCAGCACGGATAGGAGTTCCGGATGCAGGCTGACTTCTGGCTCATCCAGCAGTGTGACCTCCGTCAGACCGGGGCTGTACAGCAGTGTCACGAGCCAGAGAAAACGAAGCGTGCCCTCGGAAAGCTGGTGCATGAAGAACGGATATTTGATGTCCCGTTCCTTCCAGGTAATCGCCATCAATCCCGCAGCCACCGGCGGAAAGTTGAGACGCTCGAAGCTGGGAAAGCCGACACGGAGTGTGTCTTCTATCGTTTCAAACCGATCAGGGTCAGCTTCTCTCATCCAGTAGAGGCAAGCTGCCAGATCCTCTCCGTTCTGTCCCGGAAGCTTGGCTTCTCGCATCTGTTGTGGTAACCGGACTGGGGCTCTTGGACTGACATCGAGCGCATGGTAGTGAGTGGAGGAGGCCAACATTCTTCGAAACTTCTCGGGTTCCGGGTACAGCTTAGGAACTTGAGACAAAGCCGATTCCAGTTTGTCATATCCCTCCCACTGCGGAGCAACGAGGTTACCTGACGCTGTATCGTAATACCTCACTCGCCCATACACTGTTTCCAAATGTTTCATTGGCATCGGTTTTGTTGCGTCTAATTGTTGAGTGAGAGACTCATCGGGAATCTCATACGATGTCCCTCCAGGCTTCAGTGAAATCGCATACTTCAGCGGAACGAATCCCGGAACCTGTCGATAAAGTTCGAATCTGGAAAAACGAGCCTTCTCCCCTTCGACGCCAGCCACGACTGACAGGTTAGAATCAACTCCGCTGTACTCGCTAATCGTTTCCTTGAGATCACCCTCAGCCGAAGCAGACAACAGTGTGAACACATCCAACAAAGAAGTCTTCCCGCTCCCGTTCGCCCCGATGAGGACGTTGAGCGGACGTAGTTTCAACTCGACATCGTGCAGACGACGGAAGCCTTGGACGCGAATGCTCTCGAAGATGTTCATCGCGATCTCCTCATCGAGTGGGACTGGCGACTCCGCACACAGCGGTTGATGCTCCGTCGATCTTCGACGTGAGCCAAAGATCAGCAATCAATCCCATCAGGGTAACAACACAGGGCAGGCGTGGCTGCCTGCCCTGTGGTCGATTTGCTGGGAGATGACGAGACGAACCATTACGGCTGGGGAGCCTCGGCGGCTGGCTCGGCTGGTTTCTCCGTGGCGGCTTCGGCTGGCTTGTTGGCCTCCGCCGCAGGGGCTTCTGTTGGGGGAGCCTCAGCTGGCTTTTCAGTCGCTGGCTCGGCAGGCTTCTCAACTGCGGGTTCGGCGGGTTTCGCCTCGGTCGCGGGGGCGTCCGGCTTCACGGGGGTTCCCTCAGCTGCAGGGGCTTCCGGAGATGGAGTCGTTCCGTCAGCAGGCTTGGTCTCCGAAGTCGCAGGGGTCGTCCCCGACGTACTCGGCGGCAGAGGATCGCCTTCATCCGGAGTCAGCTTGATGTTTGGCAGGTCGCTGGGCTTCACGTCTTGCGGCTTCGGACGTTCGGGGGGAGCGGGCTTGGCCTTCCGGAACCAGGCGTAGAACTCGCCGGTCGCTGGCTTCTTGAGTTCTTCCAAGCGGTGCTTCGCCCAGGGAGCGTAGTGGGAGTTCGGGAACTTCTTCAGCAACTCGTCGTAGGCCTCTTCGACCGGCTTTACGTCGCCGTCGCAGAGTGATTCCAAGCAGACGGCCTTCTGGGACAGAGCCTGCTCTCGGACTTCATCCGGGGTGGTCGTTGACTTCAGCAGCTTGTCCAACTGGGTATTGCCGTTTTCCAGGCTCTCGTCGCTGGCCTTGCGATTGGTCATCGACAGCATGACGCCCGTTTGAATGTAATTCCGGGCGGCTTCCAGTCGCGACCACGCCTCGACCGGTGTTCCGGCATGATCGTCGGCGACCTCTTTGAAGTCGTCCGCCGTCGCACAGGCGGCGTACTTGCTCCACGCTTCCGACGTCTTGGCAGCTGCCGACTTGGCGAAGACCTGATAGGCGACGATCCCCAGAGTCCCGAGGATAATCGCCAGAATGATCTTATTGGTGTGCGGCTCAATCTTCCGTTGGAAGTTGACAAACCAGTGGGCGAGTTCGTTCTGTTGCGGGTCCGCGTGCTGCGGGATTTGAGTGCTCATGGTCGGAACAGAATCTCTCCGGGTTCAG
>JAYTCW010000481.1:0-8477 GCA_043736295.1 Planctomycetota bacterium | reverse complement strand
TAAATTATTTTTTTTTTTATGGCCCCCCCCCCCCCATACTGTCAAGCGAGTCGAATCCGAACTCTCGGGCATTTTGGCATGTTTCGAAAATCGAGTCGTCCGGCGTTTACGCTGATCGAGCTGCTGGTCGTGATCGCGATTATTGGCGTTTTGGCGGCGCTACTCCTACCCGCTGTGCAGCAAGCCCGCGAGGCGGCCCGTCGTGCCCAGTGCCGCAGCCATCTGAAGCAGCTGGGGCTGGCACTCCACAACTATCACGATACCACGCGCCAGTTTCCGTTGTTGATGTACCCCACAGCTGACTTTGGGTTCTGGAGCTGGAAGGGGCACAGCCCGCACTCGATGTTGCTGCCGTACCTGGATCAGAAGAATGTGTACGAGCGTTTGAACTTCTCGTCAGCTGCGCTGGATTTCGGGCCGAATGAAGCGGTGGGAAAGACGAAGTTGGCGGTGTATCGTTGCCCCAGTGATCGCGACCCGGACGATGATGATCCGGGGGTGAACTATGCGTTCTGTTTGGGGACGAATACGGGGTTCAGTGGGGAAGGTCGATACTTGAGTGTGAAGGAGCAGAACGGAATCATCACGGGGACGGTGCGGGTGTCGTTTGGTTCGATTACCGATGGGAGTTCGAATGTGATCGCGGCGAGCGAGCAAGTGTCGGGAGGCGCGCCCGACCCGATCGGCAAGCTGGCGAATTTTCATTACGGACCGGGGACGATTCCGCCGGGGATGCCTAATGCGTTTCCCGCCCCCGATCAGATTACGGCGTGGGGCGTGCAGTGTGGGGCGGCAACAAATGTCTCGACCCGGGTGGCGCGGCAGTGGCATCGCGGGCTGCCGGGGCAGACGACGTTTAATACATTGCTCGCTCCGAATTCGTGGATCCCGAACTGCCTGGCTCATTGTCCGGATTCCTGCGACAGTGACGGTCCGGGAATGTTCGCCGCGCGGAGTCGTCATACCGGCGGGGTGCATATTCTGTTGGCGGATGGGTCGGTGCGGTTCGTGTCGAATTCGATTGATATCGGGATCTGGCACAAGCTCGGTGCGCGGGATGATGGGGCCGTGGTGGGTGAGTTCTAGTCGGATTCTGGAATACTGAGGGCCATGCGAGTGACATACGGAAAAGCGGTTGCCGGATTGCTGCTGTTGCATTTGGGGATGCTCGGTTGGATCGCCGCGTGGAATGCCCCGGTGTGCGACGAGGTCGCTCATCTGACGGCGGGCATCTACGGCTGGCGGTTCGGGCATTTCCAGATCTACCGCGTCAATCCACCACTGGTGAAACTGATCGCTGCGATTCCTGCGGCGTTTGGAACTCCGAAGGTCGACTGGAGTCAGGCGACGGACAGCCCATCCGTCAGAACCGAGTTCGAGTTGGGTAAAGATTTCATCGCGGCGAATCGCCCGAACGCCACTTGGTATTTCACGGTGGGGCGCTTGTTGTGCCTGCCATTAACCGTTCTCGGCGGCTGGATGTGCTTCTTGTGGGGGCGATCGCTTTATGGCCCGAAGAGTGGCTTGGTCGCATGTCTCTTGTGGTGCATGTCTCCCGTGGTTTTGGGGTGGGGATCGACCTTCACTCCAGATGCAGCTGCGGCGAGTTTTGGATTGCTGGCGGCTTATACCTATCGAGACTGGCTGGCGAATGGGACATGGCGGGCGGCCTTCTGGGCGGGACTGGCTTTGGGCGTTTGTGAACTTACCAAGATGACGTGGATCGTGTTGTTTCCCGTCTGGCCGTTACTGTGGATGGGTTGGAGGTGGTCGACTGGCAAGGCTCGGCGACCACTGACGACTGAGCTGGGACAACTGGGACTGGTGTTCGTGCTTGGGGTCTACGTGATGAATGTGGGGTACGGATTCGAGGGCACTTGTAAGCGGCTGGGAGATTTCGACTTCGTGTCGAGATCACTCACCGGTAACGAACAGCCGGGCACGACGGGTAATCGTTTTCGAGGCACCGTCCTGGCGACGATTCCGGTTCCGTTGCCCTACAATTATGTGCGGGGGATTGACCTCCAGAAGGTGGACTTCGAGAAAGGGATGGAGTCCTATTTAATGGGCACGTGGTCGGATCGTGGCTGGTGGTATTACTATCCGATTGCGTCGTGCCTGAAGCTGCCGTTGGGAATGCTGTTGCTGGGGGTGATTGTTGTCGTGTGTCATTTAGTTCCGCGTTGCGGGACGAAACTCACCCGGGATGAACTGGTGTTAATTGTTCCGGCTGTCGTGGTGTTTATTCTCGTCTGCTCTCAAACGGGGTTTGGGCGCTATGTCCGCTATATCTTGCCTTCACTGCCAGCGGCATTCGTACTCATCAGTAAATTGTGGAATCAATCCTGGCCGCGTTGGGCGACCCGCACCGGGTGGGGCCTGCTCGTTTGGAGCGTACTCAGCAGCCTGTGGATCTATCCGCATAGTATGTCGTACTTCAACGAACTGGCCGGTGGTCCGCTGGGAGGGCATCGCTACCTGCTCGATGCCAACATTGATTGGGGGCAGGACTTGATCCGGCTCAAGTATTGGATCAAAGCCCACCCCGAGGCCCGGCCCTTGTACTGTATCCAGACGGGTTTCGTGTCTCCCTATGACATTGGGATCGATTGCCAATGGCCTCCCAAGATGGCGTCGTCCGATCTGGGACCGCAGGAGGATATGATTCCCGAACCGGGTTGGTACGCGGTCAGTGTCCATGAACTGTTTCAGCGGCACGGGTACTACCGGTACATGCGGAAGTATCGTCCGGTGGACCGGGTGGGGTACTCGATCTGGATTTTCCACATTCCTCCCCACAATTCGGGGTCGTGAAAATTGAGCAGAACCATATAATGGGGGGCGTGGCTTCCTGGTCGACTTCCCTGATGTCTCACACCTTCCTCCAATTCAGCCCTCGGATCACTGTCCTGCCCGTCGTCCACGGTAGCGGGGACTTTGCGCTGGAGGTCCGGCGGGTGCTGTTGGCCGAGAAGTATGATTGTCTGGCGGTGCCGCTGCCGGAGTCGTTTCAGTCGGCGGTGGAGGAGGCCATCGAGGCTCTGCCCACGCCCACGATTGTGGTGCGATCCGAAGAGGCCGGGTATCAGCCCGACGCCAGTGACGATGACGACACCGAGTCGCATCCGCTGGCCAGCTACGTCCCCATCGACCCCTGCCAACCTGTGATTGCCGCCCTGCGGTTCGCAATCCAGGATCGGATGCCGCGAGCCTTCATCGACCTCGAAACCGAGGGGTTTCACAACACACCGGTGGGGTTGCCCGACCCGTACGCCCTCAAGAAGGTGGCCGTTGAGAAGTTCTCCGCAGCGGTGTTGCCCTCGCTCCCTCGCCCAACGAACCCGCGTCACCAGGAGCGGATCGCGTGGATGGCTCACCGGCTGCGGCAGTTGGAGCGGAAGTATCAGCGGGTGTTGTTCGTCTGCTCGCTGGCTGACTGGCCGTGGATTCGCGAGGCATACACGGAGAAGACCCCGGTCGACGAACCGTTCGAGGCCGAGCACGAGCCGGCCATCTACAAGGTCGCCCCCGAGACACTGCTCTTTCTGCTGGGGGAGTTGCCGTACCTGACCGGGCTGTATGAGCGGGCGCGGGCCGAACTCGACGACGACGAGAACCTGTCGATCGATGGCATCAAGGAGATGCTGCTCACCACGCGCGAGCGGTACAAGGAGGAACTCAAAGGCCGCGCCCGCAACATCTCGCCGCACCTGCTCTCGAACTACCTCAAGTACGTCCGCAACCTGTCGCTGATCGAGCGGCGGATGACCCCCGATTTGTACACCCTGATCATCGCCGCCCAGCAGACGGCGGGCGACCAGTTCGCCATCCACCTCGCCGAAACCGCCCGCAGCTACCCCTACCACGAGCCGCTGCACTACGACGATTTTCAGATGTCGATCGACCGGGGCCAGTTGCCCGGCGGGGACATTGTGCAGTTGCAAAACCGTCTGCCGGGGAATCCGATCGAGTGGCGAACTTGCAAGCTCAACCGCCGACCGCCGAAGCTCGACCAGATCAAGTGGGCCAATGAGTGGAACCCGTTCGGGCAATGCAGCTGGCCTCCCGAGGACATCGCCATCGAGCGATTCCGGACGCATGTGAAGGACAAGGCGCTGTCCCTGATGGGGAACGACCTCGCTCGCACGGAGAAGTTTTCAACGAGCCTGAAGGACGGTCTCGACATCCGCGAGACGCTGCGAAACTGGCACACGGGTGAACTGTACGTCAAGATCCAGCCGCCCGCGAAGGGGACGCTGGACTGCGTGATCATGCTGTTCGATTCGCCGTCCGACCCTCGCGACTACCCGTGGCGGATTACCTGGCATGCGGAGAAGCACGACGAGTCGACGCTGTCGTTCTTCGCGACCCCGTTCTCGCAAGAGGTGATCGGCCCCGGCATCGCCACGGCGACCTATGGCGGGTCAATGTTCCTCTTCCCGCCGCGCGGCATCCCTGACCTGTGGCGCGACCCGCGGTTCGACTTCGCCGACACATTGGAGGAGCGGCTGCTGGCCGGAGCCTGCTTCCACTCGCAGCAGACGCACATTGCGATCCTGTCCGCGATGCCGCCGGGGGCTGGGTGGAGACGCTTGGCCAAGAAGTACCACAAGCGGCTGGTGCATGTCCCGCTGAGCCAGTTCAGCCAAGAGACAATCCAGCAGCTGCGGATGTTCCACGTGCTGAACGGGCGACAGGTGCGGAGCTACGCGGAGCATTTTATCCGCAAGGCGTAGAACGGAATTCATTCCGCTCCCAGGGGCGATTCATGAGGAACGGAATAAATTCCGTTCTACGAAAAACAACAACGCCGAGGCGTGGGCCTCGGCGTTGGGAGATCAGCGGTGCTTCACCGGTCGATTACTTCTTGATGGCCAGCTTGGCTGCCGGAATCTTCTCGATGGCGAGTGGGGGATTCTTACCGGCCACGACCTTCACCTTGTAGGTCCGGTTCAGGTAGCCCTGGCGTTCGTGCCAGACACGGAATTCATGCTCACCCACGGGCAGGTTCTCGATCTTGAACTTGCCGTCAGCGTCGGTCACTGCGACATAGGGATGATCGGACACCAGCCAGTAAGAGAACATCCAGCTGTGAATGTCGCAGTTCACCTTCACGGGGAGGGTTTCGACCAGTTCAAACTTCACATCCTGCCCGACCTTGTCGTTCGGCTGCACGATGAAATTCACAGCTGAGCCAGCGACCGGATTGGTGTGCAGATTGTGAGCGGCACCATCCGAGTTGATGCACTGTACGGCCTGTCCGACGCGAAGAGTCATCCCGTGGGGCAGGAACCGGCAACCAAGTTGGTCCAGCACGGGCTTGGTGGTCGGGACAGCTTTGAGGTCCGGGTGGACATCCGCAGGGGCCTTCCGCAGGTAAATGAAGACGTTGGCGATTCCGTTGTTCGCCGGGTTGACGACCAATGTATCATCAGGCAGATCGGCCACTCCGCAGACCGCTGGATCTTTGATCGTCGGGTCGCCCTTCTTATACAGAACAGGCACATCGATCTTGCTATCGGCCACAAACTGGCCCTCGATCGAGCCCCATTCGACGGCCTGGACCGGCTGGCCGGAGCCAGCCAGCAAAGCGAGCATCAATCCACAAGCTGCGCTGACGCGGGTCAACATGTCAATCACTCCACAATCTCAAGCGGCGGGACCGCGTCGACGACATCCAGTCGCCGCGCGGCATTGGGGAAGGCGATCCTCCCTGACCAACTTATTCTATGCCGGTCCGACACTCGGGAACCAGTAGAAACTGATCGGATTCCTCGATCCGGGAGGGGTTTGAACAGGACTTTACTGCTGTTGAGACGGGAATAAACAGCGGATGAGCCGGAGATTCTCTTCGTCAATCCAAGGCAATCTCCTTGCGGAGGGGATCCACTCGGCATTCTTATGGCAAGGGGGGACTCGCTGCCTGAAGTCGTACTCGAAACGTCGACCCCCGTCCCAACTCGCTCTCCAGCGAAATCTCCCCCTGCATGACTTCCACGAGGTGCCGCACGATGGCCAGCCCCAGCCCGGTCCCGCCGACGCTGCGCGTGCGGGCTTTGTCGACCCGGTAGAAGCGTTCGAAGACCCGTGACTGGTGCTCCTTGGCAATCCCGACCCCGGTGTCGCTGACCTCGAACAGCACCCGCTCGCCATCGCGACGGACGACCAGACGGACCTGCCCGCCAGCCAGCGTGTAGTTGATCGCGTTGGTCAGCAGATTATTGAGGATCGTCCGCAACCCGTCGGCATCGGCCAACACCCCCAACGGACCGTCCGGCGTCTCCATCGACAGGGCAATCTGCCGTGTTTGTGCGACAGTCTGGTGGTCCTGAAACGCGGTCGAGGCGATGTCCAGCGCGTCGCAATACTCGATCTGAAAGGCTTCTGGCTCCGACTCAATCTTGGCCAGTCGCAGCAAGTCCTGAATCAGCATGCTCAGGCGTTCGGATTGCTCGACGATGCGCTCAACGAACATCCGGGAGCTGTCTTCGTCTTCGAGTCCCCCGTTCAGCAGGGTGTCGGCGTATGCTTGGATCGAGGTCAGTGGGGTCTTGAGTTCATGCGACACGTTCGACACAAAGTCTCGCCGCATCTTTTCCAGCCGCCGGAGATCGGTCACATCGTACGCGACCGCCAGGCAGCCCGGCCCGCTCTCCAGCGACAACACCACCGCCGACACATCCAGTAGACGCTTCCGTCGAGGCAGATCGACCTCGCCCCGCACCATCTTACCCGTCGACAACGCCTGCTCGATGACCTCCTGCAGCTTGCTGGACCGGATACTCTCCCAGGCCAGCTTGCCGACCGCCGAGAACTGAGAGACATCGAATAGGTCGCGAGCTGCGGAGTTAATGAACAGCACGCGCTCTGCTGAGTCCACAACGAGGACGGCCTCCTGCATGGTTTCCAGGACGCCTTCAAACAGCGTGGTGCTTTGTTCGAGATGCCGGGCCAGTTCCCGCAGCGACTTCAACTCCGTCTGAACGCGGCCTCCGATGGCGAATAATTCCTCCTCGGCGGCGACCAGTTCGTCCGCATTCGGATTCGGCAGTATCGACGAGGAGGAAGCTTCTGGCGGCAGTACCGCCGTCAAATTCCGCGCCGTCTTCCGTAACCGGGCTGCCGTTTGAATCATCGGCCCGGCGATCACAGCGGTACTGGCAACCACCGAGACGATCGCCAATGAGACCACGATCGCGTCTCCGACAAGCGATCCGACCATGGGCAGAAAACAGAGCACCAGCCCTGCCGGGGTCGCGACGAAAGAGCCAACGCGCCGATACAGACGCCAATCCACCGGATCGGAAGCAGACGCGGGTGTCACGGGGCTGGGCATGATTGTTCAAGAAAACGCCCAGGGGTTGCCACCGCTGGGCTGTGGCTCGTATTTCTGATCACTGACGACTGACCACTTCCCCGCTACTTCGCCGTCACCAGCACCTGGGCCGTCTTGATCTTCACTTCCTTGAGCGGCCGATCCTCGGCATTCGTCTCCGAAGCCCCGATCGTCAACACGGTCTTCAGGCTCGCGTCGTCAGCTGTCTTGCCGAACGCAGTGTATTGCCGGTCCAAGTGCGGCACCCGGCCCAAACAGAGAAAGAACTGTGAACCCGCCGAGTTCGGATTGCTCGTCCGAGCCATCGACAACACGCCGGCTTCATGCAGCTTATTGTTGAATTCGGCGTTGATGGTGTACCCCGGTCCGCCTGTCCCCCGACCCTGCGGGCAGCCGACCTGGACCATGAAATCGGCGATGACGCGGTGAAAAATGATCCCGTCGTAGAACCCGATCTTGGTCAGCCCAATGATGTTCTTGCAGTGCCCCGGAGCCACATCGGTCCACAGATCGACGAGAATCTTCCCCGCCGTCGTGTCGAACTCGATCTGGTACGTGTTCTTCGAGAAATCGACCCCTTCGAGGGCCTTGTCTACATCTGCGCGGCGATTGCCAGTCATCGGTTGTCCTTCTGTTGTCATGAGAGTTTTAGTGAGACAAGTAGATTAACAGAACCGTAAAGCGGTCTACCAGCGATACCGTAGATCGGAATTCATTCCGTTCCTGCCCGCGAATCGATTGGGTGACTGCGGCACAGTCAGCCGTGGTGGTCCACAAAGCAGACAGCCTTCCCCCCCGCATTGCATTCCTTGGCCGCTTCCAAGCCCCAGTTCTGCCTCGCCCACCCCAGCCACGCCGGCGTCACTCGACTACGGCCTGCGCTTTCGCGAGACCGGCGGCCATGACTCGCGTCGGCCAGAATGTTCTCGGGCCAGCGAGTGATCTGATAAGCCGGGTCAGCACTTTTCGTCCTGGCATTTTCTGGCGGGACCACGACACGCCCTTCGAGTCCTCCCACATTCGCAATCCGCCCCGCCGCCGTGCAGAAGCAGTTGTTCGATGATGTTGTGCCGCAGCCGCATATTCCTTCCTCGAACGGCACGGCCAGTCACTCTGCACCGACAGTTCAGACGGAAGGTGG
>JAYTCW010000480.1:0-37804 GCA_043736295.1 Planctomycetota bacterium | reverse complement strand
GGGGACGAAGTATAAGGCGATCGAAGCGAGAAGACCTACCGAGTAAGACGGCCTTTCCAGGCCGTCCAGTCGCGTCTGTGTGTGCATCCAAAAAGTCGGCAGCCGTAAGATTCTGCCCCCTCTCCCCCACAACCGGCACGGCTTTCAGAGAGGACTCCACTGTGGGGGAGAGGGCTGGGGTGAGGGGGCCACATCACTCGCTCCCAGCCCCTCACCCCGGCCCTCTCCCCACAGCCATGTCCTCACCGAAAGTCACGCAGACAGTGGGGAGAGGGGGCAGAAATTCGCCACTTACTACAATTCTGATGCACACACGTCGCGTCTCTCGTGGTAGGACGGCCTTTCCAGGCCGTCTTACGCGGATCTTATTCCTGACCGCTCAGTGAACAGAATCGAGAGCGGACCTTGGCGTCGGTTCGATGTCGATCCCGTTTTCACAGATCCCTTGCTCCTGATTCGTTCATGCGGCAGAATCGAGGTCTACCGCTCGATAGGCGTCTGTTCGCTGTCACCGCGCTCTGTGGGATCCACTTGGATATTGACGAATGCTGCGCTTCAGCCAAGTGAGCTCTCGCAATTGCCAGGGCCTGACTCGTCGGCATCTGTTACAGATCGCGGGAATCGACCTGCTCGGACTGTCGCTCGTTTCCACCTGGCAGTCGCGGACCAGCGCCGCTGAGACACGTCCAGCTCTCAAGCCCGCCCATGAGTGCAGCTGCATCTTCATCTGGCTGACGGGTGGCCCGAGTCAGTTCGAAACGTTTGACCCGAAACCGAAGGCCAAGGACGACGTGCGCGGTCCCTTCGGCGCGATCAATACGTCAGTCCCCGGCACAAAGATCAGCGAGTTGTTGCCGCTGCTGGCCGCTCAAGCTGATAAGTACGCCCTGATCCGCTCGCTGACGCACGACAACTCGAGCCACAACTCCGTCGCCATGTGCTCGGGCTTTGAAACTCGTACAGAGTCATTTGGAGCCGTGGTGACCAAGCTGCGCGGCAGCGAGTCGGCGATGCCGCCGTATTTCCATATTGGCTCCAAGCCCGGCGATGGTTCGTGCGAGATCACGGGACTCGACATGGTGGGTGGCGGAACCTTTGGCAGTGCATTCTCGCCGCTGACAGTCCGCGATCCGACGGGGAAGAAGGTCGAACTGCCCGACTTGGGACTGGCGTCGGGAATTTCGCCTGACCGCTTCCGGGATCGACGAGCGTTGTTGGCTGCTGTCGATAATGTGCGATCAGAACTCAGCCAGAGCTTGGTGGTCGAGAAGATGGACCGCAACTATCAGCGGGCTGCGGAATTGCTGACCTCCACCAGAGTTCGCGAAGCGTTCGACCTCGAACGTGAATCGGCTGATTTGCGAACGAGGTACGGAGCTAATTTCTTTGGACAGTCGTGCCTCCTCGCGCGGCGACTGGTCGAGGCTGGCACCCGCTTCGTCCAACTGAAGTGGTATGACTGCATCGCGTTCGACGCCTGGGACACGCACGGAGCCGAACTCCCCGGCATGATGCGGTTGGAACAACAGCTGTGTCCTCGACTCGATCTGGGACTGTCGATGCTGATCGATGATCTGTCGCAGCGGGGGCTATTGGAGTCGACGCTGGTTGTGGTGGTGGGTGAATTTGGTCGGACGCCGCTGCTCAACAAGTTTGGCGATCGCGATCACTGGCCGTATTGCTTCTCGTCGCTGATGGCCGGTGGGGGAGTCCCCGGCGGAGCGGTGATTGGAGCGAGCGACGACAAGGGGGCCTACCCGGCTCAGCGGCCCGTGACGCCTCCCGAGTTTGCAGCCACGATCTACAAGCTGTTGGGGATCGACACCAGCGGGGACTTGCGGGTCAGGCCGTTCATTGGGTCAGCGCTGCCGATTGTGGAGTTGACGGGGGGAGTGTGAGCGGGAGGCCTAGGGGCGAGGGCCTAGAGCCTAGGGTCGGAGATTTGTGGTGGCTTTGAATCGGAGTGGGTGAGTGAACCGTCGATGCCTTCTGGCCTGCTGCTGCCTGTTGTTATCGAGTCTGCTCGTCCGGGCCGACGAACCTCCTGCGGCTCCGCGTCCCAAAATACTCATTGCGTTTGCTTCTCTGCGCGATCGAATCCGGCACCCACAAATTTATCTCTACGAACATGATGGCCAGTCGACCGGCAAGTTGCTGCCTGGAATTCCCGCCGTCGATAAACAGTCCGACCATCACCCCCAGCTGACACGAGATGCCCAGCAGTGCGTCTACTGTCTGGAGGTCGAGGGGCAACCGAGTCAACTGGCCGCTTGGAATCTGTTGGGGGGCAAGGCGATCGAGCTGCCGAAAATTCATGAAGGAGACCAGGCTCACATGGCTCCCACGATCGATGCGACCGGGAACCTGATCGCCTTCGAAGCCTGGCGCCGACCGGGCAGCCCAGGACGCTGGGACTTGCAGCTGTATGATCGCTCCAGCCAACAGTTCGCCGACCTCTCTGTCCTGAACACCACGCCGCATGATGAACGTAAGCCGTCGCTGAGCGGGGACGGCCAATGGGTGGCGTTCACGACGAACGCCCCCAATGGGGAAGGGCAGACGGACCTGCGAATTTGGAGACGCGACAGCTTCACGACTTCGACGCCGAAGGGGCTGAACTCGCCAGTTGCCGATACCGAACCGTTGCTGTCGCACGACGGTCGGCTGGTGGCCTTCGTCTCGGACCGCGCGGGCGGCAGCGGAGCGCGGGATGTCTATCTGTACGACCTGCAAGAACAACAGCTCGTCCCGCTACCGGGTCTCAACTCCGCCGGGCAAGAACAAAGCCCCCACCTGAGCGCAGATGGCCGCTATCTGGCCTTCGTGTCGGAGCGACTCGACAGCGCCGGAGAGCGCGACATTTACCTGTACGACATCGTAGCCCACCAGTTGCTTCCCACTCCGGGACTGAACAGCTTTCGCGAGGAGTATGACCCGTTTGTGATGAGGGTGGGGAAGTAGGCTGAACCGAATCTAGTGCCTCCTCAACGCTCCGATGGGGGGGGAAGCGACCTGTCCCAGGGGAGGGCGAAGCTCCTGCTGAGCCGCGAACCAAGGGACACGTCGACTCGCAATCGCGGCTCGGCAGGAGCCTCGCCCTCCCGACTGGAACTACCCCGACTTCCAGCAATGCCAAGGCACTCGGCCCATAGCACCAATCGATCACTTCTCGGTCATCTGCTGTTTAAGCCACTCTCTGACCTGCGTGCGGGCGGGGCTGGGGCGGAGGGCCCATTGGTCGCTGTGGTTGAGGAACCCGGTGGTGGCGAAGGTGAAGTCGCCCTTCACGCCAGACTTCTCGATGAACTCGCGGGCTTGGTCGGAGAGAGCTGGCCCTTCGGTCGGGGACTCGCTGATGATGAACTGCGGCTTTCCACCCAACCGCTGGAGCCGCTCGATGGCCGAGGCGGCGTCACTCTTCGGGAACGGCCAATTGCCCACGCCGTCGTAGTGGCTGAAGCAGACGGCGGCTTTCCACAGTCCAGCGGCCTCATCGGAGGAGAGGCCGACTGCATTCACGGCGATTGACCCGCGCGAGAAGCCGACGAGGATCACACGATCAGGGTCGCCGTGGTACTTCTCGCAAGTTTCTTTGATGACGTCATTCCAGCATTTGATCGTCTTCGATGGTTTCCCGGATTGAGTCGTTCCCCACCACGTTGGAGCGAGGCATCCGTTCTCGTCGAGAAACGGGAGTGTCAAGCAGATTGCTCCGTACCCTCCTGATAGTCCAAATGCGAATTGACAATGGTGGGGCAAGCCGTCACAGGTATCACCCAGTTCATTTCGAAAGTAACCATTTCCGGGGAGTTCCACGAGAACTGGCCAGCGATGGTTTGGGGTCCAGTTCGTTGGCAAATAGACGCTGTGGCTGCCAACCGACATTTCACTTTCCATGATGCTGCGACGTCCCGATGCAGGCGGCGCTGTTGTGGGAATCGGCGGAACAAGATCCGGAGCAACATCGCGATAAGTGATCGGACCGGTTGTTAACGCCAACACGGGAACCAGTCGAACCTGCCGCATATCCATGACGGCTCCTTTTGCCAGCTTCTTGCACTTCAGGGCTACTTGATGGACGCCCATCTCCTTAAGACGGATTCGTCCAATTCTTCGCCAGACGAAGTTCTGGAAATGTCCCGTCTCTTCCACGACGAACGGAACAGGGCCTTCGGGGAAGCCCAGCTCGACGTCACTCCCCGCGTGGCCTCCGCAGCCTTGCATGATCTCCACATGAAACTCTCCGGGCTGATCGAGGGCATAGCTCCACTCGGCGTAGTCTTTCGGGTTGACCCAGTACCCGACGGTGTTCTTATGAGTCAGCGGCTCAAACTGGAGCTTTTCGCCGTGGACAACAGCATCGCGAGCCGAGAGCGTGATGACTCCGTCAGGACCGGGCCGCGAAATTGCAGGCGTCTGTGCGAGACGCGGCATGCCCTCGACACTGAGCACAATGACCGCATCTGCAAGAACACTTTCCTCGATCTTAACGGTCCATTCCGTGGGGGTCTGGCTGATCGAGACTCCGTCGAATGCGTTTCGCTTTCCATTTTGCCAACTTAAACCTCGTACGACGTTGTTGAGACGCGGCAGTTTGACTTGCCTCGGCCCAACTCCGGTGTCGCGGATCAAAAGCCTGCCATAGTCTCGCGTGCATTTACCCACGCTGAGCTTTGCTGAAAGTTCAATCCAGTCCCTCGTCGCAGATTTCGATCCGTCCAGCGCGGGAATATGTTCTTGAACAATCGGCAGCATTCGCGTGGCCAGATCGACATGCCCCTTGGGATTCGGGTGATACCCATCCGTCGTCCACTCATTGAGGTCGGTCCCGCTCCTCGACACCTCGGCCCACGCGGCGTAGTGATCGACCAGCGGCACCTGCAATGTCTCAGCCACTTGCCGCGTCACCTCGGCGTACTGAGCGAGCTTCACGTTGCAATGCTCGCCGAGGCCATTCAGGGCTGACTTCTCGGCATACGCGGGCGGGGTCATCAGGATCGGCGTGATGTTCGACTCGCGCAGCCGCTGCACCAACTGCGACAGATCGGCCCGGAAGCGGGGGATCGGGATGCGGGCCTGGGTCTTCCCGGCGTCGACATAGCTGTCGTTGTGGCCGTACATGATCGTGACGATCGCGGGCTTCTTCGCGACGACATCCTGCTCCAATCGCTTCAGCCCCTGCCCTGCCATCTCACCCCCGACGCCGACGTTGATGACCTCCGCATCGGGATGACCAGTTTCTCGCAAGTTTCGTTGTAACTCAGCAGAGAAGGTCTCCTCCGCAGTCACACCGGGGCGGACCCCCTTCGTAATCGAATCCCCCAGCGTCACAATTCGCACCGGCTCAGCTGCGACTAATCCGGTGACGAACAGGAAATAGACGGCACACAGCGAAGTCGTACGGCGAGCGAGACGAGTCAGCATGGCAGTGTCCCAGGGAGATGGGTGGCGGCGGAATCCACAAAGGCAGTCGAGTAATCGTAGCAGAATCTGCCCGAATTCTGCCGAGCGCGGGCTCTCTGGAATTCAGCAGGTCGAAGCCAGTCGACGACTCCGGTGTGTGGATTCGCCCTTGGCGAGATCCAGGATCAGCCACCCGATGCGTGAACGAATGCCGATCGCCACTTCAAAAGCGTCAGCGAGGGCCACTGCCAAATCGCGTTCATGATCGAGGTGCTGCCCCACACCTCGTCTGGGGCCGTTCGCTCGGAGGAAGTCGAGAAGACGTACGCCCTCGCTCACGCGCCGGATTGCCGGTTCTGTGGTCGAACATGATTGAGAGCAAGGGCACTGCCCCGTCCCGTCCTCCAGTCAATCGCCCAGACCTGCCCACGGGAGAATGCTCTCGACTCCGACCGTGCTGCTGGCGGTGACTGTCTCTGGGCGATAGCAATTTCAAAATCGCGTCGCTGAAGGCCACTCGACTCGTCCATTTTCAAAGAGCTGTGTCCGAACCGCACTGGAGAAATCTCGTGTGGAATCGTACGATAAACATCTTCATATCCGTTTGCGGATGTGTGGAGGGGGCCGTAGCTCAGCGGTTAGAGCAGGCGACTCATAATCGCTTGGTCGCGGGTTCGACTCCTGCCGGCCCTATTTTTCTCTGTCCATTCAGGCAGGGCAGCTGGCGGTGTTGGCTGGCGGAGTGCGGACAGTCCCGGTCTTCCAGGAGTGGCAACGATGGCAGGTCTCGGACGACCGCTGAAGGTGTGGGCGTGGGCCGCGCTGTGCTGGGGATTGTGGGTCGCAGCGCCCGCTCCCTTGCTGGCTCAGTTTCGGGCTCAGTTCCCGACTGCCGAGCCGCTGACCCCGGAAGAGATTCTGCGACAGCGTCTGCCGCATGAGCCGCATGTGCTGTCAGTGCTGGAAGAGGTCCAGGCACTCCTCTCCAACGGCGACCACGAAGGGGCCATGGATATTCTTCAGCCGCTTCTGGAACAGGAAGAGGACTTCTTCGATCTGCCGCTGGGCCAGCCTCCAGGGAGCCTGCTCAATCGTGCGGAGTTGATGTTGCGGGAAATGCCCCCCGAGGCAGTCGAGAGCTACCGTCGACGCTACGAATCATTGGCCGCACAGCGTCTGGCCCAAGCCCGAAAAAGCGGCGACCTGGCAGAACTGCTGGCGATCGTCCGGATCTATCCTCTGACACTCGCCGCGACCGACGCTGCGGAATTGGCGGGCGAGAGCGCCTTCGATCAGGGGGAGACGGCCCTCGCTGCTCGGTTGTGGGAGCGACTGCTGCCCACCACCCCAGTTGGCCCCGAGCGGACCACTCGGTTGATCCACATCGCCCGGGCGTGGACACTCGCCGGACAACCCGATCAAGCGGTGGAGTTTGTTCGCGAACTCAGCCCTTTGGCGCAAACCTCACCGATTGAGTTCGAGGGCAAGCTGTTGACACCTCCCGAGACAGGAGATGCCGCCTGGCTCAATAAAGTGTTCGGTCCTGTCGTGCCGTTGGTGCCGCATCGATTCGACGACTGGCGAATGGGAGGCGGACACCCGCGCCGCTGGGGTGATGGCCCTCTGGTATCGCCGCTGCAACGCGGCAGCTGGGCGTATCCCCTGATCGACACTTATGATGTGTATGACACCGGGTACGACGAAAAATTCCTCTCGATCCTCAAGTCTCTGGAGAGCAAGTATCTGCGGACCGAGCGTGGGGAAACCGCGAAGACGACGCCGTTCGTGATTGGCTTCCCACTGGTGGACGGAGAAACCGTGCTGGTGCAGGGGATCGGGTCTGTGAAAGCTCTGGAGGCCCGTACGGGGAAAATCCGCTGGTCGGGCGTGGTGGAGGACGACACGTTTCTGTATTGGACAAGACGCAATTACGTCGACCCCGGCTCCAATGCACCTCATGACCGCCTGGTGGAGATGTACCTGAGCCAGCGGGCCTGGCTCAATCAGACGGGTGCCTCTCTCGCCAGCGATGGTCAACAAGTTTATGCGATCTCGGGCACGGGGATGACGGGGGCCGCCCAGCCCCAAAACATGTTCATGCGGAATCGAGGGCAAGCGGGTCGCTTTGAACTCACCCCGACGAGCGACAACCGGCTGCTGGCCTATGATCTGCAAACCGGACTGTTGAAGTGGGAATCCGGCGGACCGTCTGTGGCCACTCCGCTGGATGAGGACGGACAGCTGACGAGTGAGTCGCGCAGGCTGGGCGGTGCGTTCTTTCTAGGGCCTCCATTGGCGATTGATGGACAGTTGTTTTCGCTGGCCGAGCATCAAGGACAGATTCGACTGTTCTCGCTCTCCCCGGAGACGGGCGAAGTGGTCTGGTCGTTGCCCTTGTTGAATCCCGCTGTTCCGATCGCTCACGACCTGTCTCGTCGGATGTTCGGCTTGTCCCCCTCGTATGCCGGGGGGTTGTTGATCTGCCCGACAGCGGATGGAATCGTCGTGGCCGTTGATCCACTGCGTCGCCGGGTGGAGTGGTTTCAGCAGTACCAGTCTCGGAGTCTGACCACTGACCCGCGTGTCGCTAAGATGATTCAGATTCGTATGAATGGAGGACGGATGGGGAATGAGGCCCAACTGGACGCCATGGTGCAGGAGCGGCGCTGGTTCGATGCAAATCCCGTGCTGACGGCGGGCCGCATCCTGGTCCCCACTCCAGACAACAACATGCTTTACTGCTTGGACATGGAGACGGGTCAGACGCTGTGGGAACGCTCTCGCGGCGAGGGCCTGTTCATTGCCGCCTGTACCGAGCGGCATTGTCTGATCGCGGGCGACAAGAGCATGCAAGCGGTCAACCTGAGTGACGGCAAGGTGAGATGGAGCCAGGAGATTCCGTCCCCCACGGGACGCGGAGTGGTGAGCGGAGGTCAGTACCTGCTTCCGGTCTCCACGCACGAGATTCTCTCGATCCAGATGAAGACCGGGCGGATCCTGGCCCGCTCCAGCATTAATCCGGCTCACACAGCCGGGAGCTTGGTCGCGGCGGGTGACCAGTTGCTGATGCAGACCACGACCGAGGTGATCGGCCTGCGGTCGCTGAGCGAAATGTCCGAGGAGATTGCTCGCACTCGGGACGACGCCAGCACCCGCGCGAGTGCCTTGGCGGAACAGGGGGAACTACTTCTGTTTCAAGGTCGCGAGCCCGAAGCGGTCGCCCTCCTGCAGGAGTCGCTTCAACTGCTGGAGTCGCCGCCGACCCGAAGATTGCTCGTCTGGTCACTGCTCGAACGACTGAAGGCCGACTACGCGGGCTCGAAGGGAATCGTGGCAGACCTCAAGAAGACGGTCTCCGATCCAGACCAGCGAAGGCTGCTCAATCGCCTCAATGCCGAGGGGCTGGAAAAGTCGGGCGAGACTCTGGCAGCCTTCCGCGAGTATCTCGATCTCGTCCAGGAGGTCGGCCAGTCCAACGACTTGATCGAAATGTCGTTTGACCACCGTGTCCGCGATGATCGCTGGTTGCGGGGTCGGCTGACGCATCTGCAATCACTGGCGAATGATGCTCTCCGCCAGCAGATGCAGCTGAGCCTGAACGAGGTCATCGCCGCACAGGAACCTGCGGTGAAACCTCATTACGCTGGCGTCCTAGGGATCGACCTCGCCCCTCAGTTGCATTTGGAGTTGGCACTCAGCAATGGACTGGATCGTTTCAAGACTGAACGAATCTTGTGGGCACTCAGCGAGTCACCTGACCCGACACTGCGCGGTCCGGCGGTGGCTCAATTGATTCGTCAGGAGTTGACACAGAAGCGGACGACCTTCATTGGCCACCTCGTCAATGAACTTCAGCATGGCCTGGCCAATGTCGAGTGCGAGCGAGGGGTCACCGGCGTTGCTCTCCTGGAGTTGCTTCGTAAGGACGAACTCTTGAGTCCCTTGCTTGTGGCACTGGAACGGCCAGTCACTGCCCCGACGTTTACCGAGAAGAAGGCCGGGGCTTCTGTCACGCAACGGGAACTGTTTCCCGTGCTGGGTGCCCGACGTGGTCCGTATGCCGATTGGCTGTTCAGTGCGGAGTATAATCCGACTCGCACCGCACAGTGCGCCGATGGCAGTGGGCGAGTGCGTCACACGCTGAATCTCGATTCGCTGGGAGAGATCGTGCCCCAGAATCAACTCCGCTATGTCCAAACCGATTCGCAGCTGGTGTTGCTGGCCTTCCGGGATCGATTCGCGGTCATCAGTCCGATGGATGCCGGAGGGAATCAGTTCCAGACCCGCTACAAGGCGACCTTTTCGCAGACTGTGAATGGGTATACGCCGAATACGTTCAATCGAGGTCAGGCCCAGCCCAGTGGCAAGCCCGCCGTCCGTGACACGATTTATCCGCAAGCAGACGGAACTTATCTCGGCAATGTCGGCCCGCTGACTTATGACACGTTGTGTTACCTCTCGGGGAGTGATCTACTTGCGGTTCAGCCCCAGACCCTCGATTCGAAGGTCCAGTGGCGGCGGAGTAGTGTCACGCCCGGTTCCGAGATCTGTGCCGATTCGGAATACGTGGTCCTGATCCCGCCGCTACTTGATCGCCTCATTGTGCTTCGCGCAGCTGATGGAACTCAAATCGCCGAGCGGACCATGCCTCAAGGCCGGGTCGAACGCCAGCGGGCGGATTGGGGTCGGCTCTTCCTGGTGACTCGTGCGGAACCGGGTACGGCCGCGTCGCCCGCGCGTCAGACGTGGGCCATGTACGATCCAGTCACTGACCAAGACGCTTGGAGCGTCACTCTCGCAGCAGGAACCGTCTGGGCCCCTGTCGATGGTGCGGACCTCGCGTTTCTGGAACCAGATGGGACACTCCAGTTGCTGGACGACCAGACGGGGAAGCCACTCTGGAAGACTGCGCTCCCGGCCCAAACGGTGCCTCCCAAGGAGTTCACAGTTCACACCGATCGGGATCGGCTATACGTCCACACCTGGCACCCACCGACCCCGGATCAGGAGCCGATTACAGAAGCGACTCTTCCGCACGGTCGTGCTGTGCGAGTCAATGGTCTGGTCGTGGCCCTCGACCGCCCGAGCGGCAAGATTCAGTGGTCGCGTCCACTCGAACA
Source organism: Planctomycetota bacterium (assembly GCA_043736295.1). GTDB lineage: Bacteria > Planctomycetota > Planctomycetia > Planctomycetales > Planctomycetaceae > TH-plancto1. Next base: position 27,281 of record JAYTCW010000480.1, on the reverse strand, counting down.
ACAGTTGTTCCGTACGCATCTGCCCGTGGGGAGCGGCATGCTGGCGTATGCCGTGCAGCGCCGGAAGGAGATCCCCGACAAGCCCGCGAGGTCGTACACCAAACTGGAGTTCTTGAACCGCAGCACCGGCGAACCGGCTCACTCGACAGAGGTCGCCCGTTCCAGCGGCACGGGCGAAGGTTGGGCGCGTCTCCCCAGCGGAGTGATGTTGCTGCGGGTGAGCGGCCAGGACTTCCGCCTGACCTGGGTGGGTGAGACGGCTCCCGAAGAGACAGCTCCCGCTCAAGAAGAGCCCGCCCCCGCTAAGCCGCTCAACGCTCCGATCAAGCCGCTGTAAGGAAGGTCGCAAGTCGGGATCAAAACACCACACCCCCCTCCACTCTGGCTTCCGACTCCAGCCCCCCGACACCCGACTCCCCATGAACCCCCTCGACGAACTCCACAAACTGGCCTCTCTCTTCCCGGACGGGGATCAACTGTTCGATAAAGTCGAGCACATTCCGGCGTCGACCACCCCCGAACCGTACAAGTCGTTACTGGTCCACGATCACCATATGACTGTGGCGATGGAGGAGTTCCATCACTGCGGAGTGGATGTGCAGGTCGCGTTCGAAGAGCTGCAAGAGCCGCTGTACAACCGCGAAATCCTGCTCACGAAGACCGGCACGAACGAGGTGGTCCAGTTCGGTTTGGTGCGATTCGACTTCACATATGTGACTCCAGCGGTGAAGGCTGAGATTCTCTCCAAGCAACTCCCTCTGGGTCGCGTCCTCATCAAGCATAATGTGCTGCGGCACATTGATCTGGGTGCGATCCTCAAGATCACACCGGGACCAGCTCTGCGCCAGCATCTCCAACTCAGCGATGCGTCCCCGGTCTACGGCCGGATGGCCACCATCTTCTGCAACGGCCACCCTGCCGTCGACTTACTGGAAGTCTCCACACCGGTCAGAGGCTGATGGCTGATGGCTAGAGGCTGATGGCTAGAGGCTGATGGCTGATGGCCAGAGGCCGCTCCATTCTGGCCATCAGCCATCAGCCATCAGCCATCAGCCACCAGCCTTAAGCCCCACTCCCCACGCCATGCCCGACATCCTCTACCTCGGTGACACCTCGCTCGCGACAGCTGCGGCCTACCTGGCGGGGGTCATGCACTGGAGCGGTTGGACCTACGACTATGTGCCTAGCGACGAGGCAGCTAGCGACTCCCTGTTTGAGCAGCCATATCGCGCGTACGTGCTGAGTGACTACCTGGCGACCCGGCTTTCGGCGGCGTTACAGCGGAGGCTGGTGGAGCATGTGGCCCAGGGAGCCGGACTGCTGATGATCGGCGGGTGGGAGTCGTACCACGGGCTGGGCGGGGATTGGGACGGGACGCCCGTGGCGGAGATTCTGCCGGTCGAGATTTCAAATCGGGACGACCGCATGAACTGTGATCACCCGGCGTTTGTGAGAGCGGAATACCATCTGCACCCGATTACGCGAGGACTGCCCTGGGACGAACGCCCGCCGCTGATTGGAGGGTACAACCGCTTCGTGCCCCGAGATTTCGCGGAGACGATTCTTCACGTGGCGCGATATTCGGCCTCGTTCAACTCTGCAACCCCTTCCGCCGAACCGGTGCTCGCCGAGGTCGGTGAAGACCCCTTGCTCGTGATCGGCTCGCACGGCCTCGGTCGTGTCGCCGCTTTAGCCACGGATGTCGCTCCGCATTGGGTCGGCCCACTCGTCGACTGGGGGCCAGAGCGGGTTCAGGCTCAAGGCCCCGGAGCCGGTGAAGTCGAGGTCGGCAACCTGTATGCTCAGTTCTTCCGTCAACTCGTCGGCTGGACGAGCGGCTTGATTGAGTGAGTTTTCAGTTTTCAGTTTTCAGTCGTCAGTCAAAGCCCAGGGGTTGCAACCCCTGGGTTTTCATTTCGTCGCTCACTTCTCAACTCTTCAACGGACTCCCCCATGCGATTCATCACCCTCTCACTGATTCTCACCGGTCTCCTTATGACCATCACCACGACTCAAGCTGCTGAAGAACCGGCCAAGGTTCTCAAGCACATCGTGATGTACAAGTTCCACGACACTCTCACTGCTGCCCAGGTGGAAGAAGTCGTCGACGCATTCAACAAGATGACGAAGCAGATCGACACGGTCATCGGCTACGAACACGGGACCAACGTCAGCCAGGAAATGAAGTCCGAAGGCTTCACGCACGTCTTCGTGGTCACGTTCAAAGACGAGGCCGGGCGAGCGACCTACCTGAAACACGCCGCTCATGACACCTACGTTGCCTTGGCCAAAGGACGGCGAGAAAAGGTGATCGTGCTCGATTACTGGACCGCGAAATAGGCACTGGTCGCCCCTCGTTCCTCCGCCTCTGAAAGCCCACCGGTTGCAACCGGTGGGCTTTTCCAATGTTCCGCTGCGCACAGCCTTCGCGGGGTGGCACCTGAAAGAATTGTTGGTGTCAAGGGGTGGGTGGGCAGACCCGGACGCCTTCGCTGACAGTTCCAGGTTGCAAGACTTGGGCTTTAGCACTAGGATGTAGCTATGGCTACACTTCGCTTGTTGACTCATTTTTTGCTCCTGACCGCGACACTCAGCCTGCTGGCTGGATGCTCTCCGAAGGCTTCCCCTGACCAGAACGGAGAAGGCGTAAGAGCTGGCCAGAAGCTCAACATCGTCTGCACGGTGGGTATGGTCGCCGACATCGTCAGGCAGGTGGCGGGCGAGCATGCCGAGGTGACTGGCCTGCTGAACGAGGGGACCGACCCGCACGTCTACGTCCCGACGGCCAACGACACTGCGCTGGCGATGCGGGCTGATATCGTCTTCTATTGCGGTCTGCACCTCGAAGGCCGCATGGTCGCCGATTACGAGGCGGCTCATCAAAAGGGCCGCAAGTTTTTCGCCGTCGCCGAAGGCATTCCGCACGACAAGCTGCGATCATCGGAGGCGGTAGCAGGCATCCATGACCCGCATGTGTGGGGAGATATCCAGATGTGGATGGAGTGCGTGCGCGAGGTCGCGAAGCAGCTGAAGGCACACGACCCCGCCCACGCCGCCGACTACACCGCGAACGCCGATCGCTACCTCGGCGAGATGGAGAAACTCGATGCCTATATCCGGGAGGTGATCGCCTCGATCCCGGAGCAGCAGCGAACGCTGGTCACGGCTCACGATGCGTTCGCCTACTTCTCGCGGGCTTATGGGATCAACGTCCGCTCGGTGCAGGGGATCTCGACTGAGTCGCAAGCGGGGGTTAACGACACGAACCGGCTGGTCGCCTTTCTCGTCGAGAACAAGATCCCGACCGTCTTCGTCGAAGCCAGCGTCAATCCTCGCGATCTGGAAGCCGTGCGTGAGGGGGCCCAACAGCAGGGCTGGAAGGTGGGCGTCGGAGGGACGCTCTACTCCGACTCGATGGGGTCTAAGGGCACCTATGAAGGAACTTATCTCGGCATGCAAGACCACAACGCCACGCTGATCGCCCGGTCTCTTGGCGGCCAGGCCCCAGAACGCGGCTGGCAGGGGAAACTGGCGATGCCGGTTGTGAAATAGAATGAACTTAGGCGAGCGGCCAGACTTAGTGTACCCGCCAGACTTCCGAAGTCTCAGAAGACTTCGGAAGTCTGGCGGGAAGTTTTCACTGACCGTTCGCCTTAACGCACGACACTCGGTGAATCCAGCACGCTCACACGGGTCGGCCCCCGCGGGCTTTGAGTCAGCGAGACCAGGCACGCCTCGGATTGGCCCGGCGACCCTGCATAGTGGAACTGCACAAAGCGGTTCCCGTTCGCCAATTGGCGGACCATCTTCAGATCGCGGCGGGTGATCTCGCCCGCCTCGGGATGCAGTTCCCTCAACTTGTGAGTCGCCGCTTCCGCCTGCAGGTCGGCAGCTGCGCCACCTCCGAGCAATGCCACAGCTGCGATGTTTTGCAGTCGGTCCTGGGCGGTGGCGACGTTTTGGACTTCGGCGACATCGGGGAATCGTGTCGTCAGGACCGACACGGCGGGGCAGGCGACGGCGTGCCAGCGCTGGCCGACGAGTAGTCCGATCTCGGTCTGTGCGGCGCCTTCGATTTCGGCGATCAGTTGCTCTTGCTCACTGGCAGCTTGGACTGACTGGTTCACACTGTCGGTGGTCAGAGAGGCCATCTGGCACTGCTGGGTCAGCAATTGAAACAGCTCACGCATTTCGCCCTCGCTCAGGCGATCAGTCCGCGAGGCCTTCACCGGCTTCTGGCGAGTCCCGCTGATCTCAACGGCTTGCACCTGGCCATTCGACCAGATATCAACGACGGGCGTGCGGGAGCCATCCGGCTCGATGAAGGCCAATGACGCGACCCGGACCGGAACGGGCGGCAAGGGTTGAGACTGCGGCTGGGAGTTGCCCTGTCTCTTCGGCTCAACGGCTGTGCCGGTCGAGGTCGCAGCCGCCAGCAGGCCCAGACCGAGAATGAAGATGCGGATGCGTCCGTCCATGGAGGCTCTCGTTGAGGATGCTCGTTAGAGCGTGTGCTTGATCATGGGTGTGGGGGGCAGCGCCGAAGACGGGTTTCTGATTCTGCTCCCTCTACCCCACGATTGGCGTGGCGATCAGGAAAAACTTCACTGTGGGGGAGAGGGCCGGGGTGAGGGGGATTTGTACGACGGACCTCTTTGTCCGTCGTGTGATCGACCCGCGATAGACGCGAACATCCGCCGTCAAGGGCGTCGACCTTGGCCCCCTCACCCTAGCCCTCTCCCCCGCAATGTGTCTCTCCTGGAATCCACGTCGATCGCGGGGGAGAGGGAACCAGACAGAGGAACCACCTCTGGGCAGATGCTCCCAGTCGCGGGCAGCCAGCAAAACCAGCCGTCCGCAAAATCACTCTTGAGTCGTCATCGGCAACCGCAGACACTGCGATCGGCGAAAACTGCCCCGAGCGACCACGCGGAGGGTATCCGAATTCGCTCAATCGCCTCAACCTGAATGTGCGGCATGTCCCAACCTCCCCAGACTTCCAGCCCGAGTCGTCTCCCCAGCTTCTGGGTCGCATGGTCGGTTGTGCTGTTGCTGATCGTCGGATTTGAGGCGATTCGCTGGGCGAATAACGATACCCGCGCGGAGGCCCTGACCGGTTGGCTCTGTGGGAGGCAGGCAGATTGGTTGCCGTTTCTGCCGGTGTTCCTGTCAGGACTGTTTTTTTGGAAATCGGGAGTCGGGAGTCGGCGGGGGAGTGCCAGCGGGGGCGGTGTTCTCGTCAGCTCCCTCGGCCCTCATTCCTCCAGCGTTTACCCTGCGCCCGTGACTGGGCTTCAGAACATCCTGAATGCTTTAATCTCTCTGACTCTCGGACTCCTCGCGGTCGGCGTCGCAGCTTGGACCGGTTGGGATCTATGCGACCTGCCTCCCGCGTACCACGACGAGTTCAGCTATCTGTTCCAGTCGCTCACCTTCCTCGACGGGCGGACCTCCTTCCCCAGCTTCGAGCCAATGCCTCAGCTGTTCGATCAGATGCACGTTCTGAATGAGGGGCGATTCGCCAGCCGGTACTTCCCCGGAGCGGGCGCGTGGTTCGCCGTGTTTCACGGAATCGGCTCGATTTGGGGACTGTGGATCGCTCACGGGATCGTGACTACCGGGGCCTCGATCGTGGCCGGTGAGATCGCGGGCCGTACCGCTCGGGTGGTCGCTGGACTGGCAGCGGCCTGCAGTCCGGGTCTGTGCCTGTTCAGTCAACTCTATCTGGCCCATCTGCCGACGCTCGTGGGGCTGACGCTGTTTCTGGTTGCGATTACGCGGCTGCGGCGGCTGTGTGAATCAGGTCACATGACGAGTTCGACACCAGTCCCCGTAGCGTGGGCTTTCGCCCACGCTTCAGGGAAGATAATAGTTCCGCGTGGGCTAAAGCCCAAGCTACGGGGACTCTTGCCTGGCGAAGGGCAAGCTGGCATTCCTCGGTTCGAGACCCTGTGTACCTCGTTCTTCGCCGGGCTGGGCCTCTCCTTCGCCATGCTCTGCCGCCCGATGACAGCTGCGGGAGTGGGATTGCCGTTTGGCGTGTGGTTGTTCTGGTGGGCGGGAAGAAGGCGAGAGTTGAGAGACGAGAGACGAGAGCCAGATGCGGGCTATGTCCCTCAACCTTCAGCCCTCAATTCACAACGATCGTCCCCCTCTGGTCGATCAACCATCAACCATCAACCATCAACCCTTTCCCCCTTCCCCGTCCTCCTCGTGATGAGTCTGCCGATCCTCGCCGGGATCGGCCTGCAACTTGGATACAACCACTCCATCACTGGAAAGGCCCTCGTTTCTCCGTATCAGCTCTACACCGACATCTACACGCCCCGGCATGGGTATGGCTTCAACAACGTCGTGCGCGGCGAGCAGCATCTGGGGCCGAAGGTACTCAACAATTACGACCGCTGGGCCGAGAACCTGACGCTGCCGCTTGCTCTTCAGAAGATGGGAACGCGAGTCGTCGCGAGTGGGCGCTGGACGCTGGGGCTGGTGCCGATGGTGTTCGTTGTGGTGTTGCTGCTCTGGAACTGGCGGCGGTGGAGCGGTGATCTCCAGCTGATCGTGGCGTCGATTGTGAGCCTGCATGTGGTGCATCTCCCCTACTGGTTCGAGGGGATCATGGGCTGGCACTACGTGTTCGAGTCGGCCCCGCTCTGGGCGATTGTCCTTGGTGTGGTGACCACGGATTTCGCGAGGAGCTGTCGCGAGACGGGCCACGGGGCGCTCCGCTGGTGGTGGGCGGGCGTATTACTCACCTCGCTGGCCACAGCTTGGCTGACCGTCCCGCCGCTGTGGCCGGGCCGGATGCCGGTGGGTCTGATCGAGCTACAATTCCCCCGCCAGAAATACGCCCGCTTCAATGAACTCCTGCAAGAGCGAGTCACCGGCCGGGCGATCGTCTTTATTCGTCCCGACCCCGACGATCGCCATATCGACTACGTCTACAACCGCCCGCAACTCGACTCATCCATCCTGCGAGCTCGTGCCCCCGCGTCCGAGGAGGAGCTGCAACGAGCGATCCGCCTCTTCCCCGATCGGACGCCGTGGATCTTCGATGCTGCCAGCGGGGAACTCAGGGTCTGGGCAACACAGCGTGAGGACGACAAGGAGTAACAACTCCCTGAGAGCATTCCACAATTTGGTGAGCGCCCTCGTAGCCTGGCCCCCTAGGTCCGGGCGGAACGGACCTAGGGGGCCGTCAAGGCTTGATTTTGGGGTCCGCCTCCCTCGGGAGGGCGAGGCTCCTGCCGAGCCGCGACTGCGGGTGGGCGTGTCCCCAGGCTCGCGGCTCAGCAGGAGCTTCGCCCTCCCGGCGGGCCTGACTCAACTCCAATTCCATGCATTGACGGGGACTAGGGGTCCGTTCTACTTCTCGGCGCGAACGCAATTGTGGAATGCACTAAGGAGTGAGACCCGGGACGCCGATCGAGCGGCCATACCCTTGCGCCAATTCCTCCGGCGTCATGCCATAGGCTCGCATCAGGCTGTCCTGCCAGGTCAGCCCCTCTTTAATGCCATTGAAAAAGAGTTGGAACAATTGCGGGTTGGCCTGGATCATCTGCTGCACGATGGCGCTACCCGCACCGTATTGCCAACGTTCGAGTCTGTCGGCCTCGAAGAACTGCTTCCCGAAAGTTCCAGACTGCTTCAGTAGTCCCGCAGCTTCCTGTTGACGGCGAGTGATCTCGGGGCTGGAGGGAACGGCGACGCCCGCAATCCAGTCGGCGATCCCTTCGTTGAGCCAGACGGGGATGTGTGTCGTCGATTTATAACGGTGCATGTAGCCGTGGGCGGTTTCATGAACCAGCACCGCCCCGAGGAACTCGGGACTGTCACCCCGGTAACAGGCGACGACGACCCGTCCATCGGAGACCTGATGGCAGAGTCCCTGGGCTCCACTCGAGGCGGGGTTGTCCATGATCGCACGCTCGAATTCGGCGAAGGCGGCTTCCGTGACAAACACCGCGACGACCGCCTTGCCGCGCCACACATTGTGCCCCGGAGGAAAGCCGAACGACTGCCCGAGAGCCTCGTTCATCTTGTCCAGCTGCTGGATATACGGCTTCACTTGCGCTGCGGGCATGTCGCTCAGAAAGAGAAAGTATTGGGTTTCGTGGAGCTGGAGGGGGAGGGTGGGGAAATGAGCCACAGCCTTGGCCAATAATTCCTTACCTTCGTCGACGTACTTCTGCTGGTCTTCCGCTGACAGTGGTTCCCAGAACCGCTCGCCGCTGGCCGCCAGTTTTTCAGCGACGGCGGCGTTTCGCTTCTTGACATCAATCAGCACGTGATACTTCTGCGTCGGCAAGAAGGCGACCTCGTAGATTGTCTCCCCTTGCTCGAGTTGAAACACCTGCTCCGAGGGGAGCTTGCGGGAGCTCTTTTTGCCACTGGCGACGTACTCGATCGAGCGGAAGCGGTCTCGCAATTGCTTGCCGCGAAGAAATTCCCGGAGGGTAGCGTCCTCCTCCTTCTTGCCGTTTTTCAGAAGTAGTGTCCACGTCTGATCTCGCAAGGCATCGAGTTCATCCGAACTCAGGGAGAACTCCAGATGAGCCGCTTCGACGGGATCCTTGGCTGTCGAGACTGCGGGGCGATTCTGTGCCGCAACATGGGAATGAGTATCGAGGCACCAAGCCCCCCCGATGAGCAGCCACAGTCCCCAGTGAACGGTGAATTTCATGAGCGCGGGCCAGCGACAGGGAAGGCAAATGGGGCAGCGAGAACCACTCAGATTCTGCCGCGAGACTGAATGTTCCGCAAGCATTGCTGCCCGAGGATGTTGATGCGGGTCTGAATACGACCCTCCCCGTACACAGGCGAGCGGCCAGTGATGTCAAGTTTCCGCGACGTATGACCTTGTGAGATTTTATTCTGAAGATGACCTCGACTTGGTTCAGTCACGAGCTGTGTTTGGGGATGAAGACGAAGCGGATGTGGTGGGAGGGGGCAGACAAAAATGCCCGGCGTGAGGCTTGGCGGCTCAGACATCGCCTGGGATGTCGGGGTGACGCAGGAACAACAGGGATTGAACGGCGAGAGTGCCCCTGCACCCTTTTGTTGTTGCACAATCCAGACGTTCAAAGCAGCGTCTGGGCCACCTCGCCAAAGGACCGGTGCGAGCCTGGACCATCTGCCGCCGTACTCACCCGATTTGACGCCGATGGAGAATGCGTTCGTCCCACTGAAAGCAGGCCTGAGACGCCCCGGCGAGTCAACGATCGAAGGACTGGTCAAAGCCGTGGGTCGCCTGCTTGATGACACTTCGGCGGAACACTGCTGGAACTTCATCAGGACATGTTGGTATGGGTGAGGGGACGGTGGACTGAAGAGGAATGGTCACAGGACTCGATGATCTGGCTGCACACCGAAATATCAGCCAGGATCGTGTCTCTCGTCAAGGAGTTGGGCATGTCCTTATACTCTCGTTTCATTCGAACTGCGATTCCGCAGTTTCCCGCCAGTCGCTTCCGGAAAGGACTTCCAGAGCATGACCGACTCCGCTCCCCTTCAGACTCCCGAAGACCATCGCCCGCTCTGGAGCGCGGGCTTCATCGGGGTGCTGCTGACGCAGTTTCTGGGATCCTTCAACGACAATCTGTTGAGGTGGCTGTCGGTGTGCGTGGCGGAGCAGATTGGACTACTGGGCGGGCTGACGGGGGAGGCCGCTGACTCTTGGAAGACGCTGATGCTGGTATTGGGCGGGGTGTCGTTTACGCTCCCGTATCTGTTTCTGATGCCGCTCTCGGGGTCAATGGCTGACCGATTCAGTAAGCGATCTGTGATGGTCGCGATGAAGGTCGCCGAAATCGTCATTATGTGCTTCGCGGTTTTAATGATCGTGCAGGGGCACGTCTGGATGATGTTCGTTTCGGTCGGACTGATGGGGGCGCAGAGCGCTTTGTTCGGCCCCTCCCGCTTCGGCTCGATGCCCGAGATCCTGCCGCATCGGCATTTGTCGGCGGGTAACGGATTCGTCGGGCTGGCGACCGTCGTGGCCTGTGCCCTCGGAGCGGCTGCTGGATTTCAGCTGTATGGAGTGGTCAAGCACGGGATTACTGCGGAGGGGGTCACTTGGGTGGCGTTCCTGCCAGCGGCCATCGCCCTGGTCGGGATTGGGATTGCGGGGACGCTGACCAGCCTGTTGATCCCGCAGCTGATTCCCGGAAATCCCACCTCTTCGCTGAAGGTCAATCCGCTGACGGAAACCGTCCCCGCGCTGAAAATTTTGTGGCAGGATGTCCGTCTGGTCCGGACCACGTTTGGCATCGCCTTCTTCTGGTTTCTGGCGTCGCTGGCGCAAGTCAATGTCGACCCGCTGGGGGGCGAGGTGCTGGGACTCGCCAAGGAGAATATCGGCCTGCTGCTGGCGGTGCTGGTCGCTGGGCTGGGCGGAGGCAGCGTGCTGGCGGGTCTACTTTCAGAGGGCAAGGTCGAACTCGGGCTGGTGCCCTTTGGGGCGCTGGGGATCATGATCAGTTCCTTCATGGTGTACATCACGGGCTCGATGGTTGACCCGCACTTAGCGGCCTCGTCGCAGATCTCCTTCTTCCTGTGTTGTGGTTCATTGTTCCTGCTGGGGGCCGGGGCCGGGATGTTCAACATCCCGCTCGAATCTTACATGCAGTATCGCAGTGATCCGGCTCAACGCGGGATGATTCTGGCGGGGTGCAACTTCATCACGTTCCTGTTCATCTTGCTGTCACTCGGTCTGTTTCACTTCCTGCGGAGTACACTCGGACTCTCCCCGACGGCGATCTACGCGGTGGCTGGGTTAGGCACCATACCGGTCCTCATCTACGTGCTGCGGCTGATGCCTGACCTGACCTTCCGGTTCTTTCTCTACTTAGTGTCCCACACGCTCTACCGGCTGAAGGTGCATGGCCGGGAGAACGTTCCCGAGAAGGGGGGCGCGCTGATCGTCGTCAACCATGTGTCGTTCGTCGACGGCGTCCTGATGATGGGGACTTGCTCTCGCATCGCCCGGTTCATTATCTATGCCGACTTCACCCGACATCCCATACTGAAGCCGTTCGGTGAGATCATGCGCGTCATCCCGATCAAGGCATCTGAAGGCCCACGGGCATTGATCAAGTCCCTGCAACAGGCGAAAGAAGCCCTCCTGAAGGGCGATCTCGTCTGCATCTTCGCCGAAGGCCAGATCACCCGCACGGGACAGCTGCAGCAGTTCCAGCGCGGCATGATGAAGATCGTCGATGGGACCGGCTGCCCAGTGATCCCCGCCTACCTGCATGGGTTGTGGGGCAGCTTCTTCAGCTTCCGGGGAGGGAAGGTGTTCGGCAACTGGCCGACCCGTTTGAACTATCCGGTCTCTGTGCAATATGGAAAGCCGATCGAGCATCCCGAGGATGCCAACGCGGTGCGGCAAGCGGTCCAACAACTGGGAGTGGAAGCTGTGGAAAGAGACAAGTCGCGCGAACTGATTCCGGTCCGGCAGTTCATTCGCCGTTGCAAGCGAGATCGCTCGCGCCCCAAGGTGGCCGATTCGCTCGGCACCGAGTTGACCGGCGGAAAGACGCTGATCGCCTCACTCGCGATGCGGCGGTACATGGAGCGCGAGGTCTTCCAGCCCGGCGAGACGATGATCGGCCTGCTGATCCCGCCCTCGGTTGGCGGCTTCCTGGCCAACATGGCCGTGGCGCTGGCTGGGAAGACAGCCGTCAATCTCAACTACACCCTCTCTGAAGAGACCTTGAACTACTGCGTGAAAGAAGCGGGCCTCAAGCACGTCCTGACCACCAAGAGCTTCCTCGAAAAGAAGCCGATGACGCTGGTGGGGGCCGAGTGGGTCTTCGTCGATGAGTTCAAGGCGAAGATGACCGGCCTTGATAAGGGGATCGCGGCAGTCCAGTCGTACCTGCCCGCAGCGATCCTCGACCGGGTGCTGGGCCTGACCAAGATCAAGCCCGACGACATTCTGTCGATCATCTTCACCAGCGGGTCGACCGGCGAGCCCAAAGGGGTCATGCTCTCGCAGCACAACGTCGGCAGCAATGTCGACGCCGTCGATCAGCTGCTGAATCTGGAGCCGACCGATGTGTTGCTGGGGGTGCTGCCGTTCTTTCATTCGTTCGGCTACACCGCTTCGATGTGGCTCCCCGCGTGCTGCGCTCCGAAGGCGGTCTACCACTTCAATCCGCTCGACGCCAAGATCATCGGCAAGCTGTCCGAGAAGCATCAGACGACGATCCTGATGGCAACGCCGACGTTCCTCAAGACGTACTTGAAACGGATCGAGAAGGAGCAGTTTGCCCATCTCGATCTGGTCGTCGTCGGGGCCGAGAAGCTGCCACTCGACCTGGCCGAGGAGTTCTTCCAGAAGTTCGGCGTGCGCCCCTCCGAAGGGTACGGCACGACGGAACTCTCCCCGGTCGCTGCAGTCAACATCCCCGACCACCGGACCGTCGATGCCCATCAGATCGGATCGAAGCTGGGCACCGTCGGTCGTCCGCTGCCGGGCGTGGCGGCGAAAGTCGTCCATCCCGATACCGGGGCCGACCTGGGCATCGGGAAGGAGGGGCTACTGCTGATCAAGGGGCCGAACGTGATGCAGGGCTACCTGAACCATCCCGAGAAGACGGCGCAGATGATCCAGGACGGCTGGTACAACACGGGGGATTATGGCCGGATCGACGACGAGGGGTTCATCGAGATTACCGGTCGGCAGAGCCGGTTCTCTAAGATTGGCGGGGAGATGGTGCCGCATATCCTGATCGAGGAACACCTGACCCGGATCGTCGAGAAACCCGACTCGGAAGACGCCGAGATCAAGCTGGCCGTCACCGCCGTCCCCGATGCCAGCCGAGGTGAACGACTCATCGTGCTGCATACCGCTCTCGACAAGACCCCCAGCGACATCCTCAAGGAACTCCAAGGGAAGGGCCTCCCCAACCTGTGGCTCCCCTCCGCCGACAGCTTCTGCCAAATCGACCAGATCCCCATCCTGGGAACCGGAAAGCTCGACTTGAAGGGGATTAAGCAGACGGCACTGGAGAAGTTTGGGAAGTGAGAGCGGGGGGAAGTTTTCAGTCGTCAGTTTTCAGTGGTCATTCCGAGGGTTTCGCGTAAGAGGTGATTCATGACAGTCCTTCGTGGGTTCGTGATCACCCTGGCCAGTGGCTTCGGGTTTTCTGGACTGGGGGCGTTGGTCGGATACGTCTTGGCTGTGCTGGCCCCCGATTATTACCGGGCAGTGTTCCATATTCGGCCCGATGACGTGTTCAATCCAGTCCAGGTCGGACTGGGACTCGGTCTGACAGAGGGCGCAGCTGTTGGGTTGATCCTGGGAGTGGTGATCGTCATCACCGTGGCTTGGTATGACTCTCGAATCGAGCAGCGTACGATGGCCCGGGACCATGACGCGGAGAAGTCCTCGGTCTGAATCCGGCCATCCCCGGAGATTTCACAAGGACATCTTCGTGGGCGTTCTGGTGTCGTTGATGGAGCGTTGATACTTCGCGCGGGCCATATTCAGCCGTAGGACGGACGTCCTCGTCCGTCCGAGTGAAGTATCACCTACCCATACAACCGGGCCATGTCCTTAATGTAATCAAGTGCCTCCTCCAGATCCGGCACCTGCATTCCGCGTTGACGGCCGCCCTTGTCGCACTTTGACAAGAGTTCCAGTTCCTCGAAGTCGGGGTGTTCTCGCAACCTTCGTTCCGCGCGGGCTCCGATGGTGCCGTTGAAGAGCTTGTGAGCCTCCATGTGGTTCTCGATCAACCAGTGCGTGCGGTCGGTGATAAACCCTTTCAGCGCTTCCAGCGCCGCCCGCACATGATCGAGCGGATCGATCGCCTTGCCGATGTCATGCAGCAGGGCCGCGAGTAGAAACTCCTCATCATACGGGAGTTCATCGCGGGCCAGTTCGAAGACCTGCAAGCTGTGGTAGAGGGCATCGCCCTCGGGGTGGTGCTTGCGGCTTTGTGAGACGCCCGCCATCGGGACCAGCAGCGACCGGAAGACGGTGAACCGGTCGACTTCCTCGCCAGTTGGGGCGATGTGGTCGAGTTCCTCATCGGGGTACTCGGCTGCGAGGAACTGTTCGAGCTGAGAGATCGTCGCCCGCTCGATCGCCTGGCCGGTGATCGAGCTCTTAAAGACGAGCCGGGCCTTGTCGAGCGGATAGAGCGTCAGTTCGATCTCGAACGGCCCTTGCACGTGAATGTGTGTGAAGAGGCGTTCCTCGCCGTGCTTGCGGACCCGTTTGTGCTCGACCTCGTAGACCTGTCCCGCCTCATCGAGCGCTCCGGTCACTGCTTCCACTGTCGAGGCGAACACATGAAGATCAATATCGCTCCCGCGTCGCACATGCCCGGTGAGCGTGCTACCAATCAGACGGGGTTTGAACTTCTTCAGCAGCCGCATGACCCCCAGTGCGGTCATCCGCATCTCGCGCAGATTCTTGAGGCGGCTGTCTCCCTCATACAGGTGAGCGAACTTCAGAATCTCGTCGCGGATCTCCGCGTTCGAGGGGAGGTCGCGCGGCTTGACCCACCCGCCGCAGATCTTGCGGGCCGCCTTCATCTTGGCGGTGTAATACTCCGACTCGCGACGCGAATACATTAAGCGAGCCGCCTCGAAGATGATGCGCCGCCGCAGCTTGTCGTTCGACTTGTCAAACGGTTTGTTCTTATCTGACGGATTCATGTTGCACAGGGTCGACGCCCCGGAACTGAATGAGAGAGAAACAGTGACCAAGCCCGGTTTCTCGACGGGCACATTTTATGATACGCAGAAGACGCCCCTCTGCCCACCTCAACTCTCGGACACGAAATGAGGGCCAGGGGTTCGCGAACAAACGACGTGTTACGCCAGGATTCACCATTCCAATCTGATCCCGCTGTCGACTCTCCCAGTGGCCCGTGTAGGCTCGGATTTTGGGTTGTGGGATTCGTCATGGGGAGGGCGAAGCTCCTGCTGAGCCGCGAGCTAGGGGAAACGCTCACTCGCGTCAGCGGCTCGGCAGGAGCCTCACCCTCCCGAGGGTGGCGTATCCCCAATCCAAACCTTGAAGGGGCACTGGCTGAGTCAACCACGCGGTCCACGGTCATGATTCTTTCGTTTGTGGCGGACAACTTGTAGAATGAACTCACTCCCGCCCCCGTAGCTCAGCTGGATAGAGCGGAGCTTTCCTAAAGCTCAGGTCACAGGTTCGACTCCTGTCGAGGGCACTGGTCTACCGCCTAAAACCCTAGAGACATGGGAATTCCCTTGGATTCTGCGATTGATGGCAGACGCTGGCAGTGGCAAATAGTCACTGGCTGGCTTGGATTGTGGGCTGGCCGCTCGCTCGAAGTCGATTTCAGTCACTTGCAGAGAGTGTTTGTGGGCAATTGCCACACTGTGGCCAATCCAGTCGCAAACCGCCTGAATGGGTTGTCGCCGCATCAAGCCGGTTTCACAGTTTGACCGGAGCTTGTGGAACAATTTCGGCCACTGAACAACACCAGCCCTTTTGATGATGCGTTCCAGTTGCGTGCTCAAGTTGCCATTCTGAACACGAGACCGGCTGATGACAAAGATGCGGCCCACACGCCCCACCGTGGACCTAACCGGGCAAGTGTTGTGCCTAAACGTAAGGCCGAGACCCGCTGTTGGAGTCGAGTGACGGCCCGTTGGGGCCGAGGAGTCAACACCTGCGTACAATGGCGACGGCCTTGTTTCGAAGTCTTCGGAGACGCGAAGCTTGGCTGGCTCGCCAAGCTGCAGTACAGAGTGAAAGCATATGGTCACATCCTACGCTGTCTGAGATTTGATCCGTAGAATCCAGTCATGCCGATTTCTCACACAACTGCTCCTGCTCCGCCTCTCGACTGGTCCGTTGACGAGTCCCTATTGGCCGTTGGCCCGCGTGTGATGCCGTCACGGTATTTCCTGGCTCCGTTGGCGGGGTACACGCACTTGGCGTTTCGCCGTGTGATCCGCGACCAAGGGGGACTCGGACTGGCCACGACCGATCTGGTCCAAGCCACCATGCTGCTGGGTCGCCGCGCCAGATCTATGGAGCTGATTGCGACGGACAGCAAGGATACCCCTCTCTCGATTCAGATCTTTGGAGGACAAGCCAGTGAACTCGCCAAGGCAGCTCGCTGGCTCGAACAGCAGGGCTACCAGGGGATCGACCTCAACATGGGTTGCCCGATGGCCCATATCAATGGGCAAGGCGGCGGGGCCAAACTGATGTGCGACCCCGAGGGAGCCTGCGGGCTCGTCGAACAGGTCGTAAACGCCGTCTCTATACCGGTCACGGTCAAGATGCGACTCGGCTGGGATTCCACTCAGCTGACCGCTCCCGCCCTCGCTCGAGAGTTCGAACAGCTGGGCGTGGCCGCCATCACGATCCATGGTCGCACGCGGGCTCAGGGGTTTCATGGGGTGGTCAGTCATGACGGCATTCGCGCCGTCGTCGAGGCCGTCGAACGCATCCCCGTGATCGGCAACGGGGATGTCCGGACGGCTGCCGAGGCGCTGAACATGCGGCGTGTCACGGGGTGTCACGCGGTCGCGATCGGACGCGGGGCCCTTCTGGATCCGTGGATCTTTCGGAGGATTGAGCGAGCTTCACGCGGCCTGGACTCGGAGTTCGTCCCGACGGTGACAGATCAGATCGGATTCCTGCGCCAGCACTTCCACCTGATGTTTGCCCAGCATGCCGAGTACAGCTGCCTGCTGTTTCGCAAATTCGCGGGTTGGTATGGAGCGCGGCTGGGCGTCCCCGAGGATTTGGAAGACCGCTTGCGTCGATTCCAAACGGTCGAAGAGTTCGAGGCCATCGTCACCCAGATCACCGCGCGGCATGGGGAACGCGAATCGTCCATGCCGACCGCGCTGATTAAAGTTCCCAACGGTCCGATTGAGCACTGGTAAGTCGACTGGCGGGTGAGTGCCGGTCGACTCTCTGGAATTAACTCAGACGAGCAGGGCCGCCCGGCAGCGCGATTACTTCTCCCGCTTCTGGTTGTAAACCTCGAGCAAGATCTCGTCGACCGCTTTGAACTTACCCTTGGTCTTCATGACCTTTTCGATCTGCTCGCGGGCATCGCTGGCCGAATGGCCGAGGGCGACCAGGGCTTCCAGAGCATCGGCCACAACACTGCTGGCCGGTTCGACCGAGTGCGGGAACTCGCGGGCGATCAGCAGAGCGAACTTGGCCATCTTGCGGCGCAGCTTGGCGACGATTCGCTCCGCCATCGCCGGACCGATTCCGGGGAGGGCCGATAGGGTCTTCACATCCTGCTCCTCGATCGCGACGGCGACCTCGCTCACGGGTTTGACCATCGCGTTCAGCGCCTTCTTGACGCCGATCCCGTCGACCGAACAGATCATGTCGAAGAAGTCCTTCTCGACATCGGACAGGAATCCAATCATCCGGGGAACTAGCCGGCCCTTCTGCGGGTTGCCGTCGAGATACTCGATCGTCCGCAGCGTGATCTCCTTTCCGATCTGGGATTGCAGCTGTCGTCTCACGAAGTCGGGGACGGCGACTTCGTACTCAAAGGCACCGATATCGATACCCGCTTCGACTCCGTTGAGAGAGACCAGCTTGCCCGTGATCCGCGTAATCATCTGACATCCGTGTGGTGAAAGGACCGAGGTGGCTCACTGCCACTGCGGGGAGTGTAGGGAGTCGCGAGAAGAACGTCAGCAGGAAAACGCGACAGAACGCTGAAGGTCGGTGAGCGCTCGGAGTGTCTCACGGCTTGGGCGGGGCAGTGATCGTAATCGTCAACGGACGACTGGGGAGCGACACGAGCGTGTTGGGCCGTTCCTTTGACAGAGGGTCTTTGTGGAACGGCACCTGCCCCTGACCGAGCAGCGTCAGCGTGTGGACTCCCGGCTGCGAGTTGGCCTGGATCTTGATCGTCACGGTGGCCTCGGTCTTGTCCCCTGCGATGTCGAAGTTGCTCAGCTGGATGTTACCGGGCCAGTTGAGGGGTTGAAGAGCGACCTTGTCCTTGAAGTCGGGCCAGAGACGCTTGACGGTGACTTTGATTTGGGCCTCCTTGCCCGCCTCAATCGAGAGTTCGCTCGGATCGCACGTCACAGAGTACGGGCCGAGTTCGCGGATCGACGCGGCCAGCTCGCGTGTGGGTCGACTGGAACTGAGCGAGTTGCTCACTCGAGTATAGGGCCGGACCTCGCGCTTGAACTTCTCGCTGCCGCGTTCCCCTTCGATCTTCAGCTTGATGCTTCCATTCCAGTCCGGGGCGTCCTCATCCGTCCAGACCACGAACGTCCCGCGATTGCCAGCTGCGATCCGAATGGGCACTGTGTGCATCCCTGGGGGTAGCCCCTCGGCGGTGACGGTCATCGGGCCGTTGTACCCCTCCCACTGGTGGATCACGACATCCAGAAAGTTGGCCGTCCCCTTGTAGAAATTGAACCCACTCGGAGCCGGGTTGCTGCCATGGATCACTGCTGCGAACAGATCGGGCTGGGGCTTGCGGATTTCGAGGACGTACTGGTATCGCCCGCCCCCGCGCCGGTAGCGGTCCTGGACCAGGACGCGGTACTTTTTGTCTTTGGAGAGCCTGACCGGCTGGGCCGACGGGTCGCGCAGGTGGCCATCGAAGGCACTCATGCGGTGGCCGTAGTCATCGAGTTCGGCGACGCGGTTGTCCTTCTCGTCAAAGACCACGAGATACGGGTCCGCCCGGCCAGCGATGCGTTCGCAGTAGACATCGAAGTAGTAATTCTCGTCCGCATCCGCCGTGAACTCGAACCAGTCGGCATCGCGCGGAACGTCGAACCTCCCAGCCACCACAGCGGGGAGCGTGATCGGCTGGGCCTTGTCGCGTTGGTCGTTGGGTTCCGCTTCGAGGCTGACCGGCTGATCGGTGATTAGCATCGGTTGAGCGTTGAAGGTGTTATCGAGCGGCTCAGCGGTGATCTGCTTGCCGAGTAGTGTGGCCGTGGCTGCCGTCGGCAAGACCGAGTGATGGGTCGGGTGACTCAGGAAGCGATAGGCCCCGCTGGTGAGTTCCTCCGTCCCCACGGGGGCGGTGAACGAGAACTCGTCGAGCAGTTGATCCTGCACCGTCCGCGTTGACGGCTTCGACCCCGCTCCCAGGTTCGTGCCGAACGCTGTCAACGAGGCGGTCGTCCCGGCCTGCACAGCTGCCGGATAGATCAACTCCACATGCGGGAGATTCGACACCACCAGCCGGTACGGATACCCACCGCGATAGGAGAGATCGTTGAGCACGATCAGGTACTCCCCGTCCTCGGGAAACGTCACGTCCACAAACGGATCGACGCCATACGAGTCGCCATTACTCGCCAGGGTCCGCCCCTGCGCGTCGAGGACGCTCAGCTGGCCGTCGAGTTCGGTGTCGAGGCGTTGGGCCTGACAATCGACCCAGATGCGCTGGCCTTTGACGCCGATCAGCTTGTACATGTCCTCGGCATTGCCATCCATCGTGCCGTTGATGGCCGTGTTGATCTCGATGATCTGGGCCTCGGCCACGGAGCGGTTTTTGCCGTTGTCGGCGATATCCTTCAGGCCGCGACTGACCGCGAACAGTCGCGAACTACTCACCCCAAACCGACCGAGGGTCCGCATGTCATACGTCCCCGGCGGCATGTCAGCTGCGGCCTTGACCTTGAACCAGCGTTCTTTGCCGTCGATGAGAGTGGCCGACAGACCGGGGTGATCGAACACCAACCCGGTGAGTCCCTCGAGGTCGGCCCCCACGACTTCGAGTTCGACTTCGCCCCCTTGATTCACGCCCAGCACCGAGATCCGGTCCAGACGCGGCGAGGGCAGCTCGGCCCACGCCCATGTCGGCAGGGCACACACCGAGAGAACGAGGAGGCTGAGTCGCATGGTGTTTTCCCGGAAGCCACTGGGGAGCGTGAACTGTGGGACACGAGTCCCAGTCTGTTGAGAACTGGGAGTTTAGTGTGGCCGGAGAGCAGCGAGAATGAGAGGGGCTGCTTGAGTGCCCGACCTGCGCGTGCGACATAGTCAGCGGTGAAGAAAAACTCACCCGTCCCTTGTCGCCGCCTCCTGCAGACTGCCGTTGGCGTGATCGTTCGCTACACTGCTCCAGTGGCCCGTCCAGACTTGATATCGGGGTCCTCCTCCCTCGGGAGGGCGAGGCTCCTGCCGAGCCGCGACTGCGGGTTGACGATTCCCCAGGCTCGCGGCTCAGCAGGAGCTTCGCCCTCCCGAGGGAGCCTGGCTCTACCCCAATTCCAAGCATTGACGAGGCCCTTGCAGCTGGTTTTTCAACCAGTGAACCTCAAATCTCCCCCGGTGTCCTCATGTCTAAAGTCCCCGTCAAACGCGCCGACATCAAGCCGGGAGAGGTCCTGTGTCAGTATTGCACTGCCCGCTGTTGCAGCTATTTCGCCCTGCCGATGGAAACGCCGACGGAGCGGAACGATTTCGAGAACATCCGTTGGTTCATGCTGCACGGACGGGTGTCGGTGTTTGTGGATTCGGGAACGTGGTTCCTGTGCGTGTTCAACAAATGCGATCACCTGCAACCCGACAACATGTGCGGCATCTACGAGACGAGGCCGCAGATCTGTCGGGATTACTCGACCGATGGCTGCGAGTACGACAACGCTGGGATTTATGACCAACTGTTCGAGACACCGGACCAGATCCAGGAATACGCGGATTCGTTCCTAGGCCCGGTGACGGCATATACGTTCTCGCCTGAGCCGATGAACCCGAAAGAGATCCTGCTGCCGCTGGCGTGAGAGCGTGTTTCCGAAAAGTCTTTGAACCATGGGGTCAGAGAGTTTATTCGACGATGTGAGGGGATTCGAAGAGGCTGCCCCACAAAGCGTTAAATTGCGTAAAGATCCTGAGACAGTGGGATTGCGAGGCGGACATATTCATGACTGATCCGCGTTGAATCACCTCGTTCTGCAACTCCTCGTGTCTTCATGGAATGATCGGTCGACCGCTCATTCCGGTGTCTCGCACTCCACTGTCAAGATCTTCGTCTCTTGCTCCGCCGTCATCTTACCCAGATACACCGAACTCGGCGGTCTCTGGGAGCGTCTCGCGAATCGCGTCCCACCTTCGCCGTTTTCCCTTCCATGCTCCACTCCTCATTAACCCGGAGTGGAGTGACTTCAACGAACATCGGAACTGGTGTTAGATCAGTTTGGCTGTGAAGCACTAGCTCTTTTGGGGAATCGGCTCTCGAACACCAGTGGCGCGCAGTGCCCCCGTACTGAGGAACCGTCGGGTGGCGTCCATCACCTCGGGGTGCCACGGGAGAAACGAGTGCAGTGAGCGGACGGAAAGATAGTCCTGCGCTCCGGGCAATCTGGCACTCTTCACCGTGACAATCCCGTCGTCATCACCGGGAATCAGTGGGTTAAACCCGTTGGAGTCCCCTTTGGCACCCGCGATCACTGCGAACTCCATGGTGGGCAGCGGAAGCGTGCTGATGAACGTCTCGGGGTCCGCGACCAACTCCTGTCCCGAGGGACCAAAGATCAGTTGGAACAACAGGTTCTTCTGAAGCATCGAGGCGACCTCGGCCCCGCTGTTCGGCGTGCCGATCATCACCAGTCGCTCCACCCTCGGGTCGGAGTATTGCTGACACCAGCGCCGGACGATCAACCCGCCCATGCTGTGGACGACAAAGTGAATCCGCTCGATCCCCTCCAGCGAGGCGATCATTCCTTGCAGCTGATCCGCAAACTCGCTGATGGACCGTTGCGTGCTGGGGTAGTCGAAACTGACGAACGTGTAGCCATCCGGCTGGAGAACTCTTTGGAGATCGGTCCACGATTTTGAGGACCGCAAGATTCCATGCAGAGTGATGACAGCGGTGCCACTCATCGGGTCGAGTTTCCGAGCGACTTTCTCGTCCGAGAGAGCTTGCTGGCACTCCTCGAGCGTCCCCCAAGCCCGGCGAATATAGGACGGGTCGAGGAGTCGGTAATGCCCGGACAGGACATGCTGCTGAATCCGCCAACCGCGAAAGAACTGTCTATCCGCCCAGAATTGACGGCCTCCCAGTGTAAATGTCGGGAGATTGAAACGACCGCTGCTCATCGTGCCTGCCCTTTGCGAAACCTGTGGTGGAGACTGCGAGTGTCAACTCAGAGCTTCCCTTGGTAAACAGGCTAACAGATCGGGGGAGTGTTCTCCTATTGATCGGACCGCTGCAATTCTGTGTGGGTGAAGTCCCCCAGTCATGAGACAGAACGTCGGCCCTTCGGAGTGAGTTGCATCAATCAGGTTCAAAACCCGAAATGAGAGCGAACACGCTCATGCGGTATTCCACAGTTGGTATACAATCCGGCCCAGAGGAGATTCGAGGAGAAGTCCATTGCTCTCGACCATCACCACAGCAGCCACGAGGATCGAGTTCATGAACGCCGCCCCCTGGCAGAGATCAGACGACATCCTCCAGCGACTCCAGAATTTCGACGCAACTCAAGTCGATGCGATAACGGAGTCTCCACGATGAGCGGTGCATCGACTCCCAGTCGCCAACTCGTCGAATCGATTTGGAAAGCTGCGGTTCGATCTGTCGATTCTGCCCGTCTGGTGAGGCAGGTGATCCGCATTGAGGGCAGCCGGGTTGTCATCGCCGGGACTCCGATTCCTATGGAGAATCTCCGCCGGATTGAAGTCGTCGGAGCGGGCAAGGCGGGGGCAGGAATGGCACAAGGGGCCGCAGAGGCTCTCGGCGGGCTGGGCAAGTCGCTGTCCGGCTGGGTGAATGTCCCGGCAGATTGTGTGAGACCGCTGTCGTCGATCACTCTACATCCCGCACGGCCTGCGGGGCTGAATGAGCCGACAGCTGCCGGGGTAGCTGGCTCAGAGGAGATTCTTCGCCGGGTCGCCGCGCTGGGGGCGGGCGATCTGTGCCTGGTGTTGATCTCGGGCGGGGGAAGTGCGTTGCTCCCGGCACCGATCGCGGGGGTCTCACTGGCCGACAAAGCCGCGACCATTCGCCAGATGTCGCTGGCCGGTGCGAGTATTGACGAGCTGAATTGCGTGCGCCGCCAGTTGTCGCGGATCAAGGGGGGCGGCCTCGCGCGGGCGTGTCGTGCGCAGTGGTTGGTGACGCTGGTGATCTCGGATGTGATCGGAGATCCGCTGGAGGTCATCGCCAGTGGACCGACCATTGACTTCCCACTTGAGCCGGAGCGAGCATTGGAGTTACTCGAACAGTTTGCCCCGGGACTGGTCGGGATTCCGGGTTCAGTGATCGAGTCGTTGCAGCGGCTACGCCTCTCTGGCGTGGGGCACGTTTCCTACGTGCCTGAGCGTGTCCAGGAAGAACACGGGCACGTAAAAAACGTGCCCCACATCAGAGTTGTGTCCATCATCGGCAACAATCAAACCGCCGTGGACGCCGCCGAACGTGAAGCCCTCTCACTGGGCCTCGACGTCCGCGTCCTCGGTGTCGGTCAAGCGGGAGTCGCGAAGACCGCCGGGCGAGAACTGGCCGAGGAGTGCTTGCGCGTCCAGCCGAGTCTCACTCGCCCCTTATGTCTCATCAGTGGAGGGGAACCCGTGGTCCATGTCGAGAAACGCCCCGGTCCACAAAAGGGAGGTCGCAACCAAGAACTCGCCCTCGCCGCTCTCTGCCGATTGAGCGAGTCCCATGCCAACGGCATTACGATCCTCTCCGGCGGCACTGACGGCGAGGACGGCCCCACGGATGCTGCGGGAGCGATTGCTGACTCCGCAATCGCTCAAGCTGCCACCCTACACCACCTCAACCCGCAACAGTTCCTCACCGATCACAACAGCTACCCATTCTTCGAGCAAACCGGCGGCCTGCTCATCACCGGCCCAACGCACACGAATGTCATGGATGTGCGTGTGGCCCTCGTCGAACCGTTGGGGGGAAGGTTGATGGTTGATCGACCGAGGAAGGATCGATTGACCACCAACCCACTCCCCTCTGTCGATCAACCATAAACCCTCAACCATCAACCTCTTCCCCCCATGCCTCCCGAAAAAGCCGAAGCACTGATCATCCGACTGGCCGACTTCAGTGAGTCGAGCCGCGTGGTCACATTTTTTACGCGCGAGTTCGGCAAATCCAGCGCTCTCGCCAAGGGGGCCAAACGCCTCAAGGGTCCGTTCGAAGGCTCGATTGATCTGCTCGCTCACGTCCAGATCATCCTCTATCGCAAGGACCACGACGCTCTCGACCTCGTCACCGAATCCCAGCTGATCCGTCGGTTTCAACCTTCCGCAAAACAGATGTTCCCGCTCTATGCCGGGTACTACGTGGCCGAGTTACTCGACATCGGGACCGAGCCGCATGACCCGCACCCGCTGCTGTTCGACCTCGCCATCGAGGCGCTGGCTCAGCTGCACGAGGCAAGCGATCCCCGGTTCGTGCTGCTGCGGTTCGAGCTGCTGCTGTTGCGGGAGATTGGTCATCTGCCGGGCTTCACGCACTGCTCGGAATGCGATACTCCGGCCACTTGGGACGGAGAAGCAAAGCCGTCATTCAGTTCCAAGTATTGGGTCACCCAGTCGGGTCTACTGTGCGAAGCCTGTGGCCGACCCGAGTACGCGCATGCCGCGATTCAACCCGGCAGCGTGCGTCTGCTGCAAGTGCTGTCCGGAGACGAGACGCCTCACTTCGAGGAGCTGGCACCGACCGCTTCGCAACTCAAAGAAGTGCGGCGCATCGTCACCGCAGCTGTATGCCATGCCCTGGATCGGAAGCCGAAGATGCTGGGGTACTTAAAGTTTTGAGAGCAAGCACGACAAGGGAGCAGTCGCGAGTCCGCGTGGCATGTGCCGATTTCCCGAAGGGAATCCACCCATGAGCCCGTGGTGTCGCTGTGCCCCTGCCGGGATGGGGTTTAATTCACAGCGTGCGCGGCTGCGACTGCGGCACTTGTAGAATCACCAGAGTGCGGGCCAACTCACCGCTGGACAGCAGCCCAGCGGAGTTAATCGCAAATTCGCTGGAAATATGCCAGCGAGAGAGCATCTCGAACATCACTTCGCAGGCCGGAAGTGACATACCAAATTTCTTCTTGATCGGGAGCGCTTCGCTGGGAGCCATGTCCTGGAACTGGCTGATGAGGAGAAAATCCCCCTCATTCGGGAGGTTGACATGAAACGCCTGCAACGTGTCCGCCAGTCGCGGGTCAAAGTCGTGATGGACTTCACGCGGCCCGTTTCTTATATAACGGCGGGCCGTTTGCGGATCGATCGACACGATCCGAGCCGCTGTCTCGCAGACGGCGTAGATCACACTTTCGTCTGCGAGGGTCGCTTGATGCCGGTGGAAATCGATGTGTCGAGCCCACGTGTCGAGTAAGTAATCAAGTTGGACCTGGGGCGGCACGGGGCGCAGGAACGGCACCTCGGTGAGAAACCCAAAGCTGCGATCCCCGGTGAGACCGACCTGATCGGCCAGCGTGATCCGCTCCAATGTCTCAAAGAACGCCACACGAAACGCGATATACGCGACGTCGGTGTTCGGCACAGTGGTATCGCAGACCGTGAGCATCCGAGCCACAGTGGCAAACCGCATACCCGCCGACAAGCGGGTTTCCGGTGTCCCGAGGACCGTTTTCTAAGTCTTCCTCAGAACGGGAGTTACATCTTCGTTGGGCAGCCCAGTCTGCCGATCTCCCCGCAACGATGTTGTCTTCTCGCCACATTCACAAAGCTCTGACTGTGGCGAAAATGCCACATCTCAGGGCAGGAATTCAAGTCGAGTAACTGCGATAAGTGTCAAGGGATCTCCAATTGTCTAATCGGTCGATTTCATGACGTTGGTTCATCGCATGGTTCGGACATGGGCGGTTGCTTTCGGGTGAAGATGACGCCAAGGCCGTTTGGATCATAGAGATCCCAACTCGCGTTTTCGTATCGCACGAAATAATCATCGGCGTTGAGCGAGTCATTCCATTCCGTGAGGGTGTCGCGGAACTGGTCGAATGTGAAGGAATCCAAAGTGATGTCACCGGGAATAAATGAAATCTCAATGCAGTACTCACTCGACAACTGGTCCCAGTCAAGGAATACTTGCAGGCAGCGAATCAGTCTCGTGGCGTCAGCAAAAACCGCATGCACAAATCCACCACCGCCATACAACGCGGATGTGTCAGTTTGGATTTGATTGACGAGGTCGTTTCCATTGTTGTCGTAAGCCGACTCAAGGCAATATTGCGTCAGTAAATCTCTAAAGAGAGAGGAAACGGCTTGTTGAGTTGTAGGTGTAAATGTTACGTCTCGTGTGCCGCCATCACCATCAAGAAGATATTTCACCGCATCAGATTCTGTGACCATTGATCGATCGCCTCAACATTTATTCGTCCGCCGAAGTGCACTAGAACATGGCCGCACTCTCGTCGTCGAGTCTGGAACTGTCATCGTCGGGTGGCCTGTCACTTGATCGTCAAGCGGCCCCAGTTTCGTGCAATGCCTGATTCGGCGACGCGGATTTCCTCCCGACCAATTCCGCTTGGTGGTGGTACAGGACCGCCAGCAACTCCTCATCATCAATATCGCCCAGCGACCGACCCGTCTGGTCCTCGCCCAGTAATCCCAGGTGGGCCAGCAACTGCCCCAGCCGAACATCGGGAGACAGCTCGCAGAGTTCGGTCAGCAGTGTGAGTGCCTCGTGTTGGGTGGTTGAGATCATGACAACAAGTCTCCGATCAGGGACTCCGACTCGTAGGCCCGACGCAGCCGACCAATGACTTCCACGCGGAGCAATGTTCCCGGAGCGAGTTGGGCGATGCGAGTCGCCCGGGTCACACCGTTGTAAATCACCAGCACCCCGTCCGCGCCTTCGTACACGATCAGTGGCGGCATCCCGACAGACGACGCCCCGAACCGGGCGATCTGCCGTCTCAGCTTCACCGGGTCCGCACCGCTACGGCGGGACGCAGGCACCCGCAACAGACGGGGATCGACCTCACGAAATTCGCTGGGCATGTTCGCAATTCTACCGAGCACTACGACCTTGGGGAAGATGACCGCTTCCGGTTTCACTCAGTCGCTGTCGGTTGAGCAACTGGCAGCGATGGCCTTACGAAGGAGGTCATGAGTCGCCTCAACCGGGAACAGATTCGCGGCGAACTCGCGGCTGCGGAGGGATTGTTGATGAGGGAGGGCGGTGAGGAGTTGCTGGAGGTCGTGCCGGACTTGGTGTTCGTACTCGGTTAGTGTCGCGCGGAGCGCGGTGTTCACGGACTGGATGCGGGCGTGCCGGGTGGCCGGGTCGAGCGCTGAGGCCAGCAGGGCGGTCTTTTCCGCGAAGAGTGTCGCCTTTTTCTCCGAAAAAGGGCGT
>JAYTCW010000479.1:0-3572 GCA_043736295.1 Planctomycetota bacterium | reverse complement strand
TAAGTTCATGAAGGACAACGGGATTCCGACTGACGCATTGGAAAGCGGTCGGCGGAAGGCTCTGGTGGTGGACGATGATGTGGAACTCGTCGAACTGATCCGGGACATTCTGGAAGCCGATGGCCGGTTCGATGTCCGCGTGGCCAACAACGGCTTCGACGCCGGGATGATGGTCCGAGAGTACAAGCCCGACATCCTGGTTCTCGACATCATGTTGCCCGACATCAACGGCAAGGAAGTCTGCCAGCGCGTGCGTAGTGACTCGACGCTGGATGGTGTCAAGATCATCTGCATCAGCGGTCTGGTCGAGCAGGACAAGATCCAGGATCTGCGCGATGCCGGAGCGGATGATTTCTTGCAGAAGCCGTTCGAGGTCGAAGCTCTGCTCGGTCGGATGTGCGAGATGCTCGACATGGACAAGACGCCCAGCCGGTCGATGCGGTAGCTGGCGGTAGCCACGTTCGCCAGAACGTGGGCTGTTGGAACCAGCAATCGCTCAAGCCAGACTGTCCTCGCGGAGATCGCTCGCGGGGCGCAAGCAAACACACATTTGCCCACCTTCTGGCGAAGGTGGCTACATACTGGATCGCAAGACCGGAACCCCCGCGTGAGCCCCACACTCCCCCTCGCTGGAACATCAGTCCCAGCCGAGGGGTTTTTGCATTTCGTCACCGCGATGCTGCAATCACAGACGCTGGAGGACGGACTGCGGGTCTTGCTGGACGCGATAATTGGTGAGAGGGCGATCGAGGCGGGCTTGTGGGTCTGGCCGGAGCCAGCGGTGGCGGCGATCGGCTTAATTGGAACAGCTCGGTTGTATGAGGTTCGCCACCACGAACTCGCCCATGTTCCGCCGCGAGAGAATACGCTCAGCGAGTGGACCTCTCCACTCTTGAGCGCCGTGCCGCTCACGGTCACCTCCCTCGGTGCAGTCGGTGCCATCTGCCTTCCAGCGACCGCTCCTCCATTACCCAGGGACGCACAGCACTGGTACGGCATCTGGCTGGAGTGGCTGGCCACGCGCGAACAGACCCTGCGAGACGCCAAACTGAAATCCCTTGCCGAGTTCGCGGGCGGAGCGGGTCACGAGATCAACAACCCACTCGGCACCATTCTCGGGCGTTCGCAGTTATTACTCAGACAGGAAACCGATCCAGAGCACCGCCGCTGGCTGTCCGCGATCGGGGGCCAAGCCCTCCGCATCCGGGACATGATTTCTGACACCATGGTCTTCGCCCGCCCGCCCGCTCCGAAGCGGTGCGCGGTGGAGATTGAACCCCTGATTCGTTCC
Source organism: Planctomycetota bacterium (assembly GCA_043736295.1). Taxonomy (GTDB): domain Bacteria; phylum Planctomycetota; class Planctomycetia; order Planctomycetales; family Planctomycetaceae; genus TH-plancto1. The sequence goes on along the minus strand of JAYTCW010000479.1, from coordinate 2,281 downwards.
GTCACTGATCGCTTCGCTGAGGAGTTGCTGGGGGCAGGCATCCTGCTGCGACTGAACGTGATGGCGAGACGGGATCCAGAGAGCAGCCGTCAGCGATCAGCGATCAGCGATCAACCAGAGAGCCCCCTCTTTCCCTCAACCCTCAACCCTCAACTCTCAACGCTTTTCACCCCCATTGACCCCGAGCAGTTCCAAGTCGTCCTGATCGAACTCTTGCGCAACGCTATTCGCGCTGTCGGTCGCGGTGGATGGATCGGACTGCGATCGCGGAGCCGCACTTGGCAAGGCCAGGACTGGTTGGAACTCGACCTGCTCAACAACGGCCCCGAGCTGACACCGGCCGAGCGAGAACACGCCTTCGACCCTTTCTTCTCCGGACGTGATGCGGGTCGGGGACTCGGGTTCGGCCTGACCAAGTGCTGGAGGATTGTCACCGGTCACGGGGGCCGGATCGGCGTTCATTCGACCGCACAACAGACCGTCTTTCGCACCCTCTGGCCACTCGCCGAATGACCTCTCGCAGCTCTCCCGCATCCACAAGGGGGAAGAAGAAGTTGCGGCTCGGGGAGCGTATTTCGGCCAGCCGATCCTGATGCGTGTGGGTGTCACTTCGCTGAGACACCAGCTAATCTTTGCCATCCCTTTGAGAAGGCAGAGGGATCCAACTTCAGGACCACATTCCATGCTCGCCAAACGCATCATCCCCTGTCTTGATGTTCACGCCGGCCGCGTCGTGAAGGGGGTGAACTTTCTGCAACTCCGCGATGCGGGCGACCCGGTGGAGATCGCCCGCCGCTATGAATCCGAGGGGGCCGACGAACTGGTCTTCCTCGACATCACCGCCAGCCACGAGCAGCGGGACATCATCATCGATGTCGTGCAGCGGACCAGCGAAGTAATCTTCATGCCGCTCACCGTCGGCGGCGGAATTCGCACCCTCGATGACATCCGCCGACTGCTCAAAGCGGGCTGCGACAAGGTCTCGATCAACAGCTCAGCGGTGACGAATCCCGGCTTCGTCCGTGAGGCGGCCCTGCGGTTCGGCAGCCAGTGCATCGTCGTGAATATTGACCCCAAGCGGGTGTTCCGCGACGGGAAGGAGTTCTGGGATGTCCACATCAACGGCGGTCGCAAGTCGACCGGCTTGGAAGCGGTGGCGTGGGCGAAAGAGGTGGAACGACTCGGCGCGGGGGAGATCGTCTTAACCTGCATGGACGCTGACGGGACCAAGAACGGCTTTGATCTGGAGATCACCCGAGCAGTCGCCGATGCCGTCGAGATCCCGGTCGTAGCCAGTGGCGGAGCCGGTTCGCCGCAGCACATGTTTGAGGCAGTCACGAAGGGCGGAGCCAGCGCGGCCCTGGCTGCGAGCATCTTCCACTACGGCGAGTACACGATCACCGAGACTAAGCAGTACATGGCCGATCGCGGCGTGGCAGTACGCATTTAAGTCTGCCAAAGCCCACAGGCTGCAACCAGTCGGCTGTTCACCCGCAACGCTCCAACACTTCCTTGGCTAGAGCCGGGTTGCATTCACGCTGGCGAGCCATCTCCAGTTCGGTGTTGATCGCTTCAACGACTTGCGCCTGCTCCCATGCTTCCACTCGTAACAGATCATTTTGGACTAGCCAGTAGGACACTGCACACCACTGCCACAGTGGTTTTCCATGAGTCAAATTACAGGCCGGAGCGGGAAATCCGCCTGGACCTCTTTGGCCAGTGATGTATTGGTGAACCAGTTGTCTCGATCGTCCCATTCTTCTCCCGATCTCGGCCATTGTCACCAAGTTGCACTCGTCGACACGAACCACATCCGCGTCGATGCCAGCCTTTCGGACATCTTGAATGGCCGACAGAATCGCTTCCTTCAGGGAATCGGCACTGCGAGAGAACTCCAAGTAAAGGACTCCATATTGCAAGCTCAGTGTCGCATCGTCGCATCCCGCTTCAAACAGACCGTCCTCGACCTCTGAGGTAATGTCTGTCGGTCCGCTCAAGATGAGAGCGAAATCGAATTCTTGTTGGTTCATTGGTCACACTCCTCGACGGACTCTTCAGCACTTGTTCTGTGACAGCATGCATCCACTTTACTGCGGATTTGACGGGCATGATTCTCTGGGACGCGAGGCGTTGAATACACTGAGAACTTGCATCCGTCGCGGTTTGCGTACGCACACAACATTCGTCCCCACGCATGAGCACTGCCACCAGCTTCCACATACCGCCATCCACACGCCTCCGCGTAAGCGACAGCGTCTTCGATGTGCTTGTTCGGGTGTCG
>JAYTCW010000478.1:0-7018 GCA_043736295.1 Planctomycetota bacterium | reverse complement strand
CGGTCGATTTCGGCAGTGCCCCATACAAACCAATCACAGCCAACGCGAATGAACGAGTCCGCAAACCAAGATCACGCTTGTTTTCATCCTTCATCCTTCATCCTTCATCCTTCATCCTTCATCCTTCAGCCTTCAGCCATCAGCCATCAGCCATCAGCCATCAGCGGTCAGCCAGAAGCCAGAAGCCGAAACAAACCTTCTGGCTGACTACTGAATGCTGACGGCTGACCGCTCGTGAGTTCACTGAAGAGAGATTGAGAAACTGCTCAAATAATCGACATTTTGAGAGAAACACAGAGAACTGATCTGAATGGAAGCGTCGATCAAACAGTGCCGTCGACGCCGGAGATGATGAGCGGGGCAGCAGTAGCATCACTGTGGAGACGGTGTTGGAGAAGGCAGCCTCGCCGTCCGACCGGCCGCATTCGACCACCGTGTGGCAGACCATCAGCGGCAGTGTCCCTTTCGCAATTGTCGTGTCCACTGGTATTCCTCACCAAAGCATGATTTCAAAAAAATCAATGCCTCGGAGTACCGAACGACAAGACAATCGGTGGCAGCCCGCTCCCCCTCCAGCTATAAATTCTCAACTCGCCCTCTGACCCTGGCTACATGTGGCCTCGGGGAGGGGGGATTGTCTTTGGGCGAGCGGTCAGACCAGTCTGACGGTTCGCCTTGGAAAGCCTGTTTGATGTCCCGCTCACCTTTGGAATCGTCCGATCCCCTTGTTTGGCAAAGTGTTCAGCGTGAACAGCATCGCCAGAAGGAGGGACTGGAGCTGATCGCTTCAGAGAACTACACCAGTGCCGCCATTCAGCAGGTGGCCGGAACCGTTCTCACCAACAAGTACGCTGAAGGCTATCCCGGAAAGCGGTATTACGGCGGCTGCGAGTTCGTCGACGAGGTCGAAGTCCTCGCTCGCGACCGGGCGAAGCAGCTGTTCGGTGCCGAGCATGTCAACGTCCAGCCGCACGCCGGATCGCAGGCGAACATGGCGGCCTATATGTCGGTGCTCCAGCCGGGCGACACGGTGCTGGCGATGGACCTCGCGCATGGGGGCCATCTCACCCACGGGATGAGCCTCAACTTCTCGGGGAAGCTGTACAACTTCAAGCACTACGGCGTGCGCGAGTCAGACCACCGGATCGACTTTGACCAAGTGGCTCGCCTGGCCAAGGAGAACAAGCCGAAAATGATCGTGGCTGGGGCAAGTGCCTACCCCCGCGAGATCGATCACGCCAAGTTCGCCGACATCGCCCGCGAGCATGGGGCGCTGTTCATGGTCGACATGGCCCACTATGCGGGTCTGGTCGCGGGCGGCGTTCACAACAGCCCAGTGCCCTACGCCGACTTCGTCACAACCACGACGCACAAGACCCTTCGCGGTCCGCGCTCGGGGATCGTGATATGCAAAGAGAAGTTCGCCAAGGATGTCGACAAGACTGTCTTCCCCGGTTTGCAGGGCGGCCCGCTGATGCACATCATCGCGGCCAAGGCCGTCTGCTTTGGAGAGGCTCTGCAACCTTCGTTCAAAGTCTATGCCCAACAGGTCGTCGCCAACGCCAAAACGCTGGCCGAGACGCTGGTCGCGGGCGGCATCCGGTTGGTCTCGGGTGGCACAGATAACCACCTCATGCTGTGTGACGTGACCGCCATCGCAGGACTGTCGGGCAAGATCGCTGAGCAGGCTCTCGATAAAGCTGGCATCACCGTCAACAAGAACATGATCCCTTACGACCAGCGGAAACCCATGGACCCCAGCGGCGTCCGCATCGGCACAGCGGCGCTGACGACTCGCGGTATGAAAGAAGCCGAGATGCAGCAGGTCGGGGCGTGGATCCTGCGTTGCCTGAAGGCGGCCAGCGACGATGCGTCTCTCAGCCAGATTCGCCACGAGATCGCCGAGTTCGCGAACGCCTTCCCGGTGCCAGGGATCGAGTAACGCGACATGCGGGGAGTTCCCTCCCAGGGACGGGACGGCTGTGATGGCTGCTGGCCGGAGTGGGTGACTTCATGACTGATTCCTCACATCCCGCGATCCACCGTATCCGCCTGCAAGGTCCGTGGGAGTGGGCGGTGCCGACTCCGGTCTCAACTCAGGCGTGGACATGGAACCGGATTCGGCTGCCGGATGAGTGGGACCGCTTGCCCGCCCTTCCGGGATCCGTGTGGTTTCGTCGTCGGTTCAACACTCCCACGGGGATCACCCCCACTGATCAGATTCGGGTGGCCATCACCGCACTCCAGCAGCCGACCGCTGTCATGGTCAACGGCCAAGTGGTCTCGGAACTCTCGACACTACTTGGGGAGAACCCCGTACTCCGCTGCGACATCACCCCCGCTCTGGCCGAACGTAATCTCTTGGAGATCGTCTTCGCCAGTGGCATCCTCCCGCCCGATCTCGATGGCGGGATGGGACGGCCCGTGGTGCTGGAGATTGAATCGATTTCGGAGTGACAGGGATCGCCTTATTTCCGCGCCCCGAGAATTCCCGGCGAGCCTCCTCAGTCGGAAGGCACCAGTCGGCAAGAGTGGACGAGGATACCCCCGAGACGAGTTAGTTGTGCCTGCGGGAAGCGTAGAACGGTAACGCGCACACAATCGCCGGTTCTTGGCTCCCGCGAATCTCGACGTGCAGTTCGGTGCCGGAGGCTGCGAATTCGGTGGGCACATACCCCATGGCGATCGGGTGGCCCAGAGTCGGCGACTGCGTGCCCGAGGTCACGTGGCCGACGGGCAGACCATTCTGGGTGATCGGCATCTTCTCGCGCGGGATACGTTTCCCGCTCAGCTTCAGGCCGACTCGCTTCTTGCCAAGCGGGGTCGCCTTGATTCGTTCCAGTGCAGCGCGTCCGATGAAGTCGGCAGTCTTGGCGAGCCTCACTCCGAACGACAATCCAGCTGTCAGCGGATCGATGGTGTCGTCCATCTCGTGCCCATAGAGCGGCATGGCGGCTTCGAGCCGCAGCGTGTCGCGGGCTCCCAGACCGCAGGCGGTGATTCCCAGCGGGGCACCGTGCTGCATCAGCTTTTCCCAGAGAACTGCCCCCTGGTCTGCTGGGCAGACCAGTTCGAACCCGTCCTCGCCGGTGTACCCGGTGCGGCTCGCAACGCAGGGGATGCCCGCCACGCTCGCATCGGTGAACGTGTAATACTTCAGAGCGAGTACAGCTGCCGAAGTCAGCGGTTTGAGCAGCTCACAGCTGCGCGGGCCTTGGACGGCGATCATGCAAGTGTTGAGGGTCTCGTCGATGAGACCGATGTCGCGACCGGCCTGCTGCTGGCTGAACCAGGCGAGGAGCTTCTCACGGTTGCTGGCGTTGACCACCAGCTGCCACGTCGTTTCGCGGCGGTAGAGCAGCACGTCATCGAGGATGCCGCCGTCCTCCTGACAGACGAGCGAGTACTTGACATCGCCGACCGCCAGCTTACCACAATCGGTGGTCAGAACCTGTTCGAGGAACGGCAACGCCTCGGGACCATTGAACCGCAGCCGTCCCATGTGCGCGACATCAAACAGCCCGACCCGCTGGCGAACCGCGGTGTGTTCCTCGACGAGCGAGGTATACAGCACCGGCATGTGCCAGCCCGCGAAGTCGACGAGCTTGGCCCTGTGCGCAGCGTGCCAGGCGTGGAGAGAGGTCTGCAACATGTCGTATCCTGACTGATTGAATCACCGCCATATCAGACCAATCTCGGGGGTCACTTCTGCTTGAGTATCTCATGCAGCAGACGTGGCGGAGACATCGGCAGCTCAGTCATCCGAATGCCGGTGGCGTTGTGGATCGCGGCACCGAGAGCGGCAGGCGGCGGGCAGATCGGGGCTTCGCCGACGCCGCGCACGCCGTAGGGGTGGGCGGGGTTGGGCACCTCGACGATGATCGTGTCGATGTTCGGGATGTCGAAGCAGGTCGGGATGCGGTAGTCGAGGAATGTCGAGTTCCGCATGGTGCCTTGGTCGTCGTAGAAGTATTCCTCGTTGAGGGCCCAGCCGATCCCCTGCACCGCGCCGCCCTGCATCTGGCCTTCGACGTAGCTGGGGTGGATGGCGGTGCCCGCGTCTTGGGCGGCTGTGTAGCGGAGGACTTGGGTCTTGCCGGTGTCGGGGTCGACTTCAACATCGACGAGGTGGGCGGCGAAGGCTCCGCCGACCGCACCAATGGCGACGTTGGCCGTCGCCGTGACTGGATCACCGGTTTCGTGCAGCTTTCCAGCGAGTTCTTTGAACGACATCTTCTTGCCACCGGGTCCATGCACGCCGCCGTCTTCGTAGTGGACCTGAGCGGTGTTGACCTCCCAGATCTCGGCAGCGCGATCGACGAGTTGGTCGATGATCTTGAGGCCCGCTTCATGAGCGGCCTTCCCAGTGGTGTGTGTCACTCGGCTGCCGCCGGTCACGTCGGTGTACCCGACGCCGTCGGTGTCGGCGATGACTGGGGTGACATCTTCGGCGGTGATGCCTAGGGTTTCGGCGAGTTGCATCGCGAGGCTGGTGCGCGTGCCGCCAATGTCGGTCGAGCCTTCGACCAGCGTGACCTTGCCATCGGCATTGACCGAGACCGTCACTGACGATTTGAACCCGACGTTGAACCAGAAGCCGCAGCCGACGCCGCGACCGCGATTCGGCCCGGTCAGCTTCGACTTCCAGTGGTCGCTGTTCTTGAGAGCTTCCAGGCACTCGACCAGCCCGACGACGGGATAGACCGGCCCGTCGACGCGGCGGGTGCCCTCGCGAGCGGCGTTGAGCAGCCGCATGTCTAATGAACACATGCCGAGTTTCGCGGCGACCTCTTCGAACACTTGCTCCACGGCGAAGGCGGCGTTTGTCGACCCCGGAGCGCGATACGCCGCCGACCGAGGCTTGTTGACGCACACGTCATACCCCGTGACCTTGGCATTCGGGATGTCATAGCACGAGAAGATGCACATGCAGCCGCAGGCCACCGGCGACCCCGGATAGCCACCCGCCTCGTAGGCCAGGTACGCCTCGCCCGCGACCAGTTTGCCGTTCTTGTCGGCCCCGAGTTTGACGCGGATGAAGGAGCCCGGCGTCGGACCGGTCCCCTGAAACACATCGGCCCGGCTCATCGTGACCTGCACGGGACGACCGCTCATCTTCGAGAGCAACACGGCGACCGGCTGTTCATAAACAACGATCTTGCCACCAAAGCCCCCGCCGATTTCCGTTGGGATCACCTTAATCAGCGACTGCGAGATGTTGAGGACCGCCCCCACCTGTAGACGGACCGAGAAGGCCCCCTGCGTGCTGGACCAGATCGTGACGCGGCCATCCATGTGCCACTGGGCGGTGGCGGTGTGCGGCTCGATATATCCCTGATGAACTGTGGCGGTGCGGAACTCACGCTCGACGATGACTGCGGCATTCGCGAAGCCCGCATCCGGGTCGCCTTGCTCGAAGTAGTACCGCGCCCCGACGTTGCTCGCCGTGTCAGAGATCTTGGCCCCCATCTCCTGGGTGAAGAGATCGGCGTGCAGCAGCGGAGCCCCCGGCTCCATCGCCTTCCGCACATCGGTCACCGAGGGCAACACCTCATACACGACAACGATCTTACTCGCCGCCTCTTCCGCCAGATCAAGCGTGTCAGCCGCCACCGCAGCGACCGCATGCCCGCGATACAGCACCTTATCATCGGCCAGAATATTGGTGCCGAGGTGTCGCAGGTTGACGGCTCCTTCCCCGAGTTCGACGATCTTGTTGCCATGATCGGGGACATCCTTGCCGGTGATGATCGCATGCACCCCCGGCATGGCCAGAGCTGCGGACACGTCGATCGACTTGATGTTGGCATGAGCATGCGGGCTACGAAGGATCGCCCCGTGCAGCATCCCGGTCAGCCGAATATCGGCCCCGTACTTGGCTCGGCCCGTGACCTTGTCGGCTCCGTCGTGCCGAATCGGGCGGGTGCCAATGACCTTGTACTTCTTCTTCGGCGATGCGTTACCGGTCGACATGAGCGAACTCCAGAGGCTGCGGAGGCAGGAATCAAGCGTCGTTGTAAACCGATCCGAGCCAGACGGCAAGGGAGGGGGCACCAGACGCCACTCGCCGAGGGTTCCGAGTGTATTCGCCCATTGTCGGTACAAAACTGTTGACCGGTACGCCTTGGCTCGCGTGCGAGTCCAATGCCGGAACCAATCACCCGACTGGTCAGCAATGGCGAACGTCTCTCGTCGTTCCCGGGGAGCTTCGACTCTCCAAGCCGCCCTGGTCATCCAGCCCGGTGTCGAACGCTTGTTGGCAGCACCCTCGCTGACGCAAGTTGAAGTGTCGCTATTGAGACGCGGATGACACGGTGAGAGGAACCTCTGTCGCCCAAATCGTGAGATCTCGAACATCGATCGAGCGAATCTCATGTCTCACCAGGTCGATTTCGAAAGCCATTTATCGTAGACCCCGTGTCATCTGTGTCTCGTGATCGCCACTTCAAAACTGACGTGTCGGGTCGCTGGAACAGGGGGCAGCTACAGGGCGAATGCTTTCGAAGGATCCAATCCGCTCGTTTTCCGCTGGAACCTCTCCGTGCCCCATGTAAGCGAATGACGGACATTCGTCATTGAACAGGGAGTGAGTGCGTGAGAACTTGTGTCGGCGCTGATGCGGCTGTTCTCATCTGGTTCCTGCGGCTGGTACTGGTCTCAGGGTTTGCTCAGGAGAAGAAGACGGGGTGGCTCAGACATTCGCTTTGGATGTCCAGGTGACGAAGAAGCATGAGGGTTTGAACGGTGAGCGGTTCACGCGGCTCAGCGCCATGCGGTCGCCGGAGTCTGGTTCGATCACGAGGTCGACATCGAAGGCTGCCACGGCGAGCCTGCCGAACATGGAGCCGGAATCGCCGATCAGATTGCCGAGTTCCAACCCGATTGCGTCCTCTACTGCGGACCCGAGTCGTGCTCCAGCTGGGATGCCACTAGCGGGCCGCGCATCGTCAAGGCGGGCAGCGACCTCGCTGCCAGTTGGGCCGCAGCTGCTCATCAAGCGGGCATCCAGTTCGGGATG
>JAYTCW010000477.1:0-9882 GCA_043736295.1 Planctomycetota bacterium | reverse complement strand
CACCTGAAGGAACGACTCCTCACCCTGCACCACACCAAGTACACCCTACAAGGCTAAAATCTCGCCAATGACCATCCCCCCAAATAGTCGGATGAACCTCAATTTGACACGGATCAAGAGCGATCAATATCGTTCTTTTCACCTTTCGTTGCAAACCAGGAGACAACTCGACCAGATGTCAATCAGAGAACGGCTACGTGGAATCTGACCATCACGAGTGGTGAAATCAGCTCTGTACCTGCCGATCAAGCCAAGTCCGGCGAAGGGTTTCCCTGGAAGCTTGCGTTCTGGGGTAGTGATTTTGACAAAAAGACTCTCGGAAGGGTATGCGATAGATTCACAACCATTGGACAGTTGAAAGATTGTGGGCGATTGGAGATTGCGCAGGGTCCAGCACTAGTCGATAACCCCGTACATACGGGTCCATATAAAACTACTCCGCATCCGGAGCTTAAAGATGTTCCATATTTGAACGTTGCCAAGCTGGCTCGACTTAGACATATTTTCTCCTTCCCGAACTCAAGCATTTCAGATAATGTCAAGATTCACCTTGATCGTCGTGGCAGCCAGCTTGGGATTAAAGTCTACGAATCTCCACTTATCGCAGTGAGTGCAGCACGAAATTGGGCCGTCTATTCATCCACAGACCTGCTGATCCCACAACGGCAAATCGGCATCGTGAGCCTGACGGGCGACGACGACTTTCTGAAGGCTCTGTCGCTTTACCTGAGTTCCGACTTCGCGTTCTACCATCAATTCTTCACCTCCACTGAATTGGGGGTCAAGCGTGACCGTGCGACTCTCAACGCTCTACGGGCGATTCCCGTTCCAATTGCTGACTACACTCCCAATCAACTGAAGCCGTGGGTCGACCTGCACTCTCGGTTGGTGAAGACCTCGCCCATTGATGTCCGCGAGATTCGGAAAGAGTCGAGCATCCAACAGATATTGCCGTTTGATGCCGAGTCCGTCGCACTGGTGCCATTGCTGAAAGAACTCAATGAACTGGTGTCCGACGCCCTCGGACTCGACGAGCGGGAACGCTCGCTCGTACACGATCTGGTCCATGTCAAACTGGAACTCAACGACGGGAAAGTCGGCCAGCCAGCTGTCCGCCCCCCGAAGGTCGACGAACTTCGAGCTTATGCCAGTCGACTAAAGAAAGACCTGGATGCCTTTGTCGAGGGAGAACTCGACAAGCGGCACCAAGTGGGAATCATCTATGACAAGGCGTCCGCGTCCGGGATGATTCAAGTTGATCTCATCAAAGATCCCGTCGCCGCCAAGGAACGGATTGTTCTCGCCGCCGACAATCCCACGGCCAAACAACTGGAAAAGACCCGGCAGCGGCTGCGAAAGCAGCATCGCCAGTGGATCTACTTTGACCGCAACCTGCGAATCTACGAGGGCACCAAGACCTTCATTCTGAAACCGCTCCAACGTTTCCAATGGACTGAGAGCCAGGCCATGCAGGATGCGACTGAGATCATCGCCGAGACGCTGCAGCTCGGGGGTGACGGCACGTGATCCACACTTCCCGTTCTCGCCCCGGCGGGCATTCCAACAACTCGGACGACTTTCGCCGCGTTTTTCTGCGGCGAGTGCATCAGTTGATTCAACTGGGGTACGAGCAACTCGACCCGGCACGATATGCCACCGAACAAGAACCCGCGATTACGGGTGAACTGGTCAAGGCCATCGATCAGGTGCTTGATGATCGGCCAAGCCCCTGGATGGTCTATTTCAGCGTCCATGATGACCCGCCCGTCCACGACACCAATCGCAAGGGCAAGCAAAGATTGCGGCTTGATATTCGGATCGATTGCTCGTCGTCTAGGCCACGTACCCGCTATCGGATCGAAGCGAAGCGGCTGGGTCAGGGGAACTCGATTAGCAAATATCTGGGAACTGCTGGACTCGGTTGTTTTCTGAGCGGTGCCTATGCCCGAGAAGACGACCACTGCGGGATGCTCGGGTATGTTCAGTCACCCGACTGCACTGGTTGGAGCCAACGGGTTTCGACAGCATTGAACGATGAGAGGTTTAACCTCAAGGCAGGCAGCGTGTCCCAAGTGGATTCATTCAAACACACTGGCATTCTCTCATTCTGTGCAACTCACACCCGCCCAACGGTGGGTCGTGAAATCGTGGTCGACCACATCTTCATGCGGTTCTACTGACCGAACTTGGCCTATCGTGATCTGAATCAAACCGATGTTCTGAATGCCAGCACTCACCTTCGGAAGTTGCGGGACCAAGGACTTCTGGAGATGAAAGGGAAGGCGGCGGGGGCGTATTACGTTCCCACCGCGACACTTTTCAAGGAGTGGCCTGTTTCGGCGAGCGGGAGCCAATCCGGTATGGTCGAGGCGCAATCCGGTATGGCTGGAGCGCAATCCGGTATGGATCAACCGGCGATACCACCGGAATTGTTAGCCCAAATCTCCCAATTGAAACAACGGGAACTGCCCCAAACCGTCCAAGACATCGTGGCGGCGATGTGCAAATACGGTTCGTGGAGTGTTGAAGAGTTGGCGAGAAAACTGGGAAGAACTCCTCAGTGTGTTCTGGATGAATACGTCCGGCCATTGGTCAAGGCCGGGCGACTCCAGATGACAATCCCTGATCAACCGAGGCATCCTCATCAGAGGTATCACGCGACAAACCCCCACGAAATCAAGAAGCCTTCATGAATCCGCCCAAACTCGAATGAACAGCGGGATTGAACTCACTCCGATCTCTCCCCTGATCATCCAAAGCGTCAAGGATCTCCTGGCCGCTCGCGGTGTTGTTGTGGAATCGATGACGGAGTAGTGACTGCTGGGGGCAGTTCTGGTGCGGACTCCCACCGTCTGAGTACGCTGATTGGAATCAACGTGTTGGCTGAACTGTGGGATGAGGGTTCTGCTGGGAACGGCAACGCGGGACTTGCTCCGCTTCGAAGACTTCGCGTCGCAGCTAAACGGTCGCGGATCAAAACAGTCGTAGTTGTCCGGACTTGGGTCTCGGCGGTTTGAAGTGGGTGAAGTCGAGTGGGGTGCCCGGCCCGTCGAGTTTGGACTTCTTGGCAAAGACGCGGAAGGTCTGCTGAATCTGGTCGGCGATGGCTCCGGTGCCTTGGAAACGCTGGCCAAACTGGGACTGGTTGAGCTTCCCGTCGCGGGTCGCGCGGATCAGCGATTCGATCTTCTCGCGTTTTTCTGGGGCGTGTGTTTCGAGCCAGTCGAGGAACACGGGCTGAACGGTCAGTGGGAGCCTGAGCAGGATCAGGCCAACCGATTCGGCTCCGGCGTCCGCGACCGCCTCGATCAGTTTCGGCAACTCGTGGTCGGTGAGTCCCGGGATGATTGGAGCGAGCATGGCCCGCGTGGGGATGCCGTGCTCGCTGAGCGTGCGGATCGCTCGCAGCCGCGCTGCGGGGGTGCTGCTGCGCGGCTCCAGCACACGGGTCAGGGCCGGGTCAAGAGTCGTCACGCTGATGGCCACCGAGATGATGTGGTGCTGGGCCATCTCCTGCAGCAGGTCGAGATCCCGCAGCACGAGAGCGTTCTTGGTCACGATCGACAGCGGCTGGCGAGCTTCGAGGGCGACCTCTAAACAGGCCCGCGTCAGGCGGTACTCGCGCTCACCCGGCTGATAACAGTCGGTGACCCCCGACACCATGATCGGCCCTGGCTCGTACTTGGGGCGGTTGAGCCACTCTCGAAACAGGGCTGCGGCTTGCGGCTTGTAGAACAGCTTCGTCTCAAAATCGATCCCGGCGTTGAGGCCCAGATACTCGTGTGTGGGCCGGGCGTAGCAGTAGCTGCAACCGTGCAGGCAGCCGCGATAGGGGTTGAGGCTATACCGGAAGAAAAGGTCGGGGCTGTCGTTCTCGGAGATGATCGAGCGGGAGTCATCGGGCAGATAGGTCGTCGGGACCTTGGTCAGTGTGGCGAGGTACTCGTCATCGTGCTCGACTTGTTCCAGATCCAACTCCACGTGGACCCTGTCAAACCGATTCGGAGGCCGCAGCCCCGACCCGCGTCCGATCACGTTCGGTTGGTCCGCCATCACTCACTCCGTTGTGCTGAAACCATAAAAAAGCCCAGAGGTGGCAACCTCTGGGCTTCAATGAGTCACATGAACAAGAGTCTATCACACACCCGCAGTCTTGGGCAAAGCGTCGACAACTGGGTCTTTCCAGCTGAACTTGTTCGCGATCGCCACACGGGTCAGATGCCGGAGCATGGCTCGATCGACCATCGGACAAGGGAGGTGCGGTGCGGCCAGCTGAGTGTTTGTGGTGTCGAACTCGGGGTCTTCTCGCCAGTAGGAGTTGTAGACCTCCATGTGCTGGAAGAAGAGGTCTTCGTTCTCGGAGGACTCCAACCGGCGATCTCCTGCTCCGTAGAACTCCACTCCGTAGAAGCCGACTTCCGCTTCGAGGACATCGCGAATCAACCGCATGGTGATCGGGACGCGCGGGGTCAAGTGGTACGTCTTCCCATGATGCTGCGGTTGGCTGACCACATGGGCCATGACCGCCGAGACCCAGTCGACCGGCACCAGATGCTTTCGCTCGTTGCCGTTCATGTTGAAGTGGACCTGGTTCGCGACAGCCAGCCCGGTCTCGTCCTTTTCGGTCTTATGATCAGACAGCGACTTGGCGAGATTCACGGCCACATAGAAATTGTGGAAGGTCGTAGTCATCCCGGTGACGCTGTCACCGATAATGATCCCCGGACGGAAGAATGTCACCGAGTCGAAGTCCTTCGATTCGCGGACGAGCTTCTCCGCTTCGACCTTGCTCTCCTCGTAGCAGTTGCCGAACTCCTGGCCCACATCCAGTTCGTTCTCGTAGGCTTTCCCCATCCGCTTCCCGGCCACATAAGCCGTGGACACGTGGAAGAACTTGCGAATACCCGCCTGGCGACAGAACTCGATCGCGTTCTGGGTGCCGCCGACATTAGACCGCCACGGTTCCGCATCGCGACCAGTCGTCACGAACGACAGGCTCGCGGCGTTGTGCAGCATCCCGTCACAGTTCTCCGCCGTCCACTTAATCTGTGCGGGGCTAAGGCCGAAATCCGGCAAGGAGATATCACCCGCCAACACCACCGGACGCGGCAGCTTGCGACCGAGCTGTTGTTCCCAGCTGCGCATGGCGGCCTCAATGCGGAGTTCTGGAGCCTTACGCCGGCTGGGGCGGACAAGGACGGCGAGCTTGACGCCCTTCTCCATCAGATCCCGCATCAGGTATCGCCCGAGCAAACCCGTCGCGCCAGTCAGCAGCAGATGACCCATGGAAGACTCTCTTGGATTGGACCGTCCCGAACTTCGCGACAATGCGAAGTTCGTTCGGGCAGGATCAGCGGTGCGACCACTTGCCGCATCACTGGAAAACTCAGTCGCCCGAATAGTCGGGAGACTGAATGAACTTGTGTTGGTGAGGTCAAGAGCTTCATGCCCTCGGTTCAGCGGAGAACATCCCATCAAACCCGTGTCGAGAGGCCAGTTTGGCGCTCCGGGACAATCCGGGTGAGGAGTCCTTCCTCACACCCACGACGATGAGACAATCCCTCATCGCAACAGGAACCATTCATGGTACTTGGAACTGCCATCGCACTCAATTTAGAATCCGTTCCCGCAATCCAGATCTGAGAAGGAAGGGGGCCTGACCCCTACGTCCGTTTCAATCTTCCCATGATCGCCAGTCTCACTGCAACCCACGCTGCAATCGTCACATCGGCATCTACTGATTCAATAGGGAGCCTGACCATGCTTCCATCGGCATCTTTGGCCGGAGAGATTTGGCAGGATGCCGGAAATCCCCAGTGTCGGGACTGGGGCGTTGGGAAGTTGTGCCGCCTTTTCGGATCGATCCTATTTTAGGCGAGCGGCCAGTGGAACTCTACCCGCCAAACTTCCGAAGTCTCCCAAGACTTCGGAAGTTTTTTCGCACGCAAAGTCTGGCTGGGCGCCTGACACACGATCAAGATTCGGAGAGAACTTTGGTAGGAGTGTGCCTCAAGCCTTGAAAGCAATCGCCCTCCGGCTGCAAAATGGGAGGGACCATCTACAATCTCAGGACTTGAACGAAGACCATGGGTCTGGCCTCCATAAAAGGGGGCAAGGTCGTCCTGTCCCGAATTTCCGGAGTGATCGCCATGAACCTGACCCCCGAGCAGCAGAAAATCGGCAAGCAGAGTTTTTCGGACGCTGTGGGACTGACCCGCCGCGACTTATTGAAGGGTGTCGCCGCTGGTAGTACCGGGCTGGGAGCGATGTACTTCGGCTACCAGGAACTCAAGGGGGCTCCGCTCAAGGTCGCCTTCATCGGCACCGGGGATGAGGGAAACATCCTCATGGCCCAACATCCTCCCGCTTATATGGAGGTGGTCGCCATCGCTGACCTGCGTCCCATGAACCGCATTCGCGCTCTGGAAGGGGATGGCAACGACGACCGTATCGGTCTGGTGCGGAAACTCGGCGCTGCTGCGGCTGGCAAGGTGAAGTTGTACGACTCGCACAAGGCCCTCCTGGCTGCCAAGGACGAACTCGGCCTGGAAGCCGTCATCATCGCCGTACCCCTGAGCCAGCACGAGCCGGTGGCCAAGGCGTGCCTGGAAGCGGGGCTGCATGTGCTGAGCGAAAAGCTGATGGCCCGCACGATTACCCAGTGCAAGTCGCTGATCCGTTTGGCCCGCGAAAAAAATCTCGTGCTGACGGTCGGTCATCAGCGGCACTACAGTGTGCTGTATGACAACTCGGCCAACCTCGTCCGCAGCGGACTGTTGGGCGACATCAAGCACATCCGGGCCCAGTGGCACCGCAACAACAGCTTCCCGAACTCCGATCAATGGCGGAAGTCGTCCGAAAAGAACGCCAAGGCCGACATCGAAGCGTTGAAGAAAATCGACTTGAAGGAGTTCGGCTACACCTCGCCCGAACAGCTGATCGACTGGAAGCTCTACAACACAACTGGCGGCGGGTTGATGGCCGAACTCGGTAGCCACCAGATGGACGCCTGCAGCATCTTCCTGGGTAAGGTCCACCCGCTGGCCGTGCAGGGCTTTGGCGGCAAGAACTTCTACGGCGTGCCGGGAGTCGGCTCCAAGGACAAGCAATTGGACGACCGCCAGATCAACGACCATGTCTATGTCACCTATGAGTTCCCCGGTCGGAACCACGCTCAGGCCCCCGAAGACCTCGCGATTGTCACCTACTCGTCGATCAGCACGAACAAGTTCGAGCCTTACGGCGAGACCGTCTTCGGCAGCCGTGGGACGATGATTGTGAAGACCGAGAAGGAAGCGATGCTCTACAAAGAAGAGGGCAAGGGCAGCGACGGCGGCGGGCCCGATCAGCGGCTGTGGGTGGTGAATAGCGCGGTCTCGGGCGGGCCCGTGCTGAGTGCGTACGAGACGAACGCGGGACCGGCCAAAGCGTCTGGTGGCTCCGACTGGGCCAGCAACATCAGCCGGGGCTACACCGAAGAGATGGAGCACTTCGCCTACGCCATCCGCAACTACGGCCCGTCCTATTACAACAAGGACGGCAAGATGCTTCCCGCCAGCGAAGGCGGCCTGCGTTGTCCCGGCACAGTGGCGATGGCCGACGCCATCATGGCCCTCACCGCGAACCTTGCCATGGAGAAACAAAAGCGGATCGTGTTCAAGGACGAGTGGTTCGACCCCGACAGCGATGCCGTGCCCGAGACCGATGCACAGGTCGTCGGCTAACCGCGATATTGTCGCCTTTCGCTCCGCCAGTATTGTCGCCTTTCGCTCCGCGAAAGGACGTTCTTTCGCGGAGCGAAAGACGACTCTGCCCCGTGGGAGAGGCTTCCCGCCTGTCATCTACCGCGAACTCGCGTGGATGTTCACGAAGAAGCACCTCAAGCCGCCGCACCGTGGCTTCGTCATGAAGTCTTTCTCTTTCCATCCCGGAGGGATGCCAGCCATTAGCCGGTGGTTGAGCAAAGCGACACCACCGGTCGCGATGTCCCCCGATTGTGCCTTGCATCCTGGAGGGATGCCACAGGGATATGTAATCACCTGTGCCCTTCCCCCATCAAAATCTGTCATCCCTTCTGGATGAGTATTGTGTGGGACACTGACTGGTGGTGTCGCTTCGCTCAACCACCGGCTAAACGCTGTGACCCCTCCGGGGTCGAGTTCGTAAAGACCACGGGAGGCCAGGTTGGTGGACGAACAACCGCTTGAGGGATTAACCCTCAACCAGCCCTCTCACTATCCAGATAACCCTGGATGCTCGCCGGTGTTTCACTCGCGCTGGATTCGCGGTGTGATCGCCGGACTCGGAGCATTCGCGTGGCTCTGTGCTGCCGTCACGATCCGGCAGGGGCTGTTACTCGCCAGTCATTCCCCGCTCCTGTGGGGCTTTGCAGCTGGTGGTCTCTTCGCGGGCACGGTTGCGTGGGGAGTGACTCTCCGCGCCAGCAATTCCTGGATTGAGTCATCCTTGGCCCGCTTCGGAGAAATACTGAACCGCACGCGCGAGGTTCCCCGAGCAGCGGGCTCCCGCGCAGGTGCCATCCTCGTCCTCTTCGGCTCTCTGTTATTCGCCGTCAACTCTCTCTGGGTCGCCCAGCACCAAGACTCCCCCTTCGACGATGACCAAGGGGCGTTTCTCACCACCGCTCGCCAGATCCACGACCACGGCGGGTTGAGCGGCCTGTGGCACGGTCTCTGGAGCGGCCAGTTCAAGGAGTCGAACCGGCACCCGCTGTTACTGGCGATCCTGTCACTGCACCCGACCATCACCTTCGCCCGAGGGGCCGCGTGCCTGCTGGCCACCATAACAGCTGGGCTGGCCCTCGTGATCGTCTGGCGGCGGCTGGGTCCGCTGACGGCGGGCGTCCTGGCGGTCCTGCTCGGCACGAATGGGACATGGCTCTATCACGCCCCGCGCATCGTGTGCGAGTCGCTTCTGACCGGCATCGCGGGGCTGGCGTGGTTAATGTTGATGCACGAGAAAAGTCCGGAGTCGGAGGTCGGGAGTCTGGAACCAACAGACCTGCTCGCCGAGCCATCTGGCCATCCGCCATCTGCCATCCGCCCTCTGCTTTCTGCCTTCGTCGGCCTGCTGCTGGGGCTGGCTTACCTCACTAAGGGGACGGGGCTGTTGCTGCTCGCGGGTGCGGCGCTGGCCTATGGAGTTCTCGCGGTCTGGTCCCGAGGTGAACGCCGCCGTGGGATCGTCTCCATCGCGGCACTGGCCCTCGCGTTCCTTATCACAGCTTCCCCGCTCCTCACCCGCAATCTGCTGCGGTATGGTTCGGCGACCTACAATGTGAATTCGTATCTGTTGTGGGTCGATGCGTATGAGTCGCCGAACGCGTTGGCGGAGCGGATGACGCTCCCTGAAGCCCGCGCGGAGTACCTCGCGACACACTCCGTGACCGACCTGATCGAGCGCGAGGCCACCGGTCTCGCCTGGGAGGCGTTCATCGGCCTGCGAACCCTCGGCCCCGCACCGTGGGAAGACGCACGCGTGTTGTTCGGCTTTCCACTCTTCGTACTCGGCCTGTTAGGGCTCTGTCACACGCCCCGACTTCCGGCGCTGGTGCTGATCTCCTGGACCGGCATCCTGTGGGTCATGATGGCCTGGTATGTTCCGATCGCCGCCGGCGACCGGTTCATGATGCCATTGCTGTTCCCGTGGCTCGCTCTGGCGGCCAATGGACTCGTGCGCATGGTGTCTCTGACCACCGACCCGCACGCAGCCACCCGACGAATCATGATCGCGGCCATTCTCTGGGGCGTCGTGACCACCGCCCTCGTCTGGACTCGCACCGAACTCTGGGCCTGTTGAGCGAGATTGTTCTGTCGCTCAGTTTCACTGTGGTGTAGAATGCCCATATGTCCACGACCACAC
>JAYTCW010000476.1:0-6494 GCA_043736295.1 Planctomycetota bacterium | reverse complement strand
CATGATCCGCGTGTGCATGATCCACCGCATGGTCCGCCACCTGAAGCCCGATGAGCTGGCCCAGGACTGGGGAAAGTAGCTTTTCAAACACGCTCTAAGACAAAAACCTCCGGATCAACCCAGCTGGAATACCAGCCACCGCTTTGAATCCACAACACCGCAGCTCCGTTGTGCTTCTCGGGCTGGATGATATCGATCGTCAGTGCCATCCCGTCCTTGTGTCCATAAACCACATCGGCGTGAATCTGGCATGGCCCTTCGGCTTGGAGATCGGTGGTGGTCACAGCCCAGAAGCCGCAGAACGCGAAGTAAGCTGCGAAGAGTCGTGATGAGAAGCTCATCTGTGGGTCTCATTGATGACTTGGAATCGGAATCCGGTGATGGTGGAGTTCAGGATAGCAGAGCTGGAGGCCAGATGGCGACCAAGAGGCTGGGCACATGGCCACAGGATGTGCATCACAAAAGGTTGGCAGCTCACAACATATTTGACGAGATATCAGGTCGACCACTTGGCGAGAGACCGTGAGATTCGAATCCAGAATTCGGAGTGCCTCACGCAAAGGCGAGGAGGCGAGAAGGGTTCCGGCGGCTCGTCTTCTTCTCGCCTTCGCGTAAGACACTCCGTTCCCACCGCTGGCGGAGGCAGGCGAGGGAGGCGTCAGGACCAATGTCGTCTTCGGGAGGTTGCAGAACAGGCAGATGCTGGAGTGATGGTGAACATGGTCTCACCTCGCTGAAACGTTGCTCGGCGGGTTGCCTCTGACCCCCTGATTGCCCTTCGTCACTGGTGAGCGAGAATGGAACAGTCTCCACTCTACGGTGCGGGCTTCAACGCCTCCGCCAGCACTGGCAGCAATTTCGCATTCCACATCGCGTATCCATCCGGGTTCAGGTGCAACATGTCGGGCTTGAAGTATTTCGGCTGCGGCTGGCCCTGGTCATCAAGCAGCGTGGTCGCCAGATCGACGAACAGTAGTTGTGGGTCGCGGGCACAGCGGGCTTTGAGCAGGGCGTTCGCCGCCTCCTGATCGAGCCGCAGCTTGGCTCGCGAGGGGCTGTATTTGATGGTCAAGCAGATGAGCTTCGCCTGCGGGAGAGACGACCGATGCTTGCCAATGAGGGTCTCAAGGTCGGCCAGAATCTGGCAGGCGGTGCGACCTCCGGCGAGGTCGTTATCTCCCTCATACACCACCACCACTCGCGGCTGGTGTTGCGGCACGACCCGTTCGTAGAACTGCGCAGCCGCTGCCATGTCCGAGCCGCCGAACCCCCGATTGACGGTCTGCAAGTTCGGGAAAGATGTGGGGAGATCCCAGAGCCGGGCACTTGAGCTGCCGTAGAACACCACTCCGCCGGGCACAGGAGGTGTGGCCTGATCGGCAGCCTCGAACATCTGAATGTCGGCTTCCCACTTGGACTGAGCGATCAGCTTCTCCTCTCCATGGAGAACTCCTATTCCCTGCCAGGCACCACCCGCGCAGGCACTGACCACGATCAACATGCGAAAGACGTTCAAGGCTCACCTCCGAGAAGATTGGCAACGCTCACTTGATCCTATCGATCTGCGGGGAGCGGAGAAAGCGGACGGCGATTTCGACTGTCGCTGCGCGACTGAGATTCCATTGGGGACCAGCGAACTCACCCCACCTCTCACTTTCCGCGATTGCGGAAGATTGCACTTGACGAGTTCGTCCACTGGCGGAAGGCGAGTTAAGGAGCAACATCGCCTACGGGCACGCTACCGCCGGTGATCGGCGTCTCGCTATCATCGCCGTATTGACCGGACAACGGGTGAGGGATGTCTTCATGCGGTGGCTGGTTGCGAACCACCTCTACAGTGAACCTGGCCGCTCATGCTCAACAAGTACTCGTCGCAAATCACTCAGCCGAAGTCCCAAGGCGCCTCGCAGGCGATGCTTTATGCCACCGGCATGAGCGAAGCCGATATGAACAAGGCCCAAGTCGGCATCGCCAGCGTCTGGTATGAAGGCAACCCCTGCAACATGCACCTGCTCGACCTGTCCGTGAAGGTCAAGGAAGGCGTGGTCGCAGCTGGCTTGGTCGGGTTGCGGTTCAACACGATCGGCGTGAGCGACGGAATCTCGATGGGGACCGACGGGATGTCGTACTCGTTGCAGTCTCGCGAAATCATCGCCGACAGCATCGAGACCGTGATGGGAGCCCAGTGGTACGACGGGCTCATCACAATTCCAGGTTGCGATAAGAACATGCCGGGTTGTTTGATGGCGATGGGGCGGCTCAATCGTCCGTCGCTGATGATCTATGGCGGGACGATCAAGCCGGGCTGCGGGGAGAACGGCGAGAAGCTCGACATTGTGTCGGCCTTTCAGTCGTACGGGGAGTACATCGGCGGCAAGATCAGCGAAGATGTGCGGAAGCGAGTCGTGCAGAAGTCCTGCCCAGGAGCCGGGGCCTGCGGCGGGATGTACACGGCCAATACCATGGCCAGTGCGATCGAAGCGATGGGCATGAGCCTGCCGTACAGTTCGTCGATCCCGGCAGAAGACGGCGGCAAGTACCAGGAGTGCTTCGCAGCTGGGGCAGCGCTGAAGAACCTGTTGGAGAATGACATTAAGCCGCGCGACATCATGACGCGGGCGGCGTTTGAGAACGCGATGGTCCTGATCATGGTCGTCGGTGGGTCGACGAATGCGGTGCTGCACCTGATCGCCATGGCACGGGCGGTGGAGGTGGACCTGACGATTGATGACTTCCAGAAGGTCAGCGACCGCATTCCGTTTTTGGCCGACCTCAAGCCGAGCGGCAAGTACGTGCAGGAAGATTTGCACAAGGTCGGTGGTACTCCAGGCGTGCTGAAGTACCTGCTAGAGAAGGGGCTGATCGATGGTCGTTGTATGACGGTGACGGGCAAAACGCTGGCCGAGAATCTGGCCTCGCTGCCCGGTTTGACACCGGGTCAAGATGTGGTGCATCCCATCGAGAAACCCATCAAGGCCACCGGTCACATCCGCATCATGCGAGGCAACTTCAGCCCCGACGGAGCTGTCGCGAAGATCACTGGCAAGGAGGGGCTGGTCTTCACCGGTCCGGCCCTGTGTTATGACAGCGAAGAAGAGATGCTGCACGGCCTGGAGCGTAAGGAGATCACCGGCGGCGAAGTGATCGTCATCCGCTTCGAAGGCCCCAAGGGCGGACCCGGCATGCCCGAGATGCTGACCCCGACCTCGGCCATCATGGGGGCGGGTCTGGGTGACAAGGTGGCTCTCATCACCGATGGCCGCTTCTCCGGCGGGTCGCATGGTTTCATCGTCGGCCACGTCACCCCCGAAGCCCAAGACGGCGGCCCGATCGCCCTCGCGAAAAATGGGGACATCATCACCATCGACGCCGAAACGAACCGCATCGACATCGCCGTCAGCGACGCCGAACTGGCCCAGCGTAAAGCCGCCTGGAAGGCCCCCGCCTTCAAGAACACCCGCGGCACGCTTTACAAGTACATCAAGAACGTCAAGACCGCGAGCGAAGGCTGCGTGACCGACGAGTGATCCGCGAAGGCGATGAAGACCTCCGAAGTCTTTCGAGACTTCGGAGGTCTGATGTTCAAAGACGAGATGACAGAGACATCACTTTGTGTCGAAAGGCGAGCGTCATAATTTGCATCGGGGCGGGGCTATTTGGAAAGGTTGATGGGGTGCCAGCAGTCTGTCATGTAGTGACTCGCTTTGGTCATTTCAACTTTTTCCCACTCATGCCAATCGGAAGCATGGTAGTCTTTGAGCCGTCGGGCGATGTGGTGAAGTACGGTTGGAGTTTTAAATCAATTTTTTGTGGCTTGGTTTCGAGCGGTCCTCCTGTTTCTGCACATCCCTTGCCTCATCGAAATGCCATTCCTGATCTACGATAAGTGGCTGAAACCCAGCGTCATGATTGGAATCATCATGATGTTTTTGCCGACGATGTTGTTAATTCTCATTTACAATTTGGGGTTCATCCGACGATCTGGAGGGATTTCGAAATGCCTGACGGCATCGGGATTTACGGAGGCATGGCTCCGATGCGGCCTGAGCCGAGCTTCCGAAAAGCTTCTCGCCGAGAATCTCGGGCAGGGGCTGACACGTCCGGGGCTCATCGGAGGCCAGGAGATTCCCTAGCCGGTTGTTTCCCAGCAGAGCCTGCCTCCGCCTCTGCTGGCAGCGTCATTGCAGCAGAGAGACGTATCTCCTTGCAAGACTGGGGCATCGGATCAATGCCTCAACAACTCCACCCGGTTACGGTCCATCCCCCAAAATCGTCGGATGAACCACAATATCGAACAACGAATGCGCACAAGACGCCTGCACCCGCGGGTCACGCAGCTCCGCAAAACACCTCCGCACACTGGCCAAAACACCCGCCGCTTCGCCGTCCATGACTCGCTCCCGTACGCCTCGTTCACAACACCGAACTGCATCCGTGCAGCTCTTCGCCGTGTCGCTCGCCACGGAAACGACCATCTCCCTTCAGGTTCTGGAAAGATTTCGATGCGTAGGCCCTGGCTTTGCTCCCTGACTGGAATTCAATCTCAGTATACGGAAGGCAACCATGAGGGCAGTCAGCCAGTAAACAGAACCTCATCGGTGATCCGCTGGACTTGTCCGTGGCGATCGACGCAGGCTAGCACGCTGTGTCCTGTGGCGACCTGGACTCCGTCTCGGAGGATTTCATACTCATGTTCGAGCTTGGCGGGAGTCTGGCGGGAAATTCGAGTGCGAATCGTCAGTTCGTCATCAAATCGTGACGGGACTTTGTAGTGGCATTCGATGCGAACCACGACCAGAAAGAAGCCTCGCTCTTCCATCGTGCGGTAGTTGCCGCCTTGAGCCCGAAAGAGTTCGGTCCGGCCCATCTCGAAGAAGTTGAAATAGTTGGCGTGATGCAGGTAGCCCATCGCGTCTGTTTCGCAGTAGCGAACGCGAACGTGAATGTCGTGAGAATCGGTCGGCATGGGGGAACTCCGAGAATCAGTCGCGGCGGCGTACGGCGACGATCATCGCGACTGACTGGAAGGGCAGCAACCGATCCAGAAACTCAAATGGATTCCTCCCGCACCGGAGTGTGACACACGGGGTGAGTGATCAGTTGTCAGTGATCAGTGTTCAGTCAGAGAAGAGTTGACGTGTCGATTCCTCCCGCAGCCTTGATCCCACAGCCGCTCCCGGTCAGAGTGGGGTCATTCATACGCAGCTCATTCTTCAGGAATCGCCCCGATGCGGTTTGCCAGTGCCGGAAATCAGGTTCACAACACGCGGCACGCCGTCGGCGAAGCTGTGGCGTCCATCGAGAAACAGCTGGGGGGGACGACTCCCGATCTGGTGTTCGTGTTTGCGTCGCCGCATCACACCATGGATCCGGGCGTCGGTCGGTTGTTGTTCGATGCCGTCAAGTCGCGTGTACTGATTGGCTGCACCGCCGAATCGGTCGCTGCGAACGGTCATGAATACGAGAACGGCCCGTCGATCGCTGTGTGGGCCGCATCGTTGCCCGGATGCGGTGTCGATGCGTTTCATATCGCGTTCGAGCGGACGCAGGACGGTTTGCTGGCGACGGGGGCTCCTTCGTCCGATGTGGTGGCTCCGGAGTCTCGCGCGGCGTTTCTGTTGGGAGACCCGTTCTCCTGTTCTGTCGACTCGCTACTGGCTCACTTCTCGACGGAGTTCCCGGGCCTGCCAGTCCTGGGGGGCATGGCCAGCGGAGCCAGTGCTCCTGGCGAAAACCGCCTGTTCCTGAACGATGGGGAGTACGACCACGGCAGCGTCGGCGTCGTCATTGGCGGGCCGGTCGCGATCCGCTCGGTGGTCTCGCAAGGCTGCCGTCCAATTGGCAAGCCCTTCGTGGTCACCCGCGCGAATCGCAACATGCTGGTCGAACTCGGCGGTCGACCGGCCCTCGAACAGCTCAACACACTCTATCGCGACTCCCTTCCCACTGACCAACAGCTGATCCAGCGCGGCGTTCATGTCGGTCTGGCGATGAGCGAGTACAAAGAGAGTTTCAATCGCGGCGACTTTCTGATTGCCAACGTCATCGGAGCCGACCGGGAGAGCGGTGCCCTGGCCCTCGGGAACCTGATCCGCACTGGCCAGACCATGCAGTTCCACGTTCGTGATGCGAGTACCGCCGACGAGGATCTGCGATCTCTCCTGGCCAGTTCCCTCGAAGCCGGGCCAGCTGCCGGTGGGTTGCTGTTCAGTTGCAACGGGCGCGGAACGCGGATGTTCTCGGCTCCGCACCACGATGCGAATGCCATTCAAGATGTCGCCGGATCCATCCCATTGGCTGGCTTCTTTGCGCAAGGCGAACTCGGTCCGGTGGCGGGGCAGAACTACATCCATGGGTTCACCGCCAGCGTAGCGTTGTTCGGGGCGCGGTCAGATTAAGAGGCTATCCGAATACCAAACGCTTTACAGGCAACGACTTGCAACCAAGTCCCCCAAACTGCCATATCCTTCATGCACTGTGATTCTCAGATGTCG
>JAYTCW010000475.1:0-4250 GCA_043736295.1 Planctomycetota bacterium | reverse complement strand
GGGGGGGCGCTGCTGAAATGGATCGGAAATAAACAACGTTATGCCAGCCGCATCATTCAACAGTTTCCGCCAAGTTTCGGCACATATTTCGAGCCATTTCTAGGGAGTGGTGCGGTTTTGGCTTCCCTTGCTCCGAAGAGAGCGGTGGCCTCAGACGTGTTTGTGCCCTTGATCGAAATCTGGAAGGCATTGCGAACGAATCCCGAGTTACTCAAATCGTGGTATCGCGAGCGGTATGATCAAATGCTGTCGGGCGATAAGGTTGAGGAATATGAGAAGATTAAGAAAGCGTACAATCGACAGCCAAATGGTGCAGACTTCCTCTTTCTGTGCCGTTCCTGCTACGCGGGCGTGGTTCGGTTTCGCAAGGCGGATGGGTATATGTCGACTCCCTGTGGTCCTCATCAGCCAATTTCTCCCGAATCGTTCGATACACGAGTCAACATTTGGAATCGTAGAACGCATGGTGCCCGCTTTGACGCTCTCGATTACCGCGAAGCCCTAGCACAAGCCAAGCGGGGAGATCTTGTATATTGCGATCCACCCTATACGCACAGCCAAGGGATCATCTATGGGGCTCAGGCGTTCCGACTGAGCGAATTGTTTGATGTCGTCGCGAAATGTAAATCCCGTGGAGTATTCGTAGCCATCAGCATTGACGGAACGAAACGATCAGGGGACCTTGTCTGTGATCTCCCGATTCCTCCGGGATTGTTTGAGCGTGAAGTGTTGATCGATTGTGGCCGATCGATGTTGCGTCGACTTCAAATGAGTGGGCAGACGCTTGAAGGTGAGGTCGTTGCCGACCGATTGTTGCTTACGTATTGAAATTCGGGGACACATGTTTCATTCTGCAATCCATCAGCTAGGCTTGCCGAAGACGATCACTTTTCTCTGAAGACCCTCCCCCATGCTCGACCTGAAGCAGTACATCCGCAGCATCAAAGACTTTCCCAAGCCGGGAATCATGTTCCGGGACATCACGCCGCTGCTGTCTCATCCCGAGGCGTTTCGCGAATCGATCCGCCGCATCGTCGAGCGATTTCGCAACAGCCGCATCAATGTCGTCGCAGCTGCAGAGGCGCGGGGCTTCATCTTCGCAGCCCCGGTCGCTTTGGAACTGAATGCAGCCTTCGTGCCAGTTCGCAAGCCGGGGAAGCTGCCGTTCGACACGAGTGCCTTTCACTACGAATTGGAGTACGGGAAGGACACCTTGGAGATGCACACCGATGCGGTGAAGCTCGGGGACCGCGTGCTGCTGGTGGACGATCTGCTGGCGACTGGAGGAACGATCAACGCCTGCGCCCAGCTGGTCGAACGCAGCGGGGCCGAGGTTGTGGGATGTGCGTTTGCCATCGAGTTGAGCTTTCTGGGAGGGCGTGCTCGCATGGCTCCACGCGACTGTTTCAGCGTGCTAGAGTATGCGGACGAGAACTGACGCTGTCGCTCGGTCCTGGCAGGGCTCTCACCCGGAAAAGGTCACACCCACCGCTTTCGGCTGGTCGAACAGGGGCTCGGGATGGTATGAATGAGGGGGTCATCCGACCATCCCGCCGGTTCGCAGCGTCTCGAGCGGGAGTCGGTCGAACTCTGGGGAGCAAAGCCTCCATGCAGCACACCGAACTCCTCATCGATCACGGACACCGTCCGCAGGAGTCCTCGCGCGACTGGAGTTCTCGGGCTGCGATGGTGTCGTTCGCCTGTCTGTTGCTGCTCGGCATGTCGTCCACCACATCAAGTCGGGTCTGGGCGGATTCTCCTCAGCAGGCCAACGATCCTCAGACGATCGCCGATTTGGTCATGAAACTGAGCGCCCCCTCGTTTCGAGAGCGGCTACAGGCGGAGGCGGATTGCCGGGACACGGGACCAGCAGCCATCCCCGCCTTAATGAAGGCACTCCAGAGTCCCGATCCGGAACTCCGACGCCGAGCCCAGCAGTTGATTGAACAGATCGAAGAGGATGGGCTCTCGGAGTCGATCGAAGCGTTTCTGACTCCCGGCTCCTCCACCACTTTGCCCGGATGGTCTCTGGTCGCCGACATGGTGGAAGACACTCCGGAGTTCCGCACTGCCTACGCCGGGATTCTGCGGGGAAACTCTCAGCTCGCCCACGCGCTCTCACATCCGGATCTCCTCTCGACGGAACTTCAACGTCAGCTGCAAAACATGGGGATGCCGAACGGGTCAGTTCCACTAGGGATTTCCACGGTCAATGCCTCGGCCATCCTGCTGCT
Organism: Planctomycetota bacterium; assembly: GCA_043736295.1. GTDB lineage: Bacteria > Planctomycetota > Planctomycetia > Planctomycetales > Planctomycetaceae > TH-plancto1. The sequence goes on along the minus strand of JAYTCW010000475.1, from coordinate 2,016 downwards.
GCTGATTCATCCAGAAGCGACCCACCCCGCAGATGCGGCGAGTCTGTCTGTGCGGACGATTCGCCAGGGTGTCGTCCAGGGAGTGAACGAAACTGCGTCGGGACAATTGCTCCAAGCCTTACTGACCCGCTGGGTGGTCACCTCGCGTGCGGGAACCGCGTTCGATCGGCTGAGTGTCGCGTGGCAGCTCTCACTCCCCGAGTCGGTGACTCCCGCTCTGGAAATGCTGGAGCAACAGGGCAGTCCGCATCAGCTGCAAATTGCGTTTCTGGCGATCATTCGATTTGGCGGGGCTCCCGAGATGGCGGTCGTGGAAACGCGACTGGATGATTCGCAGGTTCTGAACATCGGTCGTGGCCCCGACAATCAACCGAACGGTTCCACCCAGCTGAGGGACCAGGCACTGTTGACCCTCATTGCGATGAACAAGCAAGACCCCACGCAGTTCGGACTCAAAGCGCTCACGGTGGATGCTTCCAAAAACGTCACTTCAGTCGTGGTGTCATTCGAGACCGAAGCGCAGCGGGAAGCGGCCTTCGAAAAGTGGCGAATCTGGAGTGCGAAGAACCTGCGAAAGTATCGAGCACTGCCGAGGAACGCCGAGGAAGGGACCAGCCTGTAGTGACAATTCATCATTAGAAACCCGACTCCCAGACGGGCTTGTCTCGGCCTATTCTCCTAATTGATTCTGCAATTCCACATGCTTCTCAACTACGAATTCGATCTCCCCTCTGCGGCCATCAGCACGCTCCAGGCCCGGTCTCAACTCACTCAATCCATCCGCCAGTTCTTCATGACCCAGGGGTACTGGGAGGTCGAGACCCCGCTGCTGTCGAGTGATGTCTGCGTTGATTTGTGGCTCGACCCCGTCGCTGTTCCGGTCGGGGCCGGAGTGCCGCCCCGCTATCTGCAAACCTCGCCCGAGTTCGCCATGAAGCGGCTGCTCGTGGCCGGTGCAGACTCGATCTTTCAGTTCACGAAAGCCATTCGCAGCTTAGAACGCGGTCCCCGGCACAATCCCGAATTCACCATGCTGGAATGGTATCGCGTGGGCGATAACGACCGCGATCAGATGGCCTTGACCGAGTCTCTGGTCCGGCAGGCGGTACAGGCCGCTAGCCTGACCCAAAGTTTGATCCCGTGTCAAAGAGTCCTTTCAGCAGTCCCCTTCGCCCGGATGCCTTATGACATCGCATTCGAGAACGCGGTCGGCACACGAGCCTTAAAGCTGACGGTGCCTCAGCTGCGAGAACTGGCTGATTCACTCGGCGTCCGAGTGCATTCACCGGAGACACTCGATCGCGATGCGTGGCTCAATCTCCTGTTGGCGGAACGTGTCGAACCGTGGATGGCAACGCAAGGGGCGATGTTCCTGCACGACTTCCCCGCCTCGCAATCGGCGCTCGCGCGAGTGCGAGATGAAGACCCACCGGTTGCCGAACGATTCGAGCTGTACATCGGCGGTGTTGAGCTGTGCAACGGATATCATGAGATTACGGATGCGGACGAGCTGCGGGTTCGCATGGAGCGGCAGGCGGCTCTGCGAGTTCGCGAGGGACTGAGTCCCCTCCCCACGCATAGCCATCTGGAGAACGCCATGCGGCGTGGCTACCCGGCCAGTGCGGGCGTTGCTCTGGGGTATGATCGACTGCTGATGTGGCTGTGGGAGTGCGACCGGATCGACGATGTCATCGCGTTCCCGTGGGAGCGGGCCTAATGCAATTCGCAACGGACATCCTCGTTTGATTATTCGAATTCAGTAGCCCCTTCCATCGAAGGGAGTCGGGCGAGACGGAAAGCTTGTCTGGCGGGGGTTGTCCGCCCAGTAAGTATTTTTTAGGGGATCGCCTGAGGGTTGGGGGCACGAATCAGATCGATCCGTCCCCGTGGGGCACGTTTCCTACGTGCCTGTGCCCAGTGCAAACGTCTCCCTTCAACGAAGCTGTGAATACCGACCTGGAGGACTGGCCGCAAAAAACTCAAGAAACGCAAAAGGAAGAGTCCTCTCCTTTTGCG
>JAYTCW010000474.1:0-7722 GCA_043736295.1 Planctomycetota bacterium | reverse complement strand
CCCGGGGGGGGGGGGGCGGGCCGATAGAGAACAACTTACTTTCTTATTCACTGCCTGTCGTCTCACAGCGGGCCTCGTCAAACATGCGTTCGCCGATCTCACGAATCCTCATTGTCCTGACACTCTTCGCCTCGCTGGGGGCAGCTGTGGCGTTGGGTCGGTCGTCGCTGATGCAGCACTGGCTGGCGAGGTCGGATGGGTTTGTGATTGTGGTCGATGAGCCGTCACGTGTGCTATCGGCTAAGGTTGGTGCAATCGTTCCAATAGTTTTTGAGGTCACGAATGTGACCAATACTCCCGTGAAAGTGGTTGGAGTGCAAACCGGCTGCGGATGCACGTCCGCCTCTCCGATTCCGTGTACGATACAAGCTCACGAATCACAAAAGTTGAGCCTCACACTCAACCTGGGTGGACAAACCGAGGGCGATGAATTCATCTTAGAGCCAGTGATTTATGTGGACCGTCCGGCGCGTCGAGTGCCAATGTTCGTTCGAGTTGCCATTACCCCGTCAAGCAATTGACTTGCGATAAGTGGCAGTGTGGGATATGTCGTCTCACCTGGTTGTTCGTGTCCGAAGACTTGGGAGAATGTGATGCTTGTGAAGACGATTGCCGTTGGTTTGATTCTTGCGGGGTTTTGCACATCCGTCGGAGTGACCTTCGCCTCAACCTCGTTGAAGGCTTGTACAGCAAACACTGTGTGTCCGGGTGGCTACTGCTCCAGCGGTTCGTGCATGTCGATCGAAGGAGCGTGTGGCTGCGGTTGATGGACAATCCGAAATCCGAGAGGAGAGATCGATGCGGAAGCTCGCAATCTGCTTGATTGTGCAAGGCATTTACTTGATCGCTGGAGTGGCTTTTGCGTCCACTACTGAGAGGTCGTGCTCACACTCCAGTGGCGTTTGTTCAGGCTCCTGCCCGACAGGCACTACCTGCATGAGTGTTGAAGGTGCCTGTGCCTGTGGATGAATTGGTCATGATCGCAGGCCGGACCATCACGATCCGGCCTGCGACTGCCCAGTGGTTGGGTGAGATGGATCGACAACACGTTTGTTGGAAATCGGACTTTCTTGAATCATCACCACCGAGTGGGTTGCAAATTGCAATGAACGCGTCGAGATTGTCTCCCATGAGTTTAATTCGTTCGCGGTCGGTCACATTATCTGTGGCATTTACGACTGTTTTCATGTTCGCCACATCGCGTTTTGTGCGTTGCGAGGAAATCGATTTGAATCTACTTGCTGAGGTGAAGGAGAAAGCAACGCCTCAATGGAAGCGATGGGAGGCTATGCAGAAGAATGCGCAGATCGCTTTTGAATGGACGTACACCGTTCCTGCATCTAAAACTTCCGTGTCAAGTTCTCATATCTTTGCAATTGGCCCATCAGGGGACAAGATCAACCAAATTCAACACAAGGGGCAAAAACCATCCCGTGTAGTCGCCAACAGTAGGTATCGATTCAAGGTCAGTGAACTAGAAGAAGGTGTCGTGGGAGTGCTCCATACAGTCGAACTCGGTTCGGAACGAGACGGGCTGTCTTCAGAAGAACGCATGATCCGCGAGAATACACGAGGAATCGGAGCAGCTTGGAACGCCTTTGGAATGCCTGCATGGCAACTCGTTGAATCGAGTGAAGCCAAGATTGTCGTTGTCAAGTACGTCTCACCGGGTGAGGGTGATCATCGTTGGATACGCATCGAGTCCAAGTTCGAACATCTCAAGGTTCTTCGGGATCCGGGATCAGTGGTGTGGATCGACATTGATCCCGCAGCAGACTACCGAATCATGACCACGGGGAAACGATTTCCTGACGGGATTCGTCTCGTTCAGACTGTCAATGAATATCAAGAATCAGGATTTGGTCCAGTTGCTAAAAGACAGACGACTAACACAGTTGTATCTGGAAGCAAAGTTGATCAGACACTTAAGGTATTTGACACACCTACAATATGTACTTTTTCTCAGAAGGAGTTCTTACTTCCATATTACGGAATATCCGAGGCCGTCCTAGAGACCCTCCACCCGAACCCGTGGCCGCGCTGGCTGCTGATTGGGTTCGGCGTCTTAACGATTGCCATCGGCGCGTGGCTGGTGCGGGGACGCCGCCAACCTGCGGCGTGAAGTTCGTACGTTCCCGTGTGACAGCGGTGCCTCGCTGAGAGCAGCTATGGCCTTGGGTCGGTCGTCGCTGATGCAGCACTGGCTGGCCCGGTCGGATGGGTTTGTGATTGTGGTCGAGGAGCCGGTGCGGGTGCTGTGTGCGAAGACCGGGGAATCCGTCCCCGTCGACTTCCGACTCACCAACGTCACTTCGGAACCGGTGGAGGTGCTGGGGATCAAAACCGGGTGCGGGTGTACCTCTGCGAAACCGGTTCCGTGTACGATTGCAGCGCACTCGACCGAGACTGTCACGCTGACCGTCTCGATGCAGGGACGTGGCTCTGGTGACACGTTTGAAATGTCGCCCGTACTCTACCTCGACCGTCCCGCCCGCAAATTCGGGATGTCGATCCGCGTGAACGTGATCCCGTGAGGTGGTCTCACTGGGAACTTGAGAAGCGGCGGGATATTCTGTCCCACTGCAATTGGATGACCAAGGAGAAGACGATGATTCGCAAATTGTGTGGATGTCTGATGTTGGCCGTTGGCGGCCTGTGCTTGGCTGCGGGGATGAGTTCATCAGCGCAGGCTGACGGTTCGACCTCTTCCACCGCAACGTGCTTGGCGTCAGCCAGACCTTGTTCTGCGGCTTGTACCGAAGCCAACAAGTCTTGCAAGAACTTCACTCCAATTGCACCTGCGACTACCCCAGTCTGTGACTGCCAGCCGTAGTGATTCCCGATCCAGTGTGTGGGTGAATACCTTGAAATCTCGACTCCACGGACTGCTAGTTTATGGTCTCTCCATGTGTTGTTACATCGTCTTAACAAGTACGGTTGCGGCCGCGCCCACCGTCGATGCGGCAGTGCTTCGGGAATTGCGAGAGAGTGCTGTCCAAGAATGGCAGGCCGTGGAGCAAGGTTTTCAATCGATCGATGTGACATTTAGGGAATCCTACAAAAAAGGGCCAGCCGGAAATCTGAAATTGGAGAGCGAAGGAACACGTCGACTGGCTTATGATATCAATCGTCGTGTCACTCTTTTCCGAGCACAGAGTGATCAATCTCCCGAAAGCATGGGTCATACCGTGGCCAATTCGAAATATGATTTTGAGGTGTATACACCAGACATGGAAAAACGGGGAACACTCCAAAAGCTCAATCTAGTTACCAATGACGGTTCCGGTTCCGGTCGCGAGAATGGATTGCCTACTTGGGGCGAACAACGCTTGCATCTGTTGTCGTCCTGTCGCTTGGCGGGTATGCCACTTGCCAAACTATTGGATTCCCGTGAATTCGAACCCATGGAATGCATCGCCACTGGGGAACTCGGCCAACGACGCATACAGTTTTCCGCTCAGTACAAAAAGGCACAACCCGGGCCAGACGCTTACAGCATGATACTGGACCCCAGCCATCACTACCGTGTTTTGTCTTGGGTCATCGATATTGCCCACGGGGAACGTCACGAGATCCGTAATTTCGAGTATTTCAACGAAGTCGAGGTTTACATCCCTCGCAAAATCGTCACGGCGAGTATCTCTAAAACCCAATGCACGGAGCGAACGTTGACGTATGAACTCCCAAAGCCCTGGTCAATCCCAGACGCAGAATTCTATCTCCCGCACTACGGATTCTCCGAGTCGGTCCTAGAGACCCTCCACCCGAACCCGTGGCCGCGCTGGCTGCTGATCGGGTTCGGCGTCTTAACGATTGCCATCGGCGCGTGGCTGGTGCGGGGACGCCGCCAACCTGCGGCGTGAAATTCGTACACACCGGTGTTACAGTGGTGCCTCGCTGGGAGCAGCTGTGGCCTTGGGTCGGTCGTGGCTGCTGCAGCACTGGCTGGCGCGGTCGGACGGATTTGTGGTGGTGGTGGAAGAGCCGGTGCGGGTGCTGTGTGCGAAGACCGGGGATACGGTTCCGGTCGAGTTCTGGCTCACGAACGTCACATCGGAACCTGTCGAAGTTCTCGGCATCCGCACCGGCTGCGGGTGTACTTCCGCGAAACCGGTTCCGCATTCGATTGTGGGCACTCGACCGTGGTCATCACACTGACCAAGAAGCAGAAGTCCTGATTCGGGAGCGGCTGGCCTCATGTGTCGGGCTGTTTCGCGGCAATGTGGAAAATCCAGATCGAGTACCCCACCCGGCCCACGGGTGGATACTTTTGGGTCCAGTCGACAGGAAGTTTCCACGACCCGCTCGCCTGAGAACACCACCAGCCTGACTCAGACCGACACCAAATGTACGTATCCCACGACCGCACTTCCCCCGCGGGCTGGCATGCTCTAGCATCCCGGCTTCACTTCCTCCCCCACACAGACGAAAGTGGGACTGGCGCCTTGGAGGAGCGCATGAATGCACCGCGATGTGGCGGTCGCGGACCGGTCCCCCCCACGGAAGCAGGAGTTTTCACGAGATGGCAGAACAAAAGGCCACAAACGTCACTTGGCACGATCACCGCGTGTCGAGCGCGGATCGCCAGAAGTTGAATGGTCACAAGGTGGCTGTGCTGTGGTTCACCGGACTCAGTGCTTCGGGCAAGAGTACGGTCGCGAACACGGTTGATCACAAGCTCAACGCCATGGGCATTCACACCTACATTCTGGATGGCGATAATATCCGGATGGGTCTGAACAAGAACATCGGATTCAGCGCCGAAGACCGGACCGAGAACATCCGCCGGATTGGCGAAGTCTCGAAGCTGTTTGCGGATGCGGGCGTGATCGCGCTGACCGCGTTCATCTCGCCGTACAAGGCCGACCGCGATGCAGTGCGGGCGCTGTTCAAGAACGGCGAATTCCACGAGATCTACGTCAACGCCTCGCTGGAAACCTGCGAGAAGCGCGACCCGAAGGGTCTGTACAAGAAGGCCCGTTCGGGCGAACTCAAGAACTTCACTGGGATCGATCCGAACGCTCCCTACGAAGCCCCGGAGCAGGCCGAATTGGTTCTCGATGCGAACACCAAGAGCATCGACGACCTGGCCGATGATGTGATTGCGTACCTGAAGGCCAAGGGACTGCTGTCGCTGTAGTAGCAGTCAGCTCTCAGCTCTCAGCCAGAAGAAGCCCAGCGGTGGCCACCGCTGGGCTTTCTCTCATCTCTCATCTCTCATCTCTCAACCCTCAACCCTCAACGATCCCCCATGCTTCCCCGAGGCTGGTTGAACTCCCTGTTCGGCAACCGAGGCGAGCGTCTGGCCGCGAAGACACTCCAGGCCAAGGGCTACCGCATCCTCGTTCGCAACTGCCGCAGCCGCTGGGGCGAGATCGACCTGATCGCCAGAGACGGTGACACGATCGTCTTCGTCGAGGTCAAGACGCGGTCACAAGACGACCGGGGACGGCCCGAAGAAGCGGTCACCATCACCAAGCAGCGGCAAATCAGCCGCGCAGCCGCAGCCTGGCTCCAACTGCACAAGCTCAATCACCATCGTTGCCGGTTTGATGTGATCTCCATCGTTTGGCGGACGGGAGAGGCCCCGCTGATAGACCACTATCAATCGGCGTTCGAGGCCACCAATTGAGGCTCCTCGACATCCTCGCGCGACTCCACGGAGACTGCCACAGCGGCCGGTTTCCGGGACTGGTGGAATGCAATAAACTCATTGAACAGCTTCTCGAAGTCGGTCAGCATGTCCCCCTCGCGCAGCTTGATCGGCTGGATTGTCTTGCCCGCCATCATGTCTTTCATGGCGTTCGAGAAGCGGACCAGCGGACCGGCGATCCGGTGTGTCTGGCGGATCAGTTCGTAGATCACGATCGGCAGTAGCAATGTGGCAGCCAAAGTGAGTGGCAAATACTCCGAGAGAAATTTCGCGTACAGCTCGCTCAATGGCAGCATCGGCTCTCCGCTTCCCGTCAGCTGGGACAGCCGCGATCTCATGAAGAAGTACATGAACGCGCCGTTCCACAGGCACAGGTGATAAATCACCCAGTAGAACCCGAACCGCAGAGCGATCTTGCCCTGGATGCCCGCATTCACGAAGAGTTTTTTGCGATGAAACGGCAGCTTGATCATGATCTCACCTCGACACGAATGAGGCCCGCTCAATGGGAGCAGAGAACCTCTCTCGATTTACCGTAGTTCCCAATTCACCTCGACTCTGCCCGATTTCTCTGTCGCCGAATCACAACACCGCCAAGAGGCGATCCGGTTGTATCGAATGCAGCGAACAGGGTCCGGTCACACCATTTCGCCAATATGCCGTCGAACGTGATGGCCGGTCCCACGCGTGCAGATCAGCAAAGTCGGCAGCAACCACTTTCTGCTCCCTCTCCCCCGCGAGCGGCTGGATTGATCGGGAACTCGTGACTGCGGGGGAGAGGGTGGGGTGAGGGGGCCACCAGAAGGCGTTTGCTCAACCCCTCACCTCGGCCCTCTCCCCACAGCTATGTCTTCTCCGAAAGTCACGACGCCACTGGGGAGAGGGGGCAGAGGGAAACCGGCAGCCGACTTTTCTGACGCACACTCGCCGGCCCGGCTCGCCAATCCACCGGATTGGCGGCAAACCCAGCGACCGTTACCATCCTCGATGGGTGAGGAACGTCAGTTGACGGTTCCTCTTTAATACTTCGACCAGCTGCGAGGAGTACATCATGGGACAATGGCCAATTGGAGTCTTCACCTCGATCGATGCGGGCTTGGGGGTCCATCTGGACGTGGCGAAGGAGCTGGGGATCCCCACCGTGCAGATTCATGCCCCGCATGCTGGGACTCGCAATGCGGCCGCAGCGGAGAAGTTTCTGAAGCGCTGTTCCGAGGCGGGGATCACGATCACGTGCGTCTTCTGCGGGTTCGAGGGGGAGAGCTATGCCGACATCCCGACGACCGCTCGCACCGTCGGTCTGGTTCCCGAGGCGACTCGGGCGGAGCGGATGCAGGAAGCGAAAGAGATCGCCGACTTTGCCCGGCTGCTTGGATGCGGGGTAGTCGGCATGCACATCGGCTTCGTGCCGGACAAGTCGTCCGCCAGCTATGCCGGACTGCTGATCGGGACACGCGACCTCCTCGATCACCTGGCCCGCAATGGCCAGAACATGCACCTGGAAACCGGACAAGAGACAGCTGACCATCTGCTGGAATTCATCCACGATGTGCAGCGCCCGAATCTGTTCATCAATTTCGATCCGGCGAACATGATTCTGTACGGCACGGGCAACCCGATTGAGGCCCTCCAGAAGGTCGGCCAGTACGTCCGCAGCATCCACTGCAAGGATGCCAAATGGGCTCCGGAAGGCCAGCGCGGCACGAGTTGGGGCTGCGAAGTGGCCCTGGGTGAGGGGGATGTCGGTATGGAGACGTACCTGCAAACGCTCAAAGATCTCGGCTATACCGGCCCGCTGACCATCGAGCGCGAAATCGCCCACGATCCAAAGCAGCAGAAGATCGACATCGGCCAGGCTCAGTCACTGCTGACCGGACTACGGGCGAAGCTCGGCATGGGGTGATCTGAGGCGGCGCGCCCCCTTTGGCGGAGGGGATGTTGCGTACGACGGACTTCCGAGTCGGTCGACCCATCACGGGAGAGCGGGCCTTGGAAATCGCCCCGCCAGACTTCCGAAGTCTCGGAAGACTTCGAAAGTCTTTTGGTAGGCCAAGTCTGGCCGCTCGCCG
>JAYTCW010000473.1:0-12425 GCA_043736295.1 Planctomycetota bacterium | reverse complement strand
CTTGAGGGCTTCCTGCGGGTTGATCTCGGGGATCACCAGCGGGACATGCTCGTGCATCCGCCAATAACCGGACTCGTCGATGACTGTGGCCCCCGCTTCCACGGCGAAGGGCAAAAAGTCGCGGGCGACCTCGTCCGGAGTCGTCGCGATCACGAGGTCGCACCCGGCGAAGGCGTCTTTCGTCAGTTCCTCGACGACGATCGGTTTGCCGCAAAATGTGATCGTACTGCCCGCACTGCGTGCGGAGGCCAGGAAGCGATAACGCTCCACCGGCAGATTTCGAGTCTCCAGCAACTGCCGCATAATGCGGCCCACAGCCCCCGTGGCACCCACGAGCGCAACACACTTAAACACGGCACAGTCTCCGAGGAATGGAAGGATCATCCACCCGAATCATAGGGACACGAGGTCGCCTCCGGCAACAAAGTACACCTCGGCAAGACGGAAGTGCATGCTCGGAACCGCTGGCCGCTGGTTCCTCAATGACTATTATCAGAGGAACCCACTAGTCGATACCCTCACCCACCGGGGCAGGCACCTGGCCGCTTGGCCGCCACTTTCACCACTCACGAACTGATCCATGATCTCTGCGCATCCCTCCCAGCCCGGGGCATTCCAACTGAGGGCGGAGTTTTGGACGCCTCGTCCGCTGGGGGAGGTGTTCGCCTTTTTTGCGGACGCCTGCAACCTGCAGGAACTCACCCCGGCGTTCCTCCACTTTGAGGTCGTGACGCCGTCTCCGATCCCGATGCACGTCGGGACCACGATTGATTATCGGCTGCGAATGCACGGACTGCCGATGAAATGGCGTTCGCTGATCAGTGCCTGGGAACCGCCATTCCGGTTCGTGGATGAGCAGGTGCGAGGCCCCTACGCATTCTGGCATCATGAACACACGTTTGAGGAGCGGGACGGCGGGACGCTGATCCGCGATGTGGTCGACTACGGAGTGCCCGGCGGCTGGCTGGTGCATACACTGTTTGTGCGGCGTGATCTGACCGCCATCTTTCGGTATCGCACGCAGCAGATGGAGCAGCTATTCGGTAGACAGGAAACATTTCATACGGATCAAGAGTCCGTACGTGCTGTGGGCGACTCCACGAACTGCGACCGGTAGTCCGCCGGGATCTCGATCGATTGGAGTGTTCCATCCGGGCGGCAGATGCAGCAGGCGGTCTTCAATCGCCCATGAGCCAGTCGCGTGTCTCCTCGCCAGAACTCGACTGCAAAGGTCAGCGACTTAAACCCGACTCGCTCGACATCAATCCGGATCTCGACCTCGTCCTCGTACCGAGCCGGAGCATCAAAGTGGCATGACGCCGAGACACGCGGCCACCCGACAAAAGTGCCATCCGGCTGCTTCTCCATAATCCGCAGCCCGACCGACCGAAAGTAGTCGTGCTCGGCCTCTTCCATCCAGCGATAAAAGTTCGCGAAGTGAACGATCCCCGCCATATCGGTTTCGGAGAAGTTGACCTGACGGCGGGCAATGAAGGTGGGCATTGGGGACTCGGATGTGGACTTCAAACGACCTACTTCGACTGAGCAGTCACCGGTGTCGGAGCAACACCGACCTTCAAGTATCCCCCAATCCCCGAGATGATCGCTGTGATCAGAATCAGTACACCGAGCCACTTGCCCGCATTCGCCCGCAGCGGAGCAAACTTCGCCGACCGACCCGACAGCACCGAAGCGAGGAAGAACGCCCCGAACCCCAACAGCATCTTGGTCCCCACCAACGCATGGTACAGCGGCTGCCCCTTGTGAGTCGGAATCCCCATCGCGAAGTTGTAGAACCCGCTGATCAACAGCGCCATGATCCCCCACATCACGAACTTGCTCCACCGCACTCGCAACCGTTCCTTCAGTGCCACGTGTTGCTCCTCCGGCAATTCCGCAGCTGCGGGCATCAGCACGAAGCGGGTGAAGATCGCCCCACCCATCAGAACAATCGCCGCTCCGACGTGGGCCCAACGAGCGAGAAGATCGAGAACAAACATGGGGGATCCTGGGGAGAGTGCGTCAGAGCATCGAGACTGGATTTTAGGCAGCGCCCCCTCGAATGACCACGCTGGCGGACGCGTTTCCCAGGTGCCTGGAACAGTGATTCGTAGCGTGGGCTTTAGCCCACGCCTCTCGAGGTTGTTAGGCTTGCGTGGGCTAAAGCCCACGCTACGAATATCGGTTGATCTCAGGCCTCTGGTGGCAGATCATCCGGGTCCATCAGCTCCATGGCCAAGCGATCAGGATCGAGGTCTTCCACCACAGCGTATTTCCCATCCAGCCAGCGACTGAGGTCGACCTGTTTGCAGCGGACACTACAGAAGGGGAAGTGCGGCGCGTCCAGCGATTCGGGCGGGACGACCTTTTTACAGATGGGGCAAGCGATGGGTTGGATCATGAGGGAGGAAGAGGGTTAATGGTTTATGGTTGATCGACAGAGAGGGGATTCGACGCTTAAAGCCCAGGGGTTGCAACCCCTGGGCTTTCCGATGTGTTGTACGTGCTGATATCGAGGACGCCATCTGGAGTCACATGCACGCGCACGGCTCCACTGGCGGCGGTGCAGTGGACGGTTTCAGCGCGGTCGTAGATCTTCTCCAGCGCAGGCGTGATGTCAGACCCACAGCTGGCCACGACATGACGAGGGTGAGTCCACTGGGCGAAGGCGGGGGTGTTGGCCGACTTGCCGCCGTGGTGCGGGGCGAGCAGCAGATCGACGGGTTCGATGGGCACTTGTTGCAGCCGCGTGGAACCATCCCGTTCCAGGTCGCCAGTGAGCAACAGAATCTTTCCGGCGTAGGTGATTCGCAGCACGACGCTGTTGGCGTTGTCGTGGGAGTCGTCGACGCTGGGGGTCGGATGCAGGACTTCGATACTCACCTCGGGATCGAGGATCACTCGGTCTCCCGCTTGAATCATGCGGAGTGAGGTGCCGCGTCGGACCAGCTCCTCGAACAGCTCCGGGACTCCTTCCTGCTCGAAGTCGAGGCAGTGCTGGCTGAAGAGAGCTGTGCCGACGGGGGTTTGCGACACGAGGTCGATGCCGCCGTTGTAGTGGTCGGCATCGGCGTGGGAGATCACCAGAGCGTCCACCCGCCCGGCCCCCCTCTCACGCAAAAGAGCCTGCACCGCGCGGGCGGCACGGCGACCGTCTCCCAGCGAGCCCACGTCATACAGCAGCGACTTGCCGTTGGGGCACTCGACGAGGATCGCCTCCCCGTGCCCGACATCGAGAAACGTACACGTCAGCCCCGGCTCTGGGGCGTGCGGCCAAGCGGCGACTGCCAGCCAGCCGAGCGTCCACACAAACGTCCCCCGCCAGACCCATCGTCGCGCCGCATCTGTTCGCAAGAGCAGGCCCGCTAGCAGCAGCAGATAGAATCCGCTCATCCACGCGAGCGAAGGGCTGGGAGACTCTCCATACCCGCCGGGGAGCGTCGACGACCACTCGACCGCATTGAGGAACCAATTCAGGCTCTCGCGGAACGGGATCACGAACCACTTCGCCAGTGGTGGGCAAAGTAACCCGACCCCGAGGAACACATACCCCGCACACAACACCAACGTCGAGAACGGCGTGAGTAACGCATTCACGACCAGCCCCGCCGGGGAGACCAAATGAAACGTCCGCATCGTGATCGGCACTGTCACCAGCCAAACCACAGCTGTCACCGTATAGCCTGCTAAGAGCCAGCGTCCGCACCAGGTGAGTACTCGCCAGAACCACGACCGCTCCCCGGCCAGCAGTTGATCGGTGAACGACTCGTGCGTCCGATCGGCGACCCAGCGAGTCACCACGATGATCGCCGCGACGGCCACGAAGCTCAGCTGGGCTCCGACGTCGAACAGGTCTGCGGGGTTCAGCAGGAGTAAGATCAGCGCGGTCAGGGCGAGGGCCTGCATGCCATCGGACTTCCGGCCAAAGGCTCTGCCGATGACGACCAGCGTCCCGAGGACGACTGCCCGCATGACCGGTGGCCGACTCTCCGCGATCGCGGCATAGCCATAGATCACCGCCAGCACGAGCAGCGCGGTCGTCATGGTCCGCAGACGAACGGCTCGGCAGAGCAGCATGACGAAGGCCGCCAGCACCGCGATATGCATCCCCGAGATGGCGAGGATGTGCATGGTGCCACTGCGGATGAAGGCAGCCTCGGTTTCATCCTTGAGGTCGGACCGATCTCCAATCAAGAGTGAGGCTGCCACCGGTTGCAGACGCGGCGGCAGGTGATCGAACAGAAGCCTGTCGCACTCACTGCGGACTCGCTCGCGGAGCCTCGCGACTTGAGCCGCAAGACCGCTGGGCCGCTCAATCAGCCGCACCGTGTCCGGATTGTCGCACCGCAGAACCCGGTCCATCCCGCGTGCTCGCAGGAACTCGGGATAGTCGAAGTCGCCCGGGTTGCGGGGAGGCGACGGCACCGACAGTTGGCCGAGGATCTCGACGCGGTCTCCGGGAACAAAGTTGAGCAAATGCCCCGCGATATCAACGCGCACCAGACCGGTGACGGGAAGGAAATGCCCGTCATGTGTGACGAGTGACTCGCACTCCACTTGCAGCACCGAGTGGTCAAGCCGCATCCAAGTCGGCACTCCCGGTCGGTTGTTGTTCCGCAAACTCACCGGGGAGGAAATCGTCGCGATCAATTGGACGGGGGCACTCTCAGGCGGCAACGCAGCGATCGATCGCGTCTCCCGCAGCGACCAATACTGGTGATGCCGAGCCCCACCTGCAAACGCCAGCAGGAGTGCGACCAGGACAGTTGTTAATCGCCGCAGCCCCGCTCGATGGGTCCACAGGGCCAGCACGGCAGTGGCGATTCCCAGCCCCACCCAGATCGAGATGGCCATCGGCACAAAGCGGTCGAGGACCACACCACCTGCAAACAGGCAGGCGGCGGTCAAAGCCGGTTCGCGCACAGTCGGCGCGAGCTGCGGGACCGAGGCGGCCACGGATTTCCTCGGAGATTCTCAGGTGACTAACGGGAACTGGGGACGCAGCGTATCATAACGCGAGTTCCCCGGTTGTGCTGGTGCCACGGGTGTGTGGCCTGTCGCAGGCGGGCATTGGCCAAATGGTGTTCCCAGTTCTGTCTGCCCCCTCTCCCCCACATTCGGCATGGCTGTCTGTGAGGACTCGACTGTGGGGGTGAGGGCCGGGGTGAGGGGGACCACCATTGGACGAATGCGGTTCCATCACCGACTGACCAAATACGATCGACGGGAGGTTTGTGAGATGCTCTGTCCATTCTGCCAAAAGGGCGAAACCAAAGTGGTCGACTCGCGCGGCAGCCAGGAGTACGTGATCCGCCGCCGCCGCGAGTGCCTCGATTGCGGTCGCCGGTTTACGACCTACGAGAAGATCGAAGAGTCTCCGCTCAAGGTCATCAAGAAGGACGGTGCCCGCATCCCCTTTGACCGCGAGAAGATTCGCGCGGGCATCGAGAAGGCCTGCTACAAGCGCCCGATCAGCCCCGACCAGATCGAGCGGATCGTTGGCGACATCGAGCGCGATGTCTACGCCCAGTTCGACCGCGAAGTCCCGTCGCGCTACGTCGGCGAAAAGGTCATGGATGCTCTCAAGCTCGTTGATCAAGTCGCCTTCGTGCGGTTCGCCTCGGTCTATCGCTCCTTCCAGGACGTGAACGACTTCGTCCAGGAACTTCAGCCGATTCTCAAGGAGAGAACCCGGCGATGAGGAGCGGGAAAGCGGTCAGCTAGAGGCGTATCGAGTGTCGACTCTGTACCCCAACGGGGTTTCGCCACATAGCCCAGGGTTGCTCGCGCAGCGAGCTACCCTGGGGCACGAGATTCCCTGATCATTCCAACCCCAAAGGGGTTGCGGCAGGGGGGGAGTGTCAGCGCCCCAAGGCCGCAGAGTGACGCAACCCCGTTGGGGTTGATACCGCATGCTTGACGACAACCCAGGGTAGATCGCGGCGCGATCAACCCTGGGCGACGAGACGAGACCCCGTTGGGGGTCAAGACGGAACCTCGGACAAGTCCCTAACAGCCTGCTGCCCACCGCAGCATCCCCATTAGCTCCACCCCCCATGCACGCCACTCTCTACCTCCCCAAGAAAACCAAAGACCGCCCGCCCGCAGTGGCGGTGCTGTTTGGGGAGGAGACGCACCTCAAGCAGCAGTGCATCGCCAAGTTGACCGAGCTTGTCCTCGGCAAGGGACCGGATGCGGCGGTAGGGCTGGTGAAGTTCGCGGGAAAGGACACGGAACTCAAGACGGTGAAGTCGGAGTTGCAGACCGTCGGGATGTTTGTCTCCTCGCGGTTGGTGGTGGTCGAGGACGCGGACGAGTTCGTGACGAAGTACCGCGAAGGGCTGGAGGCGTACTGCCTCAAGCCGTCGTCGCGGTCGGTGCTGGTCCTCGATTGCAAGTCGTGGAAGTCGAACACGCGACTCGCCAAGAAGATCGCCGAGACGGGTCTCGAAGTCGATTGCGGGGAACTCGCAGCTGGTGCCCTCCAAAAGTGGATCACCGATCACGCCGCGACCGAACACGGCAAGCAGCTCAGCCGGGACTCGGCCAGTCTGCTCATGGAGCTGGCGGGGACCGGGCTGGGTCAGTTGTCGATGGAGCTGGCTAAGCTGGCGAGCTATGTCGGCGAACGACCACAGATCAAACCGGAGGACGTGCGGCAACTGGTGGGTGGTTGGAAGGCGGAGGAGACTTGGACGATGACGGACGCCGTGCGCGACGGGAATCCGGGACTCGCTCTCACGTGTCTGTCGAAGTTGTTGCATGCGGGTGAGGCGGCGCCGAAAATTCTCGGGGGGCTGATCTATGTCTTCAAAAAGTTTGCGGTGGCTACGGAGCGATCGCGTCGCCAGATGCCGCTGCGACAGGCACTGCAGGAGGCGGGGATCTTTCCTCGCGACATCGAGACTTCAGAGCGCTACCTGAAACGTCTCGGACGGCCGCGAGCCGATCAGCTCTTTGCTCGCTTGGCCGACGCGGACCGCGACCTCAAAGGCGGCAGCCGATTGCCGGATCGGTTGCAGTTAGAGCAACTCCTGCTGTGGTTGTCAGGCCAGTTGGGGTGAAGGATGAATCCACGAGTGTGTACCCCTGATGAAGTTCCTCCCGATCCCGGAGGGATGACAGCCATTAGCCGGTGGTTGAGCGAAGCGACACCACCGGTCAGAACGCACAGTGGGGATTTGCATCCCGGAGGGATGACAGAGGTGTTGAGACTTGATGTGCCTTCGGGGTCTCTCATGGCGATGACCTGCGACACTCTCGTTCGAATTGTAGATCTTTGAACCCCTCTGCCATCCCTCCGGAATGGGGTATTCCATGAGGGACGCTTTGTCTGGTGGTGTCGCTTCGCTCAACCACCGGCTAATTTCTGTGACCCCTGCCGGGGTCGGTGTCGTTGAGGCCACTCGCTGTCGGAACGGAGTCATCACAACCGACCACAGCATGTTCGCCACACTGAAGACCGCTCGCGGCCCATGTCACCCGTCTCGGCTCGCGAACATCGAGCGGGGACGGGCAGGATTGCCCATCCTACGGGATACTACTGGCCGCTGGGGATCACTCGCGCTGTGCCGTCGCCGTTGGCCAGGACCAGTTTCTTCCCATCCGGCGAGTAGCGAGCGGCATTCCCGACGCGACCGATGCGTTGCTCGTTGACCTTAGCACCGTCGCCGGTATTCCAGACTTTCAAGTGCCCTGCATATCCATACGACAGCACGCGGTCCCCGACGGGGTTGAACGTTACGGAGTGGACGTAGTCGGTGTGCCCCTCCAGCACCCGCTGCTCACTCCCCGTCAGGATGTCCAGCAGATGGACCTTGCGATCGGCCCCGGCAGCTGCGAGTACCTGACCGTTCGAATGAATCGCCACGGAGTACATCGTGGCGTCATAGCGGGCCAGCTGCTTGAGTTGCCGACCGCCGCCGATATCCCACAGCCGCAGCGTGCCATCGGAACCGGAGGAGATCGCGAAGGTCTCATCAGGACTGAGCATGACGGCATGGACGGCACCCACATGGCCGTTGAGTTGGAACTTCTGCTGTTGCGAGGGGACATCCCAGACCCGTACGGTCTGGTCGGTACTGCCGGAGACGACGGTCTTTCCATCGCGGGTGACGGCGACCCCGTAGACGGGTCCACCGTGGTTGAACTGTCGTGTGGCGGCAATCCCGGCATAGGTCCACTCCTCGATCTTTCCGGTGCCGAGCGAGGCCCAGACGGAACGGTTGTCGACCGCGAACTGCAGCTTCGAGACCAGTCCTTCGACCGGGAATTGCTGATGCGGCGTCAGTTCAATCACCGGCTGGATGTTGGGGAGCGACGGGCCAAGCAGATGCACCGTCTTCCCCGCAGACGCAACCGCCAGCTTGAGCGAATCGGGACTCCACTGCAGGGCGGTGATGGCGGTCGGGGCCACGTCATCGATCTTGAATCGCTGCATCGGTTCATCCGGAGCGTTGACGTTCCAGACCAGAACCTCGCCCGCTTCGGTCCCGGCGGCGATCCGCTGAGCATCGGGGCGAACGGCAACAGTGGTCGGCTTGAACTCGCCGCCCTTCGCACCGCCCTTGAAGGTCCGGCTCACCGTGCCATTACTCACCTCGGTCATGATGACCAGGCCATCATCCCCACAGCTAATCGTCTGCGCTCCGCCCTGGTACATCGCCATGTCTCGCACCGCTCCCTGATGGATCGGCCACGCGCGGATGATCGAGGTCTTCTCCGACTTCAGCAGCTTGTCCTCACCGGTCGAGACCAACGTCACGCCATCGGCCAGGTAACGCGCCGTCACGATCGGGCCGACATGGTCCGCAAACGATTCGAGCAGTTGACCGGTCGCCACCTCCCAGACACGGATGATGCCATCGGCTCCCGCAGTAGCTGCTCGCACTCCATCGGCAGTCAGTGTCACCGACCGCAGCGGCTGAAGATGCGGGATCGAACGCAGGAGCTTGCCATCAGCGAATGACCAGAGATGCAGTTGTTTGTCCTCACCAATCGCCGCGACGAATTGTCCGTTGGTCGAGAGGGCCAGCTTGAGCAGCGGGGTCGCTGGGGCCTCCAGCGTTTTGGTGAGAGTGCCATCCGCGAGGTTCCACTGCCGCACTTTGCCATCTCCGCCCGCTGCCAGAATAAACTGCTGATCGGGAGTCATCGCCAGGGCATTGACGCCGCCGGGGACGCTATCCCAGATCCGCAACAGCGTGCGCTGCACGATCACCGCATCGTTCCCCGGACCGATGAGAGCCAGTGACCGCTGGTCGGCACCAGTCCAGGCAGCGTCGCTGACCGGGAAGAGGGTCGCGATCTCTTCCTGTACGATGCCAGTGGCGAGGGCAGCGATCCGCACGCGCGGCTTGTTGTCGCATAACGCGACCAGCAAGCCGTCCTTGCTGAGTCGGGCCGAGGTGATCCCCGCTCCCAAGGGCGTCGACTTCACGAGCGTCCCGTCCACCTTCCACACATGGTATCCCCCTTGATCGTCGAGAGAGGCGATCTGCGTCACATCGGTAAACAGTTCAAGGCTCTTGAGCGGTCGACCCGGCGTGTTGATCGGTGCTCCGGCGGTGCCATCCCACTTGAGCCGCAGGATTGCCTGCCCCGCATTGGGCAGGACCAGCAGACCTTGCTCCTGCGACACTCGCCTCAACTGAATCGCGGGCGCACCGGGGACCGGGAACTCCCATGCGGGTTTGGGGGCCTCTTCTCCAGCTGCGGGCTTCTGCTTGGGGAGCGGGAAGGTCCAACTGCGGACCACTCCATCGGCACCGGCGGTGAGAAGGGAGTTGCGGTCAGCAGAGAACTCCATCGCGGTGATCGCACCGGCATGTGCGGCGAGGTATCCCTCAGCCGCTCCACTCCCGACGTTCCAGACCCAGACGACGCCTTGGGCATCCCCCGTGGCGAGGAGGGCCTCGTCATCGCGAAATGCCATCACTCGCAGCGGCTGCTCTTGATTGGCGAACGCAGCCTGCTGCGGCCCGTTGCTCGCCCACAACCGAGTCGACAGATCGTCCGAGACAGTCGCCAGACGTTGTCCATTGGTAAACGAGAGAATGCCACGCAGTGGCCCAGTGTGGCCCTTCACATCAAACGAAGGCAGCGGTTGCTGCCAGAAGCGAACTGTCCCGTCCTTGCCGCTGGTGGCATACCGCGTGGCGTCGGCATGGATCGCCACATCGGTCACGGGTCCAGTATGCCCCGCAGCTCGACCGCGCAGCGTGCCATCGGCCATGTTGAGCACATTGACGCTCCCATCATCGGCCCAGGCGGTGAGCCAAGCTGCGTTCGGCGACACGGTATGCCCCGTCAGCTTGCCGACGAACTTCGGCAGCTCGGGAGTCGCCATGCCGGTGGCCATGTCGATCAGCTTCATCGTCCCATCGGCCAGACTCCACAGGCCGATGTTCTGCCCGGGGACCATCGTGAACTCGATGGGTGCGACCGGAGCGGTGCCGAGATCCTTGGGCAGCATTGGGGTCAGTTGCCAGATGCGGAGAACTCCATCATCGCCGGTGGTGTAGAGCTGTTGATTGTTGGCGTGGACAGCGACCGAGGTGACGCGCCCCTGGTGCCCGAGGAGGCGGCCTTGCGGGACATCAAGATCGGGGGACCAGAGCAGGATGCGCCCGCTGGCATCGGCGGTGCAGAAGATGGCTCCATCGGTGCGAGAGGCAATCGACAGCACCTCAGCGGTGTGAGCCGGTCGCAGGATTGTGGGCGTTGGTGCTGGCCCGCCCGGTGTTGCGATCAGAAGATCATGTATGCGGAAGTTCTTATCATCCGAGACCGAGAGCAGACTCCGCCCATCGGGGTTGAGGACGAATCCCCGCACGGGGGTCGCGTGCTCGGCGAAGCTGCGCAGCGGCTTAGAGAGCGGGAGATCCCACACTCGCAAGGTGTTGTCCTGGGAGCCAGTGACCAGCGTGCGGCCATCCCCACTCACCGCCAGGCAGTACAGCGGCCCGGTATGCTGAGTGTAGCGCCGCAGTTCGACCGACTTGACGACATCCCACAAGCGGGCGGTCTGGTCGGAACTGGCGGTCACGACACGCTCGCCATCGGGAGTGAACACCCCCATGACGACAGCCCCCTCGTGGCCACTCAAGACGCCATCGGCGGGGGCTTGGGCCGTGACATCCCGCGCGAGTCCATGAGCACTCAAACAGACAAGAGCCCACAGCCTCATCACATCAGTAAGTCGCAAGCGAGACCAACCGTTCATCAGCAGCACTCCCCGGAAGCAGGCGGACACCCCACAGTCTGGCTTTAACCAGCGCATCTCGCAACGACCAAGGCCGTTCATGGTTTTCGGGAGGTCTCGCATGAGTACCGCGCCACGGCGTCCGTGTTCCAACCCGCCACGGTCACGCACAATTTCGGTTCATCCAACTATTTGGGTGGGTGGCTTGTAAAATGCAGACATGCTGTTCATCACTGGGGTTGTGTTGAGTGGCACGACAGGCCAGTGGAATTGCCGCATGTCCACAGCGGGATGATATCGGGCGTTGAGCTGGGATGGCTCTCTGGGGTTGGACTCGTGGTATTCGGAGGCGGATGGGTGGGGTGTTGATCGAGGCACCGCGACACGGAGTGCGGTTGAGAGAGTCTGGGACACTCCGGAAAGGCAGTCGGTTTCGGTGCGGAGTGTCAATATTTTTCATATTTTCGGAACCTTGAAGCGATCCGGGTGTTTGATGGGTGTCAGGGTCACTCTCCGCGACATTCGAACGCGGGCGTTTGCCGATCTCCCTTCAAAGGACAGAGTCATGAAGAAAACTTACGGGTTGGCCGCGCTGGCCACCGGGATTGTGGTGGTGGGATTCAGTGTCGCCATGGCCCAGGGGCCGGGCGAAGGGGAACGTCCGCCTCGCGGAGGAGCACGAGAAGGTGGTCCCGGCGGGCAAGGGGGCGGACGTGAAGGTGGTCCCGGCGGGCAGGGGGGCGGACGTGAAGGTGGTCCCGGCGGGCAGGGACAAAGCGGACAAGGCGGTGGGCGCCCGGGAGGGCCGGGTGGCGGGCAAGGCGGGCCCCGCGGACTCGGTGGTCCAGAGGCCATGCGATTCGTTCCGATCACCAGAGCCCTCGACGCCGATCATAACGGAGAGATTTCCGCCGATGAGATCGCCAATGCGTCGACAGTCCTCAAGTCACTCGACAAAAACGGTGACGGCAAACTGACCGCTGACGAATTGCTGCCGCAAGGCCCACCTCCCGGTGGACCAGGACAGGGCGGGCAAGAACAGGGTGGGCCAGGACAGGACGGGCAAAGCGGCGGTCGTCCCCCCGGACAGGGGGGACAAAATGGCTAGGGCGGTCGTGAAGGCGGACAAGGCGGCCCTCCTCCCCAGCCTGAGTATCCACTCGACAGGGCGAACCGAACTCCTGGCCGAGCGTGGTCGGCTTGGGATGCTGCCGACCATGAC
>JAYTCW010000472.1:0-16186 GCA_043736295.1 Planctomycetota bacterium | reverse complement strand
CGACTTCCCGAAATGTCCCCGTCGAAGAAATCCAAAACTCCCCCCTTGACTGGTCCTTCCATATCAGAGGGTGGGGTGAGGGGGCCACACGGCTCGCTTTGGCCCCCTCACCCCGGCCCTCTCCCCACAGCCATGTCCTCACTAAAAAGTCGCGTCGCCAGTGGGGAGAGGGGGCAGAGGTAGCCAGCTGCCGACTTTTCGGATGCACATACTGAATGGTGAGTTCGATCGCCCGACTGCGGCATGGGGCGTTGGATTTGCTATGATCTACTGACTTCCAGTTCCCACACGCCCCACAATCTAGGTGCCTCATGGCGGGATATTTCTTTGGCTGTCCTCATTGCCGGGTGAAGCTTGAGGCTCGTGACGCCAGCCGGGCGGGTCGCACGGTGACATGTCCGCAGTGTCAGCAGGCTCTGATTATTCCGCCGCCGCCGCCGATGGGTCTGTCGCTCGCCCAGAGTGAGGGGGCCTCTCCGGCCACGGCGATCGACCCTTCCACACAGTTCGTCGTCTCCAGCGATCCGGGCTTCAAGCGGGCGATGTCTCCGGCCAAGGCATTCGCTGAGGGCACTGACGCCGCTCCCCCTGCCCCTAGCCACTCGGGTTTCGACAAACTCCCGCCAGCCGAGGCTCTCCAGGCAGCTGAATCCAACACCCTGGCGGCCAGCGACGACATCGAAGGCTACAGCTTCACGATTCCCGACGCTGACACCGATGTCGCCCCGGTGCCCGCCTTCGTCTTCAAACCCAAGAAGAAGCGACCCGAGGCCGAAGAGGCCCCCCACCCGTTCGAAGACCCCAAGAACCAATTGCTGGCGCTTGTCGGTGTTGTGCTGGCGGTCGTGGTGATCGGGGCCGTTTGGTCCTGGCTCAGTGGGGATGGCAAGGACAAGAATCAGGATAAACCCTCAGAGTCCGCTACTGAAGTGCCATCCTTCACGCCTCCAGCCCCAGTCCCTCCGATCGCACCACCGGGCAATCCCGAAGTCACACCTGAGGGATCAGGACCTGCTCCTGCTCCGGGTGAGGCGACTCCGCCCCACAATCCGAACTCGCTCCCTGGGGCTCCAGTCCCTGATCCGGTCCCCCCACAGCCCTCGTCCGAATTGCCGGGAGCGGTCCCCAATGTCCTGCCCGGCGGCGACAGCCCCAGCAAGTCCAGCACCGCGCCCCGCTCTCTGCCGGAGTCGACACCAAATGTTCTGCCGGGGTCCCAGCCGTAGCAGAAGTCGTCAGATTTCTGATGACTCATTCCCACGGACCGAATTGCCGTATGTCGACGGCGCCCAGCCGTATTGACAATCCTCAGTGGAGAGGTAACATCATTTCTGGTCTTGCTTCCGTAATATTGTCGACCACTGTCCAAGCGTCTGTGCGAGGGGTTCGTATGCGTCACTCACTCACTCACTCACTCACTCACTCACTCACTCACTCACTCACTCACTCACTCACTCACTCACTCACTCACTCACTGCATCGTGCTGAGTCTCTGCTTGGGCTGGACCAGCTGGGCGAGGGCGACTGACTTGGTTGAGTTTCTACCACCGGGGAGCGATTTTGGCGCTGTGACCGCCAGAGCGGCAGTCATCCTGTCAGACCCGACGCAGCTGGGGTTCAACAGTTCGGGCTATGACGGGCAGAAGGACTTCGACGACCGCAGCGGGGAGTTTTCGATCGAGGTGTACGATGACAACGTCCAGGTGGCCTTCTTTTCGGACGACGGGGTCAGTGTCCAGGTGACCGACATGGGCGAAATCGACGATCCGCTGGGGCCTGCGACCGAGAACCTTTCGGGGCTGAGCAATCTCGGGAAAGGGCAGGCTCTGCCGGATTTCGGCCAGTCCATCAAGCTTGTTCCGGCGTCGCTGACGGCGAATCATCGCTACAAGTTCGAATGGCAATTCCGCAACACCCTCTACACGGGCGGAGGAGACATCGACGGCATGAAAGTGTTTGTCTTCGGCGGAGGTGCTCAGTTGGCGCTGGCAGCCAACGTATACACGCTGAGCCCCAACGACCAGGGAGAGGTCGATGACAATGGAAATGAAACTAGACCAGCGGGTGAATGGAATCAATCAGCAACAATATCCCCGAGTACAGGGGCACAAGTTTTTCCCGACAATCTCATTACAATAGATATCCAGATTCCCGAGACTGATACCATTTTCGTCAACGGGATTCCAAAAGGTCTTGATTATGCAGGTGCCGGTCCAGTCGCAAAACTGACGGTCGAGAACGCAACTTTCGAGAATGGCCAGTCCGAGGAGACAATGGCTCTTCAATACATCGCTGGATCCGGAATGCTCTACACCAATGAATATGTCAGAGTGAGGATTCCAAAAACGTGGATCGGTAATGTGACCGTAACATGTGAGGTTGAGGATCCTGCTACCGACCCCGCCTCAGTGGCCAGACTTCGAATGGTCAAAGCCGATGTTCGAGGTAAATTGAAAGACAGTAAACTGAAACTGACAGCCACTTGGACCAAGGTTCCGGCCGGCACGAAACTTCCGACCACCGCAACCGGAATTCCGGGAGGGTACCTTCCCTTTCCAACTACGCAAGTACCAAATCCAGATTGGACGCCCCTCATTCCAATGTGGAAGGCGCAGTTCTCGCAAATGATGCAGATCACCTATCGGTATGGAGAAGACTTTACTGCCGATGACACGGCAAACTATTCGGGAATTACGATACATGAGTCATTGGACCCGTTTATCACTAACTACAGCGACAAGCCGTCAAGTGTTATAGTCAAGTCAATAACGGATGCATTTCCAGGGCCGACTTTCGACGACTATCTCAATCAATGGATGAACAGCACGTATGGTAGTGGGCAATCGACGTTCACCATTGGAACTCTTGATGGGGTGGCGGACTGCACTCAAGACACCTACAGCAATGCTGTGGCGACAATTATTGCAGATGGATTTCTCAAGGTCAAGCCAAGGGCGGGAGATCTTATTGCTGCATCAGTGATGCAGCATTATAAATGCAATGGAGAAGAGTTGGGCGGAAGCATGCCGGTCACGATTTACTCTTATTTAAAGGTGGATAACAACAACAGTCGAGTTCTTTGGCAAATGGTGAAGCCGAAATGAAAACCACTCCTCCCGTCGTATTGCTGTTGCTCGGTTTCTGCGTGGGAACCGGTTTCGGTTGGTTTCTCGGTTTAGGTCGTGATGGGCCCGTTCCCGTTGCGGTGGAACTTCCAATTCCATCGACTCCCCAAGCTCAGTCGGTCGATGAGACTCCGGTTATGCCGACCGCTACGGCGGTTCCAGTGCCACATGTGGCGTCTGGGGATTGGCGAGCGGCTGCGCATGAGATTCGCCAGTACTCCGGGGATTCCAATCAGTTTGACGAGGTTCTCGCTTCAAAAGAGGCTGCATTTCCAGGTAATCCCACGGCGGCAATAGCACTGCTGTTTGCCGCAGCGGAATGGGCGGATCGTGTGGGAGATCCTTCCGCCAAGCTTCGCAAAGAGACGATTGTCGCGGAGTTTGACCAATACTGGTTGCTTGGCTTGCCGTGGCGATTGGAGGCACTTCAACACAAAGCGGCACTCTACAAGATGAATGGCAGACCCGATATGGAAGAGTATTGTGTTCAGTTGTCGAAGCACGCATTTGATGACACTTTTACGTATTATTGCGCGAGACGAGAAGTGCAGGAAGAGCGGACTCAACTGGAGAGGTCTTACAGCGCAGCTCTCAAGTTGCTGGGGCGTAGTGGACACAAGTTGGATGTTCTATGGAATAGAGACTTTACATATGACACACTCGCTACGCGAGTACACAAAGATAAAGGGCGTCTGTTCCTCTCGGAGATGCTGCGATCACCACCCGAAGACTCGGCATTTAATTGGCTCGCCGAATATCCTTCGCTCTCCGTAGAGGAGCGAGTGAAAATCGGAGAGGCCAGAGTGGTCCTGATCAGGCTTTTGGATCAAGAGGCGGAGAGAACTGCTGAGGATCAGCAAAGACGAGACGACGAAAAGTTTGGCAGACATCGAATTAAGCCGAAGATCAAAAAGTCTGAAGACTTCATATTCACCGACGAGGATCTCAAGAAACTCCAAGAATACGATCCCGTCAAAGCCAACAAGGAATACCGCGACTTGACGGCAGACCCACCGTTGCCAAAGCCGGGAGAAAAGGCTCCGCCCAAGCCGCCGGAGGAGAAGCTGATTCCGTACCTCAAGGATCCCACCAACAAGGATCCCAAGGCCAACGGCCTCGGGCTGTCGATCGAGACCCTGACGGATGTCACCCGCGCCGAACTCGGCCCGCTGCCGTTTCCGCTTCCAGTGCGATTGTCTGGCCTGGAAGGAGCGCGGAACCCCCCGCTGCCTCCGCCAGGGATGATGTCCGACCGGGCCAAGACCCAGCTGACATACAAGCCCCGACGTGCGCTGATGAGCTACCTCAAGAAGCAGGCGGGCCGTGACATCCCCGACAATTACGGCAAGGTCGACGTTCCGTTGATGATCTACGACAGCCAACGCGAGTATCAGTCTCATAAAGACAACAAGGCGGAATGCTATTTCTTAATTGGCCGCAACCTCGAACACGCCCAGCGACTCCTTTTGGAAGACCCGATCCAGATTCGTCGCAGCGGCATCGGTCTGGCCGAAGTGTCCGCGCAGTTTGTCTGGCAAGACCTGAAAGACAAGCCGCTCGCTGCCGCAATTACGGATTTATACGTGATGCCGTACCTGCACTTGGGCGACAAACGCCGCGAGAATCATCTCTCCAAGCACCACCTGCTGGGCTCCGCCACCGCGACCTATACCTACTGCGAGTTCCCCGACAAGCTGCTGCTGGCCGCCGAGGAGGCGTGCCGCGAATCGAGTGACCAGAACGGCCAAGACGCCCGCCGGTTCTGCATCGCCAAGGCGCTGGTCCAGCTGAAGAAAGTAGACGAGGCCATCAAGACCCTGGAGCAGGTCACTGATCCGAGTCTGGTGAACGGTGCGAAGGGGTACATCGCGACGATCAAGAAAGAGCACGGGCTGCCGTAGAACGGAATTCATTCCGTTCTCTGTGAGCCACTTCCGCCGGTCACATTGAGATCGGAATCAAGTCGATCTACTGACTACTCGACCTGAATCGCCTGCTGAATCCGCTGCGATCAGTCACCGCCTGGCCTGCATGATCTCAAGTCGCCACCAAGGGGCTGACGCCGCCCCGCTCGCCGAGACACGTTGAGCTGCGTGGTTTTCTTTCGCCTCTGGCAAATGAACGTCTCATCCGGCACAATCCAACGATTACGTCGAAACATTCTGGGCCGACAGACGATGGCAATTCCTCTCGCACGATTCATCCAGCAGATTGAAGAGACCGGCATCATTGCCGGGGACACTCTGAAGGATTTCATCCCGCCCAAAGGCTCCGCTAAAGATGCCGAGGACTTGGCACGGGAACTGGTCCGTCAGAAGAAACTGACGAAGTACCAGGCGGAAGAGGTTTATCGGGGGAAGGGCAAGTCGCTCACGCTCGGCAACTATCTCCTGATGGAGAAGATCGGCGCGGGCGGCATGGGGCAAGTGTTCAAGGCCCAACACCTGCGCATGAAACGCATCGTCGCCATCAAGCTCCTTCCCGCTGCGATGACCAAAGACAAAGAAGCCATCGCCCGCTTCGAACGCGAGGTCGAGGCAGCTGCGAAGATCAGCCACCCCAACATCGTGGCCGCGTTCGATGCGGACTGTGCCAACGGAGTTCACTTCTTGGTGATGGAATTGGTCGAGGGGAGTGATCTGTCGGCCCTGGTCAAAAAGAACGGCCCGCTCACCGTCGGCAAAACCATCAGCTACATCTTGCAGGCCGCCAAAGGACTGGAAGCCGCCCATAAGAAGGGCATCGTCCATCGAGACATCAAGCCCGCCAACTTACTCCTCAGCTCGGACGGTGTGGTCAAGATTCTCGACATGGGCCTGGCCAGTCTCAGTGACGAGGCCGACGGCCCCAAGCATGCGGAGCTGACCTCCACCGGAGCCGTCATGGGCACCGTCGACTACATGGCCCCCGAGCAGGCTCTGAACACCAAGACAGCCGACAAGCGGGCCGACATCTACGCCCTGGGGTGTACGCTGTGGTATCTGCTGACCGGCAAAGCGACCTACGGGGGTGACACACTTATGGCCAAACTTCTCAACCATCGGGACCAGCCGATTCCCTCGCTCCGTTCGGCCTCCACTGATGTTCCCGAGCAACTCGATGCGGTGTTCCGCAAAATGGTCGCCAAGAAGACCGAGGATCGATACCAGAACATGACCCAGCTGATCGTGGAACTGCAAAAGTGCCATCACGGGGATGACCCGACGGTGATTGGCCGCGACTTGGAGCTGCCGCCCACTGAGCCGGACATGATGGATTTTCTGCGAGACTTGTCAGTGACGCAGGCCGTCGCCACCAAGACCACTCCCCGTCCCCTCACGTACGACGGACGTCCTCGTCCGTCGGTCCCCCGCAATCGCCTCTTCATCGGCGGCGGCCTCCTCGCCGCCATCATCCTGCTGGCTGGCATTGTGGTCTCGCTCAAGACCAAGGACGGCACGCTAGTCGTCACCGTCTCCGAAGCCGATGCCGATGTGCAGGTGCTGAACGAAGCGGGGCAAGTCGAGGTCACTCGCAAAGGTGAAAAGGGACCGATCACCATCGCCGTCGATCCCGGCAAGCACCGGCTGAAGGTCACCAAGGACGGCTTCGAGTTCTTCACGCAGGACTTCTCCATCGAGTCGGGCGGCAAGCAGCCCATCACCGCCAAACTGGTCCCGCTAGAGGAGAAGCCATCGGTGTTGGGGATGACATCTGCTCCCGTTGTTGGAAAGAAGAAGTCGCTATTCTTCCAGACCCCGGGTTACGAGCCGTGGTCCAAGGAAGTCGCCTCCATGCTCGCCGAGAAGCAAGTGGAGGCCGTCGCCAAGAAACTCGTGGAGTTGAATCCTGCCTTTGATGGGAAGCTCATGGGCTTTCACTACGATGGTAAACACCCTCCCTTCATTGAAAACGGTGTTATCAGAGATCTCGGGTTTTGTGCAGACAATGTTCACGACATCTCACCGATCAGGGCGTTGACTGGCTTGGTTGCGATCCGATGCATGGGAAGTGAAAAGGGGCGAGGGCAATTGTCCGACCTGTCGCCGCTCTGTGGGATGCAACTTGAGGGTTTAGTATGTAACTTCACCGAAGTTGCGGATCTCTCACCGCTAACGAACATGCCGATTCGGTTGATTGAATTAAACTACACCAAGGTGACTGACTTATCCCCACTCAATGGGAAGCCGTTGTACTATATAGCGCTCGCAAATACAGGAGTCTCCGATATTTCAGTTCTGGAAGGAATGCCCTTGAAGTTTGTGTCATTTGCACGAAGCCACGTTGCAGATATCTCAGTGCTGCACGGAATGCAAATCATATCCTTAGACCTTAACGGGAGCAGGATCACCGACCTGTCTCCACTGAGGGGGATGCCTCTTGCAGGGCTCACATGTGAATTCAATCTGAAGCGTGATGCCGAGATTCTTCGTTCAATCAAAACCCTTAACGAAATAAACGGCAAACCTACGGCGGTGTTCTGGAAGGAATTTGAAGTGGAAAAACCACCTGTTCAATAATTTAGCCGCTCCAAGGACTGCCTCTGACCGGGCGGAGCTTCAGCAATATGATCTCTCTTCTCTCCGGGGGATGCCGCTCGTCGGTCTGTCGTTTGAATTGACACACGTCACTGATCTGAGTCCATTGGCGGGGATGCAGCTGACATTCCTCGACTGTCATCGCACTCGTGTCTCCGATATCGGTGTCCTGCGAGGGATGCCCCTTACGGTGTTTAACACTCAACTAACGCAGATTGTCGAATATTCACCACTGCAAGGGACGCCGCTCAACGAGGTAGCCTTCGATTTCCACCCGCAACGTGATATCGAACTGCTCCGCTCGATTACCACATTGACGACCATCAACCAGCAAACCGCAGCTGATTTCTGGAAAGACGTGGCCGAGTACAGCGATGCGGCCCAGACGCTGAATGACCCGGTGTTTCAGCAATGGCTAAAGGATGTGGCCGCCCGGACAGCGGAGGAGCAAGTCGTGGCGGTGGCCAAGAAGCTGCAGGAACTCAACCCGAGCTTTGAGGGCAAGGTGGAGCACACGATTGATGTCGGTGTGGTGACGAGTTTGAAGTTCGTCTCGGACAAGGTGTGGAACATCGCCCCTGTCCGTGCATTGAGCGGACTCAAGACGTTCGACTGTTCCGGGAGCAAGCTGAACGGACGAGAGGGCAAGGTGGCCGATCTATCGCCGCTCACTGGGCTGCCGTTGACCGACCTCAGGTGCGTCGGGACGTTGGTGTTCGATCTCTCACCGCTCAAGGGGATGCCGCTGAACAGCCTTGTCTTTGGTTCTGGACCCGCATTTGATCTCTCTCCGCTGCAAGGGATGCCCCTCAAGGCACTCAACTTCAGCCTGACTCCGCTTGCGGACCTGGGTCCGATCAAGGTGCTATCGCTGACGCACCTAGTAATCGACGGGACGCATGTGACAGACCTGTCACCCCTGCGCGGAATGCCACTGACCCAGCTGAGCCTGCGTGAAGTGCCGGTATCCGATCTGACGCCGCTGGCTGGGATGCCACTGGAATCACTCGGATGCCAAAGTACGAACGTCAGCGACCTGACGCAGCTCAAAGACCTGCCGCTCAAATACCTCTGGCTCGACTTCCAACCCACCCGAGACACCGCCTTGCTTCGCGCGATGCCGACGCTGGAGTACATCAACGACAAACCAGTGGCTGAGTTCTGGAAAGACCTGGAGGAGAAGTAGGGTCGGTGGCGACGGGTGGGTCCGCGAGGCGTGGTCTTTCATCGCGGGGTGGCCAGTTGATATTCTTGCTCATGCCAGCGGCCAGACTTGTCTAACCCGTGGGATAGGCTTCCAGCTTGTCTCTTCGATGAAGATGACAGGCTGGAAGCCTATCCCACGGCCCGTTTTCTCTGCCGACTCCCCCAAGTGTCCCACACCATGACAGACACAAACAGCGCGGAGACGAACATGGAAGCGGCACCGAAACCGTCGATCTATCTCGAAACGAGTGTTATTGGCTGCTTGGCGATGCGACTGAGCGGCGTCTTGCGAATGGCGGCCAATCAACAAATCACGCGCGATTGGTGGGACAACGAACGGCAGCGATACGATCTGTTCGTGTCGCGCTATGTGGTGGATGAATGCTCGAACGGCGATCCGGTAGCGGCACAGGAACGGCTCGTCTTTCTGGAGAACATTCCGTTGCTGGAGGTCAGTGACGCGGCTGTGACACTGGCACAGGCCTTGGTCACCAATGTGCCGTTGCCACCGAAAGCGGTCATCGACGCTTACCACATTTCGGTGGCCGCCGTTCATGGGGTAGAATTCCTCGTGACTTGGAACTGCAAACACATTGCCAACCCGGCACTCCAGAAACGGATTGCCTCCGTCTGCCGTGAACTGGGCTGCGAGCCTCCCGTGATCTGTACTCCGCAAGAAATCTTGGAGATCGACGATGCAATCTGATCCTGTTGTGGCTGAAATTCGAATGATCCGTGAACAGCTCGCCGTCAAGTTCAACTACGACATCGCGGCCATTGGACGCGATGCGAGAGAACGCGACGCGCTCGGTGACCGGCTGGTCGTGCGCCGATCACCCCGCCCGCCGATCGTCCCCGCCAGCCTTCCCGCAAAATCCGCGTGATCGGCTTCCACAGCCAACCGCTCAGTAGCGCAGATGATCGCCCTGACGAACACGAACGTGGTGGACGAGCACCTGAAGTTTCTGCACGGGGTGCAGACGCTGCAGCGAGTCAACCTGACCGGCACGCACTGCACCGCCCCCGGCCTCGCCGCCCTCAAAGCGGCCCTCCCCAAGTGCAAAATCACCGGCCCATGAGCGGACACACACTTCACGGACACAAACAGCGCGGAGACGAACATGGAAGGGGCACCGAAACCGTCGATCTATCTCGAAACGAGTGTCATCGGTTGTTTGGCCATGAGACCGGGCAATGATTTACGCATGGTGGCCAAACAGCAGACGACGCGAGATTGGTGGGACAACCAACGCCATTTGTTTGAATTGTTGGCGTCTCGCTATGTCGTTGACGAGTGTTCGAGTGGCGATCCTCAAGCGGCGCAGGAGCGACTCGTCTTTCTCGACGGCATTCCGCTTTTGGAAGTCAATGACCAAGTTGAAGCACTCGCTCAATCGCTGCTTCGCAAAGTCGCTTTGCCCGCCAAAGCCTATCTCGACGCCCTGCACATTTCGGTTGCTGCGATGAGCGGAATAGAATACTTGGCGACTTGGAACTGCAAACACATTGCCAACCCTTCACTCCGTCTGCGGATCGAGTCCGTCTGTCGTGAAATGGGTTGCGAACCTCCTGTCATCTGCACGCCTCACGAACTCTTGGAGATGAATGATGTCACCTGATCCGATCGTCGCCGAGATTCACAACATTCGTCAGCAAATCGCGGCTGAGTTCAACTACGACCTGCACGCCATGGTGAAGGACGCGCAACAGCGAGACGCCGCCGGTGACCGGCTGGTCGTTCGCCGAACTCCCCGCCCACCCATCGTTCCCGCCAGCCTTCCCGCAAAGTCCGCGTGATCTGCTTCCGCAGCCAACCGTTCAGAACGTCAACCGCTCGACCTGACGAACACGAACGTTGTGGACGAGCACCTGAAGCTTCTGCACGGGGTGCAGACGCTGCAACGCGTCAACCTGACCGGCACGCACTGCACCGCCCCCGGCCTCGCCGCCCTCAAAGCCGCCCTCCCCCAATGCAAAGTCATTGGCCCGTGAGTGTCCCTGACGCAAATCAAAGACCTGCCGCTCAAGTCCCTCTGGCTCGACTTCCAACCCGCCCGCGACACCGCCCTGTTCCGCGCGATGCCGACGCTGGAGTACATCAACGACAAACCAGTAGCTAAATTCTGGAAAAGTGTGGAGGGGCAGTAGAAGCCGTTCGCTCTGCGTGACGCGGAGTTGGGCTATCCCGTCTTCCCCTGCATCTCTGGCGACAAGATGCCGCAGACGACGCATGAGTACAAGGATGCCACCACTGATCTCGATCAGATTGATCGCTGGTAGACGCAGAAGCCGTCTTCGAACATCGGCATCCCGACGGATGGTCTGCTCGTTCTCGATATCGATGTAGAGGCCACCTGGTTCAACAATGACCTTGATCACCAGGTCGAGTTGGCTTTGGCACCGATGGCGTTCACTCCCTCGGGTGGTCGGCACTACGTCTACCGGCAACCGGCGGGCAAGGCCTGGAGAAACACACAAAGCGAGATCGCCCCGCACGTCGACACCCGCGCCAACGGCGGTCTGTTCGTCGATTAGATATAACGCCAGACGCGGGTTACAAAAGACCCAGCACCATACGTTCTTGCCATTAATTCGCTAAGGATCGTTCGACAATCAACTGTCACATAGTCGCCTTTCGCTCCGTGAAAGAGCACTCTTTCGCGGAGCGAAAGGCGACTATTACTTGTCGAACGGTCCTAAAGCACCAGTTGCAACCCGAATGTCACACTATCAACTCGTCATTTCTTCCAGTCCGAGAGCCTGTCGCTCCGCATTCAGCAGGACGCATTGCTATTCGAGTCGCTTCCAGATTTAAGTGATCAAACGATCACGACCCACAATCGCGGTGGGGTGCATCGAGCCGCCTAGGTTGGCTTTCATGCTGGCTCCCTTTGATTGGGGACTGTGGCACTTCGAACGCCACTTACATCGTACGTCGGGAATGACGCACGTCAACCGTGATGCACGTCTCTCTTGACGCTTATTCATGGGTGATTCTATCACAGAATACGGGGTTGGTTAATTTGGCGGGCTGTCTGGTCTCAAGCCAAAACAGATCACAAGCGGCTCATGCGATCGCCCGCTGATTATCGACCTGCGGCCTCCCCCGTAAACTGCTCCTTCGCATCCTCTAATCCCGCAGGCTTCTCCGATGGGAATGCCTCGGACAACCCCAGGATCCTTTCGCATGAACTTCGAAACCCGCTGCGTCCATACTGGTGTCGACAAGGTCACTGCGTTTATCAGCACGCGGGGAACCCACCCCGGAGATGCTTCGCACGAATTGAAACGGGCGAACGAGTTAGAACAGCGTTCGACATTCCCAATGAAGAGCACGGCGTTTATCCTTTCGGGGTCAGTCGTTGCCCGCGTCCGTGCCTTCCCCCATCGAGTCCTCCATGCTGGAACCTGAAGAGAGCGTGCCAGTACTCTACGGGCCGGTGGAGGAGGCCACGCCGGGATTACATCGTACGGATTCGGTGCATCTCCAGGTGTTCCTCCTCGCCATTCCGGTCTTGGCCGAGCAGTTCTTCTCGTTTTTGGTCGTGCTGTACGACACCTATCTCTCGGGGCATCTCCCCGGTGGAGAAAGCGCAGCCACCACGGCGGCCACAGCTGCCATCGGGATCGGAGCCTACGTCAGTTGGCTCGCCAATCTGATGTTTATGATCACCTCCACGGGGACACTCGCTCTGGTGGCGCGGGCTCGTGGTCGCGGGGATACGGAAGAGGCCAATACGATTGTGGGGCGGTCGATGGCACTGGCCGTCACGATGGGGCTGTTATTTGCTCTCATTATGATCCCGTGTGCGCCGTGGTTTGTGGCCATCACGGGGCTGAGTCCCGTGGCCTCCCGGATAGCTGTCCGATTCATTCAGCTGGATGCCATTGGCGAGATCTTTACGGCGATCACGTTGTGCGGCTCGGCGGCTTTTCGAGGTTGCGGAACGATGCGTGTGCCGATGTGGATTCTTGCGGCGGTGAGCGTGTTGAATGTGATGGCGAGTTATTCGCTGGTGCATGGGCTGGGTCCATTGCCGGCTCTGGGGGTCGATGGCATCGTGATGGGGACCGTGCTGGCGCGAGTGCTGGGTGGGCTGATGATGCTGGCGGCACTGCGGTTTGGATTTCGAGGTTTGCAATTGCGATGGCGCGAGATTCACTGGGGCGGTGAACACGTCACTCGCCTGACCCGGATTGGGATTCCGGCGGCGCTGGATGGATTGATTATGTGGTCGTCGCACTTCTTGTTTGTGCGCATCATCACTCAGATCGGGGATGCCGCCTCAGCAGCTCACATCGTGGGTGTCAATTTCGAGGCGATCACCACGATGCCCGCCACGGCGTGGGGGGCGGCGGCGGCGACCTCGATCGGAATGTCACTGGGGGTCGGAGACCGGGAGCGGGCCGTGCGGGCGGGCCACGCAGCAGCTTTGCAGTGCCTTCCGGTGGGGATTGTGGGTTTGATTCTGTTTGCGTTCGCGGGACAGCCGATCTATGAATTCATGACGAGTTCGAGTGAGATCCAGGCGATCGGCATTTCGGCGATGCCAGTTCTGGCGTACTGCCAGATTCCGCTGGTGATCGGGATCGTCTACATCCACGGATTGCGAGGAGCCGGGGAGACGCGGTTGCCGCTGATCCTGGCGATTGTCTCCACGGCAGGATTGCGGACTCCTATTGCGTGGCTGTGTGGGATACATTGGGATGGCGGCTTGGCGGGCGCGTGGCTGGGGATGCTGGCCGACGTGACGGTGCGAGGACTGCTGGGGGCTTGGCTCTTCTCACGAGGCCGGTGGACGAAGCTCAAGATATAAGGATTGGAATCATGCAGCTTGTCACACACTCCCAGAAAGCCCAGGGGTTGCAACCCCTGGGCTTTGCGATCGCAGTGGTTGTCTTGCTACTACTCGCACTGACTGGCCCCGCG
Source organism: Planctomycetota bacterium (assembly GCA_043736295.1). Taxonomy (GTDB): domain Bacteria; phylum Planctomycetota; class Planctomycetia; order Planctomycetales; family Planctomycetaceae; genus TH-plancto1. The sequence goes on along the minus strand of JAYTCW010000472.1, from coordinate 2,408 downwards.
TTCGCGCAGGCCGAGAACGATGATGTCCTGCGGGAGAAGGTCAAGACCGCCATTCAGCGGGGCCAGAAATTCCTGCTCTCCCGGCAAAACGGAAACGGCTCGTTCGAGACCGGGTATGAGGGCGGGTATACCATCGGGGCCAACAGTCTGGTGGGGCTGGCGTTGATCAATTCGGGGATGGAGCCCAGTGACCCCGCCATCCAGAAATGCCTGCGTTACATCCGCTCTCAACAACTCCCCGATGGCACGTATGACCTCGGGATGGCCATTATGTTCCTCGCAGCAGCTGGGGAGGCCCGAGACAAACCCCGTATTCAGCAGATGGCCCAGAGGCTGATCGATCATCAGGTGCCTTCGGGAGGTTGGGGGTATGGCGTCGATGGCACGGACTCCACCCGCTGGGACAACAGTACGACCCAGTTCGCCGTTCTCGGCTTGCGGGAAGCGTGCTTCCAGACCGATATGCAGGTCGATCAGAAAGTCTGGCGAAAGGCCCGGGACCACTGGATCAACACTCAGGTGGGTTCCAGAGAGGCCGTCAACGGATCTCCCTGGGGATATGCCAGTGACCAAGGGGAAATCAAAGGGAGCATGACCGTTGCCGGGCTGGCGTCCCTGGAAATCATCAACTCGTTTATTATCGAAGACGAGTTGACTCCGGACGGTAAGCTCGATTGCTGCGGACTGTCGAACACCACCACGTCCGACGAGGCGATCGATGCGGGCATTCGTTGGATGAACAACAATATCCGCATTCACACCAACCCGGGGAGCAGTGGGAGCTTCCTGCTGTACTATCTCTACGGTCTGGAACGGGCTGGCAAGTTCAGCGGGCAACGTTTTTTTGGTCAGACAGACTGGTATCGCGAGGGGGCTCAGTTTCTGGTGCAGGGACAATCTCCAGCAGACGGCTCGTGGGCAGGCAATAATGAAGGCCCTCCGATCGGGACGAGTTTGTCTCTGTTGTTCCTGGCCAAAGGGCTCAGCCCGGTTCTCATTAACAAGTTGCAATATGGCCCACGCGACCCCAACACCGGGCGGATCTTACGCGCCGATTGGAACCGTCACCGTCACGATGTGTCGAACCTCGTGGACGCCATCTCGATCAAGGAACAGTGGCCGCATTATCTGAGTTGGCAAACACTCGATATCCAGGTCGCCGTCAAGGGCGAGGGCATCGCCGCACTGCAGCAGGCTCCCATCGCGTACCTTGCCGGTGACCAGAACCTCGACTCGCTCTCCGCTGACGAGGTGGCTCTGCTCCGCGAATACGTGATTCAGGGCGGCTTCCTGTTTGCCGTCCAGAACTGCGAGAGTCCGGCCTTTGACCAGGGGTTCCGGCAGCTCATCACCCGGCTGTTCCCCGCAGGCGACTATCAACTGCGGAAGCTGGAAAAGACGCACGACATCTACCGCAGCGAAGCCGTATTTGCGAGCGATCCGCCGGAGTTGTGGGGGGTCGATTTCGGCTGCCGGACGGCGATCGTGTATGCCCCCTATGACCACTCCTGCCGCTGGGATAAATGGATGCGGAATGACACGCGGACCAATCCCGACACTAAGCTGCAAATCGGCAAGTCGATGCAACTGGGAGTGAACGTCGTCGCTTACGCCACCAACCGAGAATTGCGAGACAAACTACAACGGCCCGAGGCACTGGCAGGTCTCGACCAGTCGGACGCCCGCGGTCAGCTGCGAATTGGTCGAATCAAGCACACGGGTGGTTGGGACACGGCAGCCAGCGCGGTGCATAATCTGCAGGTCGCTCTCAATAAAGTCGGCGTCGAGTCGTCTCCCGAATCGCCGACTCTGGCAGCGAATGATCCGGCATTGTTCACCTGTCCGGTCCTCTACATGCACGGTCGTAAGAACTTCACCTTGTCCCCCGACGAGGCTACTCAGCTGAAAGCGTACTTCGACAACGGCGGCTTTCTGATGGCCGATGCCTGCTGCGGGGCGAAGCCGTTCGATGTGAGTTTCCGCAAGGCGATTCAGCAGATCTTTGGCCAGGAGCTGAAACCGATCCCGGTCGAACACGAGATGTTCCACTCGATGCAGGGGTTCGATGTCCGCAAGGTCAAGCGTCGCATCCCCGCTCCCGGACAGACATCGGCCCTGCATGCGGAAGTGTCCACCGGCGAACCGCTCTTTGAGGGGATTCAGATCAATGGCAAGTACGTCGTCGTGTACAGCAAGTACGACATCAGCTGCGCTTTGGAGCAGCAGCAGACGGTGGCGTGTGCGGGCTATCTGAAAGAGGATGCGGAAAAACTGGCAGTGAATGTGGTGCTGTATGCACTCTACCAGTAGGTGTGTGTGATTCAGGACCGGTCTCCTGCTGTTCTCACGCATCTCACCCGACGCGACCAGCTGATCCGTCGCCGACTGTCGCCTTTTGCTCCGCAAAA
>JAYTCW010000471.1:0-6014 GCA_043736295.1 Planctomycetota bacterium | reverse complement strand
CGAAAGAACGTCCTTTCGCGGAGCGAAAGACGACACTCCCAACAGCTGCCCCTGTGACCCAACATTCCTGTCCGCCAGATCCCCCACGGGGAAGACCGGTTTCATGACTCCGGAAGATTACAACCTGACGGCGACATCCCTGAAGTGGCTGCTTGGAGCGGCGTGGCTGTTGCCGCTGCTCGGGTTCGTCATTGAGATCTTCGGCGGACACTGGGGCGGTCGTAAGTCGAAAACCGCAGCCTGGATCGCGGTCGGCTGCATTGGCTTCAGCTTCCTGCTGAGTCTGATCGCGATGATTACCTGGCGCGGGGCGACTCGCGAAATTCGCGAGCAGCAGGCGGCAGCACTGGTGGCCCATGATGCGGCCCACGGACACGGGGATCATGGTGAGGAGGCCCATGTCGGGGAGGCTGCCGGTGCCCATGTCCACTCGCACAAGAATCACGTCCACACCGACCACGCCGACTTCGATCCGCTCCGCACAACCTTCACGGGCGAGTTCTACCGCCTCGCCCGCTTCGGCAGTCTGGTCGTCTCGATGGACTACTACATCGACGGCCTGACGGTGCTGATGTTTGTGATGGTGACCCTGATCGCGACCTGTATCCATATCTTCGCAACGGGGTACATGAGCGATGAACTGACCGAAGATCACGAGGATCATCAGGTCCACCTGTCGGGCGGGCGGCACTTCCATCGCCCCGGTCGGTATTACCGCTTCTTCGCCTTCCTATCGCTGTTCTGCTTTGCCATGCTCGGCCTCGTCCTGGCGGGCAACCTGTTCCAGGTGTTCGTGTTTTGGGAACTGGTCGGCGTCTGCAGCTTCTTCCTGATCGGCTTCTATGTCGAGCGGAAGTCAGCCAGCAATGCCGCCAATAAGGCGTTCATCATGAACCGCGTCGGGGACTTCGGGTTCCTGATCGGGCTGATGGTGGTGCTGACTTACTTCGGGACGTTTAAATTCGCGAATACCTCGCCAGATGAGCTGGGTACACCGGGAGTGTTCCAGATGGTGCGAGACACTCACGGGCACATGGTCACCGAAGGCAATGGCCGTGAAAAGGTGGTTCTCATTCAGAGTGGTGGGAACACCCCCTGGAAGGACACTAACGGCCAGCAGAGAATAATCCCTTACTGGCTGTTGATTGTCGCGGGATTAGGAGTGTTTGCGGGCTGCATCGGTAAAAGTGCCCAGTTCCCACTGCAAACTTGGTTGCCCGATGCGATGGAAGGACCGACGCCGGTCTCTGCACTGGTTCACTCGGCGACGATGGTGGCCGCCGGGGTGTATCTCGTCGGGAGGTTCTACCCGATGTTCACGCCCGAGGTGCTGCTGACGATCGCCTATATCGGGTGTATCACCGCGTTTATTGGGGCGACGATTGCGATTGTCGTGACCGACATCAAGCGGGTGCTGGCGTACTCCACGATCAGTCAGCTCGGCTACATGATGCTGGCTCTGGGAGTCGGCGGCTGGATGGCTGGGCTGTTCCACCTGATCACGCATGCGTTCTTCAAGTCGCTGATGTTCCTCTGTTCGGGCAGCGTGATTCACGGCTGTCACCATGAGCAGGACATGACGAAGATGGGTGGCCTGCGTCACAAGATGCCGATCACCGCTTACACGATGCTGATTGGGGTGTTCGCGATCTCGGGGTACGGGATTCCGCACCTGATGATTAACTTCAGCGGGTTCTACTCCAAGGACGCGATCATCGCGTCGGCCCTGTCGTATGTGTCGCTGAACCCGCAGCACTTCCTGCTGTTCTATGTGCCTGTGGTCACAGCCGGGATCACAGCGTTCTACATGTTCCGGATGTGGTTCATGACGTTTGCGGGCACTCCGCGTGACGCTCATGTGAACGAGCATGCTCATGAGTCGCCGCTGGCGATGGTCGCCCCGCTCGTGGTGCTGGCGTTCTTCGCGTGGTTCTGTGCCTTCGGCGGGGAGTCCAAGTATGGCTTCCTGGCCCACCAGATCCTCAGCAGCGAACCGACCCATGTGCGGGAAGGAATCGAACACGCGGGCAACCTCGGCCTCTCGCTCCCCAGCCATCACCAGATTCATTTGAAGCACCCCACGGCCGGAAAAGTGGCCCTGTTCGCCGCCTTACTCGGATCACTCATCAGCTACCTGTTCTACTGCCGCCGGATTCTCGATGCCGGAGTCATTGGTCGCCAGTTCTGGATGATTCGCGACTTCCTGATCGAGAAGTGGAGGTTCGACGAGTTGTACAACGTGCTGTTTGAGCAGCCGGTCCACATCGTGGGCCGCTGGTGTCAGGGGTTCGACCAGAAGGTGTTGGATGGGTTGATTCACCTGTTTGGCCGCCTGACAATTCAAGCGGCCCATATCGACCGGGCCTTCGACGAGCGTGTCGTCGACCGGCTGGTCAATGTGTGTGGTGAAGTGACCTATGCCGCCGGGCGATCCCTGAAGGGGATTCAGACCGGCCGGCTCCGGCAGTACGTGATGTTCATCGCCCTGGGGGTGGTGTCGTTGTTCGTGCTGGTGTTTGCGTTCCTGCCCCGGTCGTAATCACTCGCACTGTGCGGAAAAGCCCACCGGTTGCAACCGGTGGGCTTTCACTGACCACTTCCCCCGGTGCCCGGCATCGATTGACTGAAAACCATGAGCGACACAGCCCTCCTCTCACTGACGATTTTCACTCCGACGATCTTCGCCGTCTTGTTGATGGCGTTCGATAAGAAGGCGGAGGAGGGCATGCGCGTGTTCGCGCTGATCGGAACGGTCGTCACGTTCCTGCTCTCACTGATGATGTGGGGCCGGTTCGACATGGCGAACGCTGGCTACCAGATGTCCGTCCCCTGCCAGTGGATCCCCACATGGAACATCTCGTATACGCTCGGCGTGGATGGCATCAGCCTGCCACTCGTGCTCCTGACCGGGCTGGTGTGCATGCTGGCCTGCGTGGCCTCGTGGAGCATTAAGGAGAAGATTCGGGGCTACCTGATTCTGTTCCTGATGCTCGAGACGGGGATGATGGGGGTGTTTCTGTCCCTCGACTTCTTCCTGTTCTACGTCTTCTGGGAAGTCATGCTGCTGCCGATGTACTTCCTGATCGGGGTGTGGGGCGGACCGCGTCGCGAATACGCCGCGATGAAGTTCTTCCTGTACACGCTGGTCGGGTCGGTCCTGATGCTGATCGCGATGTTGATGTTCTACTACGACAGCAGCCAGATCACTGGCGGCAAAGGGGTCTTCAGTCTGGTCGAGTTGGCGAAGATCGCTCAACAGGGCGGCTTCAACCAGAACATGCAGCTGATCGCGTTCATCCTGTTGTTCATCGGGTTCGCGATCAAGATTCCGTCGTTCCCGTTCCATACCTGGTTGCCGGACGCACACGTTGAAGCCCCGACGCCGATCTCGATGATCCTGGCCGGGGTGCTGCTGAAGATGGGTGGCTACGGGATCATCCGCGTGGCGATGCCGCTCTGCCCGTGGGCGGCCCAGTACGCCTCGTGGTTCCTGGTGGCCCTGGGGGTGTTCAGCATCTTGTACGGGGCGTTCGCGGCGATGGCCCAGACCGACTTCAAGCGGCTGGTGGCCTATAGCTCGGTGAGCCACATGGGTTACGTGCTGGTCGGCATGGCGGTGTGGAAGATCAATGAATCGGGCAAGACCGTGAATCCCGACATCTGGCTGATGGGGATGCAAGGAGCGATGTACCAGATGCTGGCTCACGGCATCTCCTCCGCAGGCATGTTCTTTATGGTCGGTGTGATCTACGACCGCGTGCATCACCGCGACTTGAACAAGTTCGGCGGACTGATGCAGAAGATGCCGTGGTACAGCGGTGTAGCGGTGGGGATCTTCTTTGCGGGTCTGGGACTGCCGGGCTTGTGCGGATTCATCGGCGAAGCGTTTGTTGTGCTGAGCATGTGGAACTTCAGTCCGGTCCTCGCGATCCTCGCGGCATCAGGCGTGATCCTGACTGCGGGCTACATCCTCTGGACCATTCAGCGAGTCTTCTTCGGTCCCGAGTACAAGGGCCCGCACGGGGAAGACATCACCGACATGAATGGTCGCGAAAGCAGTGTGGCGGTCAGCCTGTTGGCTCTGGCGATTGTGTTCGGGATTATGCCCTCGATTATGCTGGACGTGATGAACCCCACGACCGAAGCGTTGACCAAATCGCTGAGTGCCGGGTACAGCAATTCGGGTGGGTCGCAGCCAGCTGCGGTTCCGGCCCCTCAGGTTTCGTTGTTGAAGTGACTCTGACGGGAGTGACCTTCCCCCTTGGCTGATGGCTCTGTCTGGTTGACTCGGAACCTGCAATCTCATGAATGCGAACACCCTGATCAATGATCTCTGGCTCCACGAACTGCCTCGGTCGGTGCAGATTTTCGTGCCGGAGTTGATCCTCAGCGCAACGGTCGTGCTGTTGTTACTGTCGCGCATCATGGGATTCGACAAAAAGGTGCCGCCCTGCTGGACCGCCATCACCGGTTCGCTGCTGGCGTTCATGGCGGTGTTTGCCCAGTTCATGTACCTCAAGAACGGCGGTCGCTTCCATACAGACTTCGTTCGAATTCTGTTCGAAGTCTTGCAACTGAGCGACGGCGGAGTCGGGACGTCCGGTGCCTATTTCTCGGGCCTGCTGATGCACGACGAATTCGGGACGTTCTTCCGTCTCGGTCTGCTGCTGTTCCTCGTGCTGGTGATCACATTGACCGTGCTGACGGGGATTCCCGACAACGAAGACGGTCCGGACTTTTATGTACTGCTGTGCGGCTCGACGCTCGGCATGCTGCTGGCTGTCGGCACGAACAATCTGCTGATGCTATTCGTCGCGGTCGAAATGATGTCGGTGCCGAGTTATGTGATGGTCGGGTTTCTCAAGGGGCGCAAGCTCTCCAGCGAAGCCGCTCTCAAGTACGTCGTGTACGGGGCCGGAACAGCTGGCGTCATGCTCTACGGCATCAGCCTGATCTCGGGCCTGCTCGGGTCGGGGAACATCCCTGAGATGGGTGAGCGGTTCGCGTTCTTGATGGGGACCAAGACGTTCTCCCTAGCGAGCGGGGAGACGATCACGCTGGTCTTGGGGATCATCATGGTCCTGGTTGGATTGGCGTTTAAGCTCTCGCTGGTGCCGTTCCACTTCTGGGCTCCGGACGCATTCGAGGGAGCCAGTGCGGAAGTCGGCGGGTTCCTGTCGGTCGGGTCGAAGGCAGCTGCGTTCGCTTTGATGGTGCGGTTTGTGCTGGGCTTCGATGGCCAGGTGCCGGTGTTGCAGAGCCTGTCGACGTTCCTCGGCATCGGGCTGGGCGTGATGGCGGTCATCAGCATGACGTTCGGCAACTTGGCGGCCTACACGCAGACGAACATGAAACGGCTGCTGGCATACTCGACGATTGCCCACGCGGGGTACATGCTGCTGGCGGTTTCGGCCCTGCTCGTGACGCTCAACGCGCCGGGGGATTCGAAGCTCAATCCAACCGAGGAAGCCCTGCACTGCGTCGAGGGGCTGACCTACTACCTGGCTGTCTACCTGTTCATGAATCTGGTCGCCTTTGCCGTCGTGGCTCTGGTCCGGAACGAGACCTTCAGTGAAGAAATCGCCTCTTACAAGGGGCTCTTCTCCGGTGGCCCAGCTGTGAAGGTGCTGTGCGTTTGTTTGGGCTTCAGCCTCTTCAGCCTGGTCGGGATGCCGCCTTTCGGGGGCTTTTTTGCCAAGTGGTTGATCTTCATGTCGGCGTTCAAAGCCGGTTCGGTCCACTGGGTGATGTGGGTGTTTGTTGGCATCGGCGGTCTGAACACTGCGTTCAGTCTGTACTACTATCTGCGCGTGCTGAAGACGATCTTCATGGACCCTCCTCCCACGGATCGTCCTCCGGTCGAGGCTCCGGCCCTGGTCGGGTGGTACGTGGCCCTGATCTCAATACCGCTGGTGGTCCTCGGGGCCAGCCCGCTGCAGGACGACCTGAGCCGCACCGCTCAATGGGTCGCTAGCTCTCTGTTCCGGTAAGGCCGATTGTCTCACAGAGAGTCG
>JAYTCW010000470.1:0-9377 GCA_043736295.1 Planctomycetota bacterium | reverse complement strand
GCCAGTGGGGAGAGGGGGCAGAGAATTGCCACTGCCTGCGGTTCTGACGCACACACTTGGGAGACTGTTCTGGAGAATTCGGCTGCGGAAGTGACGCGGCCCGACTAGAATTGAGGGGGTCGAGGGGCGTCCGCGTGGGTGCCTCCCCTTGTTCTCCCTGCTGGACCGCTGTTCTGTGCTCACCTTGGCCGAGATGTCGCTGGATGATCTGTATTCCGAATTCGACCAGTTGGAGGACTGGGAGGAACGCTGCGACTTTTTAATCGATCTGGGATATCAGTTGCCGGCGATGTCTCCTGAGGACAAGACGGAAGCCAATCGGGTGCATGGGTGCCAGAGCCATGTCTGGCTGGCCGCCAAGTCGGAGACCGTCTCACCAGGCGAGCCACATCGCATCCGATTTCAGGCGTTCAGCGATGCCATGATCGTCAGCGGACTGGTGGCGGTCATCACGCTGATGTATAGCGGCAAGACAGCGAGAGAGATTCTCGACATCGACCCGCGCGAGACATTCAAACGCCTCGACCTCGACAAGCACCTCAGCTCTGCCCGCCGCAATGGACTCTCCGGCATGGTTCAGCGCATTCGCCAGATTGCCGCCGAGTCGCTGGTCACTGCTGGCTAATCGCTGGATAGGAAGCCCAGGGGTTGCAACCTCTGGGCTTTGGATACACACAATATGCCATTCGCCATCGACGCAATCCGCTCCCAGTTCCCGATCCTCGCCCGCCCGCTGGCGAAGGGGGTGCGGCTGGCGTATCTCGATACGGGAGCCAGTGCTCAAAAGCCGCAGTGCGTGATCGACAAGGAGAGTGAGATCTATGAGACCTGCTACGCGAATGCCTATCGTGGGGTCTACCGGTTCGGAGCGATTGTCGATGAACAACTGGAGGCGACCCGCGCCCGCGTGGCGAATTTCATCGGAGCTGAGTCGCCGGACGAGGTGATCTTCACCAGCGGGTCGACGATGTCGCTGAACCTCGTGGCCCAGTCGTGGGGCCGCGCCTTCGTGAACGCCGGGGATGAGATCCTGCTCAATCAGATGGAGCATCACGCCAACCTCGTGCCATGGCAGATGGTGGCTCAGGAACGCGGCGCGGTCCTCAAGTTCATCCCGCTGTCTGATGACGGGCAACTCGACTTCACAAACCTGGATGAAGTACTGACCCCGCGATGCAAAGTGGTCGCGGTCACGGGCATGTCGAACATGCTCGGCACGATCAACCCGGTGGCGGAGTTGGCTTCGCGTGCCCATGCCGTCGGAGCCGTGATCGTCGTCGACGGGGCACAGAGCGTGCCGCACCTGCCGGTGAACGTGCGCGAGGCGGGGATCGACTTTCTGGCCTTCTCGGGTCACAAGATCTACGGGCCGAGCGGTGTCGGGATTCTCTATGGACGGAAGGAACTGCTCGAAGCGATGCCACCGTTTCTCGGCGGCGGGCACATGATCGACCGCGTCTACACCACACACTCGACATGGTCCGCTCCGCCCGCCAAGTTCGAAGCAGGCACCCCGCCGATTGCCCAGGCGATCGCCCTCGGCACCGCCATCGAATGGGTCGAGCAGATCGGCCTCGCGAATGCTCACGAGTACGAACAGGGTCTGACCCAGCGGGCCTGGGACGCCCTCATGACGATCCCCGGCATGCACATCTACGGACCGCCGCCGACCCAGCGCGGCGGTATTCTCAGCTTCACCATCGACCAAGCCCACCCCGAAGACCTCGCCCAGCTGCTCGACCGCAAGGGAGTCTTCGTCCGCCACGGCCACCACTGCACCATGCCGCTCCACGACAAGCTGGGCGTCAGCGCCACCGTCCGCGCCAGCTTCGGCGTCTATACCAATGACGAGGACATCGATCAGTTGATCCACGCGATTCACTTCGCGAGAGAGAAGTTGCGGCTGGTGTAGCCAGTCGCTGGCCCCGCTTCCGAGATGCCGACAATCTGGCGGATTCCCACGTCTCACTCGATTCCAAGTTCCGTCTTGTTATATTTCCCTGAACAACACCAACCTCCCTCCCCGAGTGGAACTCGAACTCATGCCAGTTGAACGCAGTCTCATCCTCTTTAAGCCCGATACCGTTCAGCGGAAGCTCTGCGGTGAACTTCTCAGCCGCATCGAACGGAAGGGGCTGAAGCTGATTGGTCTCAAGCTATTGCAAGTCACCCCGGAGCTGTCCAAGCAGCATTATGCCGAGCATGTCACCAAGAAGTTCTATCCGTTCCTCGAAGCGTTCATCACCAGCGGGCCAGTCGTGGCTGTGGCGGTCGAGGGTCTGGAAGCCGTGAAGGTGATGCGAGCCATGATGGGTTCGACCAATGGGCGCGATTCGGCTCCCGGAACGATTCGCGGTGACTTTGGCAGCTCGCGGCAGATGAATTTGATCCACGGCAGCGACAGCCCGGAAGCGGCCCAGCGCGAACTGGCGATTTACTTTCAACCGGGCGAATTGCTCAATTGGGCGCCGGTCTTGGAAGATCAAATGACGGCGTCGGACGAGCGGTAAACGCGAACTCAGTGACGTTTAGCCGCGACGCGGAGTCTTCGCAGCGGAGCGCTCCGCTACGAAGACTTTGCGTCGCGGCTAAACGATAAATCCGCTCACTCGACCGGCTTATCAGTCGTGACGGTCACTGCGGGCTTCGTCGGAGCGGCTTCCACTTCCGGATTCCGCCACGCGCGACCGCTCCGCTCCAAGAGTTGATGCGCGGCCTTCGGTCCCCATTGGCCCGCCGGGTAGAGTTCTGGTCGGTGATTCGCACTCTCCCAATGCTTTAACACGGGATCTAGGAAACGCCACGCCGCTTCCAATTCATCGCTGCGGGTGAACAGCGTTGAGTCGCCCCGCATCGCGTCCAGCAGGAGCCGCTCGTACGCCTCGGGCAGGCCGACACTGAAAGAGTTCTGGTAGCTGAAGTCCATGTTCACTGGCTGTACTTGATAGTGCATTCCGGGGCGCTTGGCACAAAATGACAGCGAGATCGACTCCTTCGGCTGGATGTGAAACACCAGTGTGTTCGGGCGCGCATCGACGATCCCGCACACGTCTCCATCGCATTCGACCGTATGAAATAGATTCAGCGGCGGCAGTTTGAACTGGATGGCAATCTCGGTCACGCGCGCTGGCAATCGCTTGCCGGTTCGCAGGTAAAACGGCACACCGGCCCAGCGCCAGTTGTCGATCCGCACTTGCAGCGCCGCGAACGTCTCACGCTGGGAGTCGGGTTCGATCCGCTCCTCGTCCAGATACGCCTTGACCCGCTTCCCCCTGATCGCAGCTGCGGCGTATTGCCCGGCGACGGCCCATTCGTCGACCTTGCCGGGTCGACCGGGGGCGAGTGACTGGAGGACTTTGAGCTTCTCGTTGCGGATGTATTCGGCCTCGAAGCTGGCGGGCGGTTCCATCGCCACCAGGCAAAGCAACTGAAGGACATGGTTCTGGAGCACATCGCGGAGGGCTCCGGCCTTGTCATAATACCCGCCGCGTCCGCCCTCAATCCCCTGCGTCTCGCCCACGGTGATCTGAATATGGTCGACATGGTTGCGGTTGAAGAGTGGCTCGAAGATCGCGTTCCCGAACCGGAACAGCAGCAGGTTCTGGACCGTCTCTTTGCCGAGGTAGTGGTCGATGCGGTAGATCTGGTCTTCGTGGAGGAGTCTCCCCAGCGACTCACTCAGTTCACGAGCCGAGTCGAGATCGTGGCCAAAGGGCTTTTCGATAATCACTCGCAAGCGATCTCGATGCTCGGGCGGTGGCAGCATGTCAGCTGCGGCCAGTGATTCGATCGAAGGGAGGAAGAGTTCTGGGGCCGTCGACAGGTAGACCAACCGTCGCCCGGTCAGGCCGTTCGCCTGCTCCAGTGTTTCGACTTGCTTCTTCAACTGGCAGAAGTCCTCGGTCGAGGACAAGTCCGCCTGGACATAGTGCAGGCGACCGGCAAAGTTCGACCAGCTCTCCAAATCCATGCCGTCGCGGGCGTGGTCACTGGCAGCTGCGAGAAGTTCGGCACGGAACATCTCATCGGTTTTGGAGCGGCGAGCAACGCCGACAACCAGCGAGCGAGCCGAGAGAAACCCGTCTTTGTGCAGACGGTACAGTGCCGGGATCAGCTTACGGGACGTGAGGTCTCCCGACGCTCCGAAGATCAGAACGGTGACATCATCGATCGGGGCAATCGGCAACGGTTGGGACATGCGAACAACACCAAAATCAGAACAGACCAAACAGGAGGGCAGGGCAGGGGACTCGGTTACTTATCACCCTCGAAGACGACTTTGGTCTTGCTGAGCAAGTCGTGCAAGGCTTTCTTTTCCGGATGGAAAGCGCACACCAGGAAGCTGAGTCCAAATGTGAGGTTCGAGCAGAAGTTGACGGACAGCCAGCGCAGGCTGGCCTGGCCGAGCGTCAGCACCTTGTCCAAATCTTTGGGCCTGGGGTTGGGGATATCGGGGATGACGATCAATCCAAAGGCTTCCATCCCCAGCGTCGCCCGGATGGTTCCTGAATGAGACACTGCAAAGTACATCCAGTGCATGTAGTTGATGGCCACCGGGACCAGGGAGTACAGGACCGTGACGGGCATCGAATCCATCGGGAAGATGTAGATGCAAGCGAGGATAATGATCCCGTAGAAGCCCAGTCCGCCCATGACGAATCGCTTATCCCGGGTGACCAGCAAGGGGGCCAGCGGGAAGACCATGATATCAATCGAGAACGCCAGGAACCGCACCCAGAACCCCGCCGGTGTACACGGATAAATTCGCTGATCGAGATCCAGTGAATGCGAAAAGTGCTTCGCAATCAGAGCGTTGATCTTCATCTGATACAGCAGAGGGAATCCGAGTGCGATCATGAACGGAGCGACGAACAGGGCCACGAGCATGAACATCATCGGCATCTGAATCATGACGAACATGAACGAGCCCGCTTCCAGCTTCTGGCTGTCGATCAATCCCCAGAGCCAGTTCGTGGCCGAAGCAGTCCAACCCAGAATCGTCTCGTTGTTGAAAAAATGCAGAGTGCCCCCGAAGTAGGCGACCGCGAAGGCAATCCCTCCGAAGACGGAAACAATGAGGAAGCTACTGGCGTGATAGACAAAAATCGGGCCAATGTTCATGAAGATCAGCTTAATCAGTTCCCACCCGATCCAGGCCTTATGCTGATGTTTGGCGACCATGTGAACCGTGGCGATCGGAAATGCGATCGCCGGGAGAAACATGATCCCCAATCCGATGCCGATGTAGACCGGCGTGGAGACCATTGAGAAGACGGATGGTCGGGATGGTTTCACCTCCTCGACTTTTCCCGCGGGCTGAGGTTTTGCCGCCTCTTTGGGGTCGACCTTCACCTCGGGCGGCGTGGGATATTGAGACTCTAATTCAGCGGCTGCGTACACATAAACCGTCGACACCGTCGGGAGCAGCCAGGGTAAATTGACCACGCACGGCCACATAAACGAGGCCAGACCAAGGGCCACATTCGTGAAGAAGTCATAGTGAACCCGGTCCGGGTCGAGCTTCTCGCCATAGAGATCGATGGTCACCAGCGCGCGGGTCAGGAACCAGATCCAGCCCGGCGAGCCGACACCCATCAGGACCGTCATGGCCACCCAAAAGTATTTCGGCGGCAGCTTTTCACAGTACATCACCATGAAAAAACAGGCCATGTACAGTACGGTGAAGAACGTCAGAATCCCGCCCGTGCGCAGAGCCAGACTCTTATTCTCCAGCATGAATTCCCACGATTCACGCAACACGTTCTTGTAGAACGAGGCGCTCGACTTGCCCTCCTTCGACCGCTTCTTCTTCTGAGTCTTGTCCATCACCCCAGTGGCGAGATCCTTGCCACAGCCGGGGCAAATCTCATCCTCCTCTTCCAGAGGGGCTGCGCAGAATGGACAGATCTGGTTTTCCTGGTCCTCGATCCCGTAATCGTCCAGACCGCCCAAGAACTGGCCGTCACCCTTGGATGGCTTGGCTTTTGGTTTTGGTTTGGCGACGGATTTGGATGCGCCTGACTTGTCGGCTGGGGCGTCATCCTCGGCGGGAACCTTAATCTTCTCGCCGCACTTGGGGCAGGCGATGGATTTGCCCCGTGCCTTGTCGGGAATGTTCAAGACTTGTTCGCAACCGCCGCAGCGGACTTTGACCGGCATGGACCCACTCCACTCAAACCGTCGCGCGAGCGCGCACCCCTACGAATCCCGACATGTTGGACTTCCAACGCCGGACCTGCGGATCAATGTACCATACTTGCCATCAGCGGTCAGCCATCAGACATCAGTACTCTCGGGCTGAGTGCCACCTCGGATTTTTCCGACTCCTCAGTGAGGACGAATGACCGGGATGTCGGTAACATGCCGCCTTCCCGGATTGCCCGTTCGGGCCTGCTTGCGCGGACGCAAGTGGGCCTTCGAAGCAAGTGCCCCGCATGCCTTCTGTCTTCAACACCCTCTTATTCCCTGACTTGCGCGAAATGCTCGCTGAGCATGACGACGCTGGGGTGGGCGTGTTTTGTAGCGAACTCTACCCCGGTGTCGTCGCCGAGGTCCTGGAAGGGGTCGACGCCGCACAGACCTGGGAGGTGCTCTCCCACGCCAGCCCGGTCAAGCAGGCAGAGATCTTTGAGTACTTCCCCTTCGACTTTCAGGTCGAACTGGTCAAGACGATCCCGCATGTGGCCCTCTCTCGCATTATTGAGGAGATGCCCCATGACGACCGCGTCGACCTGATCAGCGAGATGGAGCCGGAGCTCGTCGAGAAGCTGATGCCGCTGATCGCCCATGCGGAACGGGTCGACATCCTTAAGCTGCTGGAGTATCCCGAAAAGAGTGCGGGCTCCCTGCTGACCACCGACTACGCCTCGCTCCCCGCTGATATCACCGTGGCCGAGGCCTTGGAACGCATCCGGTCGCAAGCCCCCAGCCGCGAGACGATTTACTACGTCTACATTGTGGACGAGCAGCGGCATCTGCTCGGGTTCCTGTCGCTTCGCAAGCTGATCATGGCCAAGCCGAACACTCGGCTGGCCGACATCATGCTGCGGGATGTGATCTCGGTCCACGTCGACGACAATCGCGAGTTCGTCTCGAACGAACTGATCCGCCACGGCTTCATCGCCATGCCAGTCGTCGACAAGGACGACAAACTGGTCGGCATCATTACCTACGACGATGCCGCCGAGGTCCAGAACCAAGAGGCCGAGCAGGACGCCTATCGCCAGGCCGCTGTGTCTCCCCTCGAAGATGGGTATCTCGACACGCCCCTGTTCACGCTCGCTTGGAAGCGGGGGATCTGGCTGGTGATTCTGCTGGGGGCCTCGTCCGCGACCGCTCACGTGCTGAACTATTTTCAGCCCGGTGATGCAACCTGGATGGTGCTGTTCCTCCCCTTGGTTCTGGCCAGCGGTGGGAACGCCGGATCGCAGTCGGCGACGCTCGTCGTACGGGCGATCTCGCAGAACGAAACGAAGGGCCAGGCCCGCCGCATCGCTGGCCGCGAGGTGCGGATCGGCGTGCTGCTCGGCTTCACGCTGGCCACCATCGCCTTCGCGATGGCCTGGATGCTGGTCTCGCGCACCGAACACGCCTCGACTGTCGGCCTGACGGTGTTCTTCGTCGTCGCCTTCGGCACCTTCTTCGGGGCCATGCTCCCGCTGAGCCTCAACCGCGTCGGCGTTGACCCGGCCTTGATGTCCAACCCCCTGATCGCCTCCATGAGCGACATGCTCGGGGTCGTCATCTACTACAACATGGCGAATTGGCTGACCTCCGCTCTGTAGAACGGAATTCATTCCGTTCTCTCCGCATTGTGGACCCTGAAACGTTGGTTCCATATCACTGCCCCCAGGTGTGGCCGAGTACACGAGGTTGTTCTCATCCGAACTGAAAGCCACACACATGCCCTCCTTAACTCAAATCCACATTCGAGTCTCCCGCGAACTCAAAGAGATGATCGAGAACGCTGCAGCTGTGCTGGGCCTGTCAGTCAGTGAGTTCATCGCCTCGACAGTCATTCGCGAAGCTCGACAGGTGTTGCAGGAATCACAGGTCACCAGGTTGTCGAATCGCGACCGCGACATCTTCTTGAAGGCTCTCGGCACCATCGACTCCAAGCCGAACCGAGCGCTCAAAGCCGCTGCTCGTCGATGAAGAAAACTTCGTGGATGAACGGTTCATCGGACACCAGTAGGGGGGGAGGGGGGGGGCGAGACGATCATTCAAGTCGCGAGCCCGGAGATGCTAGGGTTCCCAACCCCAACGGGGTTTCGCCGCGTAGCCCAGGGTTGCCTGCGCAGCGGGCTACCCTGGGTTCGGGATGCTCATGAGACTCTCAACCCCAACGGGGTTGCGTCTTATTGCGAGGGAAATCCCTTGACTCCACAGTCAACGAGCGCCGCAACCCCGTTGGGGTTGAAGAGGTTCAGGCGTCGACGAGACCCAGGGTAGGCTCCTGCGTCGCCAACCCTGGGCTACGCGACGGAACCCCGTTGGGGTACAGGCCCATCGCTCGATGTCCACACTGGCTGAGAGCTGAGAGTCACCCCTCACTCCTCATTTTCAAATTTCGACATTCGTGCTTCGAATTTCCCATAATGTCCCCACCCCTCGCCGCGTCATAAACCCAGAACACTTCACCAGCCCCCGTCAGGACGCCGGATGGCTCAACCCGACAACTCGCCGCAGACCTGGGTAGAAGAGGCTCTCGACCAGTTCGAGCAGCCGCTGCTGCGCTACGCACTGCGGTTTGTCGGGAAACCGGAATTGGCCCGCGAGGTGGTGCAGGAGGCGTTCCTCAAGCTGTGCCAGTTGGACCGGTCGACGCTGACGGTCGGGCTGGGGCCGTGGTTGTATGCCGTCTGTCGGAATCAGGCGATCGATGTCCGTCGTAAGGAGTCCCGCATGTCGACCGTGATCGATCCCACCACGTACGAGCCGTCCGGGAACGGCCACTCGCCGGAGCATTTCGCGGCGTCGAAGGACTCCGGCGACTGGGTCTTGAAGCAACTCGATCGACTCCCGGAACAACAGCAGGAGTGCCTGCGGCTGAAGTTCCAGCACGGGATGAAATACAGCGAGATCGCCTCGATCCTCGGCACCACGGCCAATCACGTCGGGGTGCAGGTGCATCTGGCGCTCAAGACGCTGCGAGAGAAGCTCGCCCGGTTCGCTGAAAGCGAGCGCTGAAGTAGGACGGGCCCATTGGCCCGTCCCTCCCCCCGTAGGATGGGCAATCCTGTCCGTCCCCGTGCGACCGAGAACCTCACGAACCACGCGGCTCTCCGCACGGAGACCACTCGGACGGGCCAATGAGCCCGTCATACGACACACGCTCAACACTCGGCTTTCACTCGTGGCAGCCGATCGCCGAACAG
>JAYTCW010000469.1:0-9505 GCA_043736295.1 Planctomycetota bacterium | reverse complement strand
GTCCTCAACTCCTCATACGGATCGGCGTAGGAGTCAAAGACATGGAACTCGGTCGTGTTGGAGTCCGAGTAGCTGTTCCAGCCCACCGCATCGACCGTCTGGGTCGCAGAGCAACAAGAAGTTGAAGAGGGCACGCTCCCCATTCCTCCTGTTCCTTCGTCACCCAGACATCCAAAACGATGTCTGGGCCACCCCGCCCACCAGCGGAACTGAGCTGTCTGACCTACCAAGAGAGGCGATTTGAAGTGGCGATGATGTCGGTGTTCTTGAGCTTTTCGCAGTTCTTTATGCCTTCCTTCGTGAGGTGTCCCGACGTGAGCAACTCATCAATGATTTCTTGTGTCCATGGAGACGACAGCATGCTGGCGTTGATCTCGGCGAATAGTTCAGTGGGAACAGAAGTCGGAATATTGTGTGGAGCTTTGGAACTTGCTCCACAGATTCCATCCGGAGAAACCTCCACAAAAGCTACGTCATGGTGATTCGGGGCACGACCGTTACCGAGCCTCAGCCCATTTCCGATTCCGAGACTACTGTCGCTTTCAGTTCGCCATGCACCAGTTGAATCTCGATAGGACCAATTCAATGGTAATGCATATGGGTTGTTATACCGCAGTACGCCATTCAAGATTCGGGGATTATCACTGGTGTTCAACACCCAGAAGAAGACCCCTTTATCCTGTGGCAATTCATCGCCCATTCTCCTTGCAATGCGAAGACGGAGTCCCAATGGGGAAATATCCGCTTTCTCTCCGGGGGTGTCTGGCTGATTCATGTGATTTGGAATCACTGAGAATGGCACGGAGTCACTCTCAATAGCAACAGAAGTTGAGTTGTCACAGGGCCACTCTTGCGGAATACGGTCCTGTACCAATTCGCCCTGTTCGTTGTAGAGCGTCCATCCGAGCATTTGGTGGAGGATTTGAACTTGAATCCGATATCGACCCGGCTGCTTGAGAAACGCCGTTGCTGGTCTTTGATCTGCGGCGGTAAACATGAATCGACGCCCAACCAGCGTTCCATTTCCGAACCACTGCCACGCGGCCTTGGGTGGGGGCGATTGCGGATAGAGAGTCGCTGGTGTCAACAAGACTGAGATCACCTCGCCGTTCTCGCCCAGTACTTGAATTCGAGCGAAGATAGGGTACTTGTCTGAAAAGAACGGATTGAGAAAGCTCCTTCCTCCCTGTTGATTCTTCACCTGGAGAATCAGTGAGACATCCAGCGATTCCCCCAACTGGATGGAATCTGACTCCAGGATGAGCGAAACAATACATCTCGGTTCCGACGCAATGGCCTGACCACTCGACACTACCAACCAGCAGGCAATCGCCATCGCGGTGGTCGCATTCCGAATCAGTTTGACACGCATGCGTCCTCCTTAATCAGCCCAATGAAGTCGATTCGAGGTGGCAATGATGTCCTTGTTCGTGAGAATTTGGCAGTTTTCAAGTCCGGCTTGGGTGAGACGACCTCGTTTGAGCATTTCGGTGGCAACCTTCGGAGCCGGAGCGCCCATCATGTTACCTTGCATCTGGGCGATGATCTCCGTGCCGGGGCGAAGGTCAGCCTCGCTTGGGACGCTCGAAATTCTGCCGCAAACGCCATTTCTGGGTAACTCCACGTAGATTGATGAATAATCTTGAGGCTCTCTTTCGGATGCAAACATGACGAGATTGAGTTCGCGATAGGAATCGCCCATCACTCGTTCGGACCAGAGAAGAGGCAATGAATAGGTATCTCCATAACTGAGTACTCTTGCCAACACACGCGGCTTCTCAGCGGTGTTCGTCACCCAGAAATATGCCTCTCCCGGTTTCGATTTCTCATTTCCGAGCGACTGGGAAATCCGTAACCGCAGGCCATATTCCGAGGCACCCTTCGACAACTGAATCGGCTCCAGAGTACCCTCCCGCTTCGCAGTCACCTCGAACGGGACAAGATCACTTTCCACCGCAATTTCTGTTCCGTTCTTTAATGGCCATCGCTCGGCAATTCGTTCCGAAATCAGTTGGCCTTCGTAATAGAGAGGCTGACCAAGCATCTGCTTTAGCACCTGAGCCTGAATACGGTATCGTCCCGGCTGCTTGAGAAACGCCATCGAAGGGATCTGATCGTTCGCGGAAAACACGAATCGGTGTCCCAATAGCGAGTCACGACCGAAAAACTGCCATGCGGCTGATGGGGGAACGGGGAGCTGGTCAAAAGAAGTCGGAGACAGCAACTCGGAGACCAATTCCCCTTTATCATCCAAGACTCGAAGCCTGACGAAGACCGGAAACTGCTCAGTCAAGAATGGATTGAAAGCGGTTATGAACGAACTTTTTACTTGCAGAATGAAAGTCGCATCCAGGGCCTCGCCGGGCTCAAGCGAATCATCTTCGAGAGCAATCGACACCAAACAACTCGGTCCCTTCATTTCCGGAGGCTCGGGACGACCGAACACACCGCCACCCCAGACCACTACCATCCAGAAGACAAAGATTCGAGTTCGGTTCATTCGCATGAGACTCTCACGGTGCAGTGGGTGGTGAAGCAGTGACGATTCTTTCCCAAGTCGGGAAATCGGAAGTTGACAAGACACATCCGATATAGGGGAGCGGCTGTCCCATCCAACTCCAGACACTCTCTGATGACTTGATAGCCTCTCCCGACCAACCCCAATCGAACTGAACGACCGGTACGAAGTAAGAATTGGAATCTGCCCGCCACATCAGAACCCAACGAAAATCGTAGTCCATCTGAACATGGTATGCTGAGTTGGAGACACTTGTTCCAGGCGAATCAGATAGGGTCAAGCCCGCTTTAATGAAGGTGTCGAGACCATCTCCAGACAACACAGTTGTTGGCTTTGTGGGGTCACTGGAATCGATTGTCACGTGGAAGTTGACGAATGGAACCCAAATATACTCTCCCCGACTATCTTCTACCGTTCCTGTCGCTGTGATTCCGCTCTGCCCAGATTGTCCCAACCCTTCTTCGCCGTATTGAAACGCGGCACGTCCATTCCAAAGAGTCTGCCAAGAATTCGGTGCTGCATCAGCAGATTGCATAAACTGCTGGTGCAGCATCACAGAACTGGAATCGGTCGCGACAGAAACATAGGGCAAGTCATTGACGGTGATCGTACGAGAGACTGTCATTGTCTTGCCATCAAGTGTGACTGAAAGCTGGATCACTTTCTGGCCAGGAGTGCCCCAGAACAGGTTGACGCTCGGATTCTTTAGCTCCGCTTCTGTGGGAGTGAGTGGTTCGGCAAGCGATTCAGGAGCTCGATTGTCGTCGACCATTGGCGTGTTATTCAGCTGCTCCTCAGTCATTCCTGGCTGAAACCATGCATTCAGCCCGTAGAACTTGTAGGCACCCGTCGGGAGTGTCCATTGCTGGGTCTGTCCACTCGGGAAGTCGACGCCGAGAATCCGATAACCCAGTCGGACATCGACGCCTGCATCGACAGTAGCCGTATTCGTCCAACTCTTCTGAAAGGTGTTTTGGTCCTGGACCTCGTGTTCGATCTCCACCTCCACTTTTGCGTTATCGACTTTCACATATGCAATCTGGCTGAGAGCATCGCCATCCTTGAGCCTGTATCCGAACGTATCCTCTCCGTAGTAGTCCTCGTTCGGATTTGGCGTGTACTCAAAGCTCCCGTCATCATGAATCACGGCGGTTCCGTGCATTGCTTGTGAGTAGAGTTCGGCAATCGCCATCCCGGAATAGCTCCAGTCGTTGAGCAACAAACCTTCGGCTGCACTGACAACAAGTTGGACCGTATTGAATGTCCAAAACCCATCGTCATCACTGGCGACAGGATCAGTGGTTGAGGTAGCCAGATTGATCGTCACCGTGGCCGTGTCCGAGTGCCCGTCCTCGTCGAAGACGGTGTACGTGAAGCGATCGTCGGAATACGTACCCGGCGTGGGGGTGTAGAGAATGGTCAGGCCCTGGACGATGGCGGTGCCATTCGTGGGGAGTTCGGCAAGTTCGATTCTGTCGATCGGCAGTGGCTTGATGTCGTTCAGCAGGACATCAATGGTGATCGGCAAGTCGTCCAGCAGGGTTTCGGTGTCGTCGATGGCGTCGAGGGTCTGCATCGACGCGTTCGCTGTATTGACCGTCACCGTGGCGGTGGCGGTTTGGCCGGTGGTGGGGTTGGTGATTGTGTACATGAAAGAATCGGTAGGGGTCGTGAAGGGCTGGGTCTGCTGATACTCAACTCGGCCATCGAGGCTGACCGTGACCGTGCCGAACTGGCCCTGGGTGTTGGAGGTCACGGTGGCGGTGCCGTAGGTGCCGGAGGTGTCGTTGGTCAGTACGTTCCCGTCGGTCGCTCCCTGCATCGCGACATCGGTGATCTCATCGTTGACGGCAATCAATGCACTGCTGGTCGTTCCCGGGGCTGTCCCCGTGATTGTCACGGTGGCGGTCAGTGTTCCGCCAGAGGTGGGTGAGCCGCTTGAGTACGACGAGCCACCTGTCGACCCGCCTGACGACCCGCCGGTGGTTGAACTGGCGATGGTGTAGGTGAACGAATCCGAGATCACGCTGCTGTCGTTGGGAGTGTACGTGAAGCTGCCGTTGGAGTTGATTGTCACATTGCCAGAGGTCGGCTGGGTCCACGTGGTGACCGTGAGATTCGACCCGCTGTCGTTGGTGAGGACGTTGCCGGTGGCTGTGCCGGAGCCTGGGGAGAGGGAGGCACTGTCAGCGACAGCCAGGGGAGGCTGCGAATCCGGAGTGATTGGCGGTTGGGTCGGTGGGTAGACCGTGGGCGGTGGCAGAATGATGACTGGAGGAGGAGGGGGAGGTGGGTCAGTAATCGTGGAACCGCCCTCACCACCGCCCGTGGAACCACCAGTTCCAGTGTCTCCGCCAGTTCCAGTGCCTCCGCCAGTTCCAGTGCCGCCACCAGTTCCAGTGCCGCCACCAGTACCGGTCTCTCCGCCAGTTCCAGTCTCTCCACCAGTGCCAGTGTCTCCGCCAGTTCCAGTGCCGCCGCCAGTACCAGTCTCTCCACCAGTACCAGTCTCTCCTCCAGTGCCGGTCTCTCCACCAGTACCGGTCTCTCCACCAGTACCTGTCTCTCCTCCAGTACCAGTCTCTCCTCCAGTACCAGTCTCTCCTCCAGTGCCAGTCTCTCCACCAGTGCCAGTCTCTCCTCCAGTGCCAGTCTCTCCTCCAGTGCCCGTGCCGCCACCAGTGCCAGTGCCGCCACCAGTGCCAGTGCCGCCGCCCGTGCCAGTGCCGCCGCCCGTGCCTCCGCCAGTTCCGCCACCCGTTCCACTACCCGTTCCTGTACCACCACCACTTCCCACACCGACGGAGACGGCTTCCATATCGGTCTCGCCCTCGTTGTCTGTCACACGGAGCGTGATCAAGAAGCTATTGCCCGCTGTGGCTC
Source organism: Planctomycetota bacterium (assembly GCA_043736295.1). Classification (GTDB taxonomy): domain Bacteria; phylum Planctomycetota; class Planctomycetia; order Planctomycetales; family Planctomycetaceae; genus TH-plancto1. Next base: position 4,104 of record JAYTCW010000469.1, on the reverse strand, counting down.
CCGCCGCGATCAGCTGGTTCCACGAGGCAGACAACAACGATCCCGAAGACTCATACGTCCCGTCGCCGCCCAAGTCCCACTCATAGTTCGTGATCGAGGCTCCGGACTGATCCTGGTCAAACGACGAACTTCCGTCGAGCCACAGGCTCGATCCGAACTCGACTATGGAGGACATCGCGTTGATCACCGCCACGGGAGGCTGCGTCGCAGTGCTGCTACTGCTGCTGCCTGAGCCACTACCACTGCCTGAACCCGAACTGCCCGAGGAACTCCCGCTGCTGTATGCGGACCCTGAGCCGTAGCCCGAGTTGCTGCCCGACGCGGCGGACACCGTGACGCTCGCATTCCCGGTGCCTTGGTTGCCGGTGGCGTCTTGGGCGGTGTAGGTGAAGACGATGTTGCCGGTGTACTCGGGATCGACGGTGAAGACGAGTTGGTCGGTGCCAGGGCCGCTGGGGTTGTCGAGGAGGCTGACAGTGCCGCCGGTGGTGGGTTGACTGAAGCTGGTGATCTCCAACGGGCCGGAGGAGGCGTTGTCGTTGGCTAGGACCAGCACGTGAGCGGGGACGGCGTTCCGCTCCATCGCATACGCATCGTCGGTCAGACCGAACATTAAAATGCGTTCTTCCGGCACCAGCACCCGCGTCGCGAGCCGGGGGGAAGGAGTGCGCCGCCGAGGCTTCGCGGGCTTCCAGGCGAGACGATCACAAAACTGCTGAAACCAGGTACGCAACGACACGATCGCAAATCCTTGGCCGAGGAGCGTCTATCGAATTCGAAGTGTGTGCAGTGAGAGTGGAGGGCAGCGATGAGACGTTGCCCGCTGCGATTCCCACGTTTCGTGAGGCACCTCGGGAGGCGGCGGCAGAAACACTGGGCAAGCTGCGTGAGATGGTGCGGGTAGAACCCCCGCTCAGAATCGAAGACGACTATGCCGGGCCGATTCGAGGCTGTCAATCCGAGGGACTCGGCTTTTTCGGGAAATTATTCCGATTCTTCCGGTCCTGACGGCTCGGCTTATTCGATCGAGAACTGGCCGAAGTCATGACTTAACCAGGAGTTACCATTCCATTCAACGCACGGGCAGCAGGCCGGGGGCGGGGGCTTGGTCGTCGGTCAGGTGGGCGCGGCCGATGGACTCATTGGAGTCGAGGCTGCGGAAGTATTCGATCGGATGCGGTTGAATTGCGTGATCATAGAGGCTGATATTATGAGCGGGGAGTAAGCCGCCCGTGCGTTGTTGGAGTGTGGTAATAGCGAGTGTATATTCGGTGTAACTGGTGAGGATGTCTCGGCGGGCGTCGGCCACCGCACGCTGGGCGCGCAGGATCTCTTCGATCGACACTCGGTCGGGGGTGCTTTTCGAGAGAGCCTTCAAGGCATTCAGACGCTCCTCGGCGGTGGCGAGGCGGGCGGTATGGACCTCGGCAGCGAGCCAGGTGCGGTCGATCTCGCGGAAGGCGGCGGCGAGTTCGTGGCTGATCTCGACCTCCTGCACGCGCAGCAGCGCTTGCGACTTGGCCAGTTGCAGTTCCAAACCCTGGAGCCGGGTCTTGGCGAGCCGTTGCCGCAGCGGGATGCTGTACTCGACCCCCAGCGTCCAACCAGTCTGCTGACCACTGAAGAGGGTGCCGTAGCCGCTGCCCAGTCCTTTGTTGGTCACCCCGTCGTTGCGCGGTCCCAGCAGATCGTCGCCGAAGCCGTTGGTGTGGTAATCGGAGACGAAATCGAGTTGGGGACGCAGCAGATTCTCCGCCGCCTGGAGTTGCAGCTGGAGGCTGCGGATGTGCCACTTTTGCTTGCGGAGTTCGGGACGGGCGATCAGGGCCGAGCCGAGGGAGTGGTGCCAGTCGAAGGTCATGTCGGCGGTCACGGGATCGTCGATCGTTTGTAGTAACCGCCCATCGTTGACGCTCAGTCCGAGGATGCGGCGGAGTTCCGCTTCAGTGGTATACAGCTGATCGCGGGCGGCGGCGACTTGCAGGAGCGACTGCTGGTACTGCTCGCGGGCGGCGGTCTCTTCGAGGGCTCCGCTGCCCAGTCCCCCGGCGGTACGGCGGGACTGCGCGATATGCAGGGCCAGTCTGGTTTTGGCTTGCATCTCTTCTTCCAGAGCGAGCGACTGCTGGGCGATGGCGAGTTGCCAATACTGCGTTTCCACATCGCGCACGAGACTCGTGAGGGCCAGCTCGAATTCAATAATGGAAATGTCTTCGTTGATGCGGGCGATGACGATTCCCTGCGTTAGGCCGGTGATATTATTCGCGTTCCCAGAGATCGGTCCGGCAATCCGTGTGTAATCGATTCCGGCTCCGGCCAGGAGGGGCTGGCGGAATTGCAGACCCAGATTGCCGTCATAGGCCGAGGTAAACAGCCGCTGCGTGGAATTATTCGATCCATAATTCCACTGGTGATTTAATGAGACTTGTCCGCCGGTGATCAGGCTCTTGGTGAGGGCGGAATTATACTGGGCGGTGTCAGAGGCCAGCGTGTCGCCGGGATTGAGTCCACCGGCGAGGAAGTTGTTGTTCTGAATCTGCTCCTCGCGTCCCCATGTCATGCCTGTTGTGAACTGGGCATCGAAGTCGGAAAGGGCGGCTTCGACGCCGCGCTGACCGAAGAGGTAGCCGCGCTGCTGAATGGCGGGATCGTAGGCCGATCGGACTCCCTCCGGGTTGGCCAGAATGGGATTCGAGGGACTCCCGAGCTGACCCGCGCTGCGAATGACATCGCTGTTGTGGAGTGCGTGCTGGATCGCCTCGTCCAGAGTGAGGGGCCAGGGAGCGGCGACTTCTTCGTGCCGCAAACGCCGGGGCTCTTCAGCGAGCTGCACATCCGTTGTGAGCAACAACTCAGAACTCGAGACGGGCTCCATCTCAACCGATTCGGCTTCGTAATACTCCGCACTGTCTTCGACGATCGGCAAGACGGATGAGGTCCGACACCCTCCACTCACAGTCGCGAGGAGTCCCAGCATGATCAACACCCTGCAGGTCCGGAATAATCCGGCCTGTCGGGGGGAGCATGGCAGGGGTTGGCGGCGGCCCATCCGTGGAACCTGACCTGTCGAAGCGGTGATACCGATTGTGCGGGCCTGTCGAGAGCCTCCGGCTCTCTGGTTATCTCTCCTATCGGCGGTCTGACGACTGCCCGCGATACGGAGCAGAAATTGCTCCCCGACCCGGAGAATCGGCACAGGCGGGCGAGCGCTCCGCTTCGAGGACTTCGCGTCGCGGCTAATCGGCAGCGCTGGCTTTGCCGGATTACCACCAGAGCTTGCGGCGGAGGAATTCCACGAGGTCACCGAACAGCACATACCCCAGGCTCTTCCTTCCGCATTCGATCTTGGCGGTGACTTCCGCTCCGATGCGGCGGTGAGGGAGGTCGTCGGGGTTGAGGCGAGCATACGCCTCGACGATCGTCCCGGCCTCTTGGGAGTGATTCGAACGCGAGGCCACCTCCGTCAGTGTCGCTGCGTACGTCTTCTCGACGGAGGTCGCGGGCACGTATTCGACCGGGAGCGTGCCGTCGGCGGACTGGTCGAGCGCGGACAGCAGATGACCCATGCGGTATTCGGAGACCTCCAGTTCCAGCCGCCACGGGCCGGTGTCGTCCATGACTTGCAACAGCCGTTCGCCGCGCTGGACGGGGCGGTGTTGCAGCTGCTGTTGGAGCTGGAACGTGGCGATCACTCCGCCCGCAGGGGACTTGACAGTCAACTTCGCGAGCCGTTGTTGGAGCAGCAACAGCTCCTGTTCGGCTCCTCCCAGTTCGAGGCGGGCCTGGACTAGTTCGCCTTGGAGGCGTACGGCGTCCTCGGTGGCCCCGCGACGATCGGCCTCCTGAAACTGAGCGGTCAGGGCCGAGACCTGTTTGCGCTTCTCGCGGGCCTCGTTGTCGACCGTCAAACGCTGAGTGTCGAGGTCGTCACTCTGGAGGATGAGCAGGACTTGTCCCTCGGTCACGCGCTGGCCACTGACGACTTGGAGCGATTCCACATCTCCGTCCCACGGAGCGAAGACATCGTGCTGCCGGGTGGGCATCGCCAGCCCCTGGGCCTCCACCCGATAATTCCACGGGAGCCAGGTCAGTGTCGCTCCCACG
>JAYTCW010000468.1:0-17174 GCA_043736295.1 Planctomycetota bacterium | reverse complement strand
ATGTTCGTTCTCCTAGAGCTTGAGGTCTGGACTTGTGAAACCATCCATACCTTATCTCCCGGAGAACCTTCTTTCAGAACATCAGACATCGCTTTGGATGTCTGGGTGACGCAGGAACAAGAGGGGTGGAAAGGCGAGCGAGTCCTCTGTAGTCTCTTGTTGCTCTGCAACCCAGACACTCAAAGCTGTTTGGGCCACCCCGCGACAAACACGCCGAGTACGCTCGCACTCTCCCGATCAGTCCGGAAGACCTCGCCGCCACGATCTATGAGTCGCTGGGCATTGATCCAGAGTTGCGACTGCCTGATCAGCAAGGGCGACCCGTGGCGATCAATGACGGCGGTCGGGTACTGCGAGAGATTCTCACATGATGTCACGCAACGGATTTCTGATTTTCGGGACACTGGTGTTTGGGCTGGGGCAGGCGTTCTCCCTCGCAGCTGAGCCGACATATCCACTGACGGTCAGCGCCGGGGACCACGCGCGGTCGCACTCGCTCGTGGAGTTCTCACTCCCCGAGCAGGCCCGCGCGGATGTCGCTTGGGAACTCGTCGATGAACAGAGAGCTGCCACGCCCACACAATCACTGCTGGGCCAGCCGCGCCAACTCGTTTGGCAGCTGAGCGAGGCGTTGCCCGCTGGGCAGTCGCGCCGGTACACGTTGCGTGCGGCCTCGCCCCAACCACCGGGGCACGGTGCCGAGGCTCCGCGCGGGCCGGGGCTGCGCGAGACGGAGGGAAAACTCTCACTGATGAACGGCCCTGTGGAGATCCTGACCTACCACACCGCCACCTCCCACCCGCCCGCAGGAATCGCAGCTCACTACGCGCGCTCGGGTCACATCCATCCGCTCAAAACCCCGTCGGGAAAGACCGTCACAGCGGAGTTCCCCGCTGACCACGCTCACCAGCACGGTGTCTTCTTCGCCTGGGTGCAAACGCAGTTCGCGGGGCATGAGGTCGACTTCTGGAACCAGGGAAAGCGAATCGGCAATGTCCGGCACCGCCGCGTCATCGAGTCGCATTCCGGGCCAGTCTATGCAGGCTTTATCGCGGAGCTTGAGCATCTCGATCTCACGGCAGGCGAGAAGGTCGTCCTGATTGAGACATGTCGAGTGATGGCGATGAAGGTCGAGGACACGTACCTCGTCGACATTGAGTCGACACAAACCGCCGCGACAGCAGAGCCGCTGAGAATCCTAAAGTACCACTACGGCGGGTTCGGCTGGCGTGGGCCATCGGAGTGGCTGCTCCCGAAAGACATGAGCGGGGGGACCGGCTGTGAGTTTCTGACGAGCGCGGGGCACGATCGTGTGCCGGGGAACCACACCCGCCCGCAGTGGGTGAGCGTGACCGGCAAGGTCGACAGCGAACTGTGTACCGTGGCGATCTTCGGCCACCCCGCGAATCTGCGACATCCTCAGCCGGTCCGCCTGCACCCCGACAAGCCGTACTTCTGTTTTGCCCCCTGCGTTCTGGGCGAGTTCGAAATCACCCGCGACCAGCCACTGACCTCCCGCTACCGGATCATCACCCACGACGGACCCGCCAAGCCGGAACGGTATGATCGACTGGTGCGGGATTGGGAATTTCCCATTAAAATGCAGGCTGAAGCGGTCAGGCCCTGATGGCTGCCCTCCTCGTGACCCTCGAATCCATTGCGAGCAGGAGAGGCAACCGCTGTTACCCCGCCTGATCGCTTGCAGGCCGGTCTTCTTGGAAGAACAACCCGAACACGACGAGCATCACCACTGCCATCGCAGCTGGGATCAGCCAAATCGCCTGCCAGTTGTGCGTCGTGCCTTGGGTATAGTGTTGAGCGACGATACCCGCAAGCCACGATCCGACGAACATTCCAGCCCCGAGAGTGACAATCGCATGCAACCCTTGGGCGGCACCTCGAATGTCTTCGCTCGCCCGCTTGTCCACGTACATCCTTCCCATCACAAAGATGAAGTCGTAGCACATCCCGTGAACCAGGATGCCGGTATAGAGCATCCACAACGCCGAGGGACTCTGGGAGAACATCGCAAACAGTCCAAACCGGACCGCCCACGCCCCAATCCCCAGCATCAGGATCCCCTTGACTCCAATTCGCAGCAGAATCGCCGGGAGCAGAGCGAGAAAGACCACATCCGAAACCTGTCCCAGTGTCATCTTCGCCGCGACGTTTTCGATGCTCAGTTCTTTCATGAAGACCCCGCCCCAAGTGAAGTAGAAACTCAGTGGCACACAAATCAGAAACGAACAGATCATGAACGTGGCAAAGGAGCGGTCTCGCATCAGCTTCAGCGCATCAAAGCCCAGCAAGCTGCCCAGCGTGGCGGGTGTACCAGCTCCCTTCGGCGGGGTATGCGGGAGCGTGAGTGAGTACAGCCCCATGACCAGTGCTGCTCCCGACGCCAAGTGGAACATCCCGGCGTTGTCTTCCAGCTTCAGCCAGCTCACAGAAAGTCCGGCGGCAATCCAGCCGACGCTCGCCATCAGCATGACCAGCGGGAACTCCTTCGCCGGGTTTCTGGAATGATGCAGCGTCAGCGTACTCGTCAATCCATGCCCGGCCATGTAGCTGATCGTATAAGCCACCAAGACTGGATAAAAACTGCCGAAGTTTTTCGTCGTCGACACCCAGTACAGCAACCCAGCCCCCACGAGATGCAGAAAGGCCAGGATTCGCTGCGTCGCAAAGAAACGGTCGGCGACAATCCCCACGATGAATGGCGAGACCATCGCCCCCACAGCTGTACTGCCATAAGCCAGCCCGATCTGCCACCCCTCGAACTTGAGCGTCTCGGAGAGGTAGGTACTTAACATCACATACCACGCTCCCCACACAAAGTAGTGCAGAAAGACCATGATCCAGAGGCGAACAAGAAGAAGGGGTTTCATGCGAGCCAGCCTGTGGAGTTCTCGGGCAGGGGGAGTCAACTCCCGCATGCTACCGAGGCCAGCGGCCCGCTGGCTATGTCACCGACAGGGTGAGCAATTCGGAGGTGAGCATCCGCATCGCCGTCAGTCGTTAGAGCATTCCACGATTGGGTGAGCGCCCACGTCGCCTGGACCCCTAGGTCCGGGCGGAACGGACCTGGGGGTCCGTTCTACTTCTCGGCGCGAACGCAATCGTGGAATGCTCTAGGCGAGCGGCCCGTGAAAACCGACCCGCGAGACTTCCGAAGTCTCGGAAGACTTCGGAAGTCTTTGGGGATGCGAAGTCAGGCCACTCGCCTCATAGCAACAGGCTTCGTCCCGTGGGTCGTTCGTCCACTCAAGCCCCCGGCTCCACCGGTTCGTTCTGCGGGGCTTCGCCTTCGAGTTCGGGAGTGAGAAGTTCTTCCTCTTCCGGCTCGTCGTATTCCTCGACTTCCACCACCGGCTTCAGCGGCAGAATGCCTGAGTAGCGAATCACCTCACCCATGCGGGCCTTATCCGAGATGTCTTTCCGGCACCAGCCGCCGTCCCAGCGAATGCACTTCACCGCTTCGTAGGCTTTTCGCTTCGCATCGGCCACATCGTCCCCCAAAGCCGTCACGCCCAGCACGCGACCGCCATTGGTCACGACCTCGTTCCCGAGTTGATCCGTCCCCGCGTGGAACACCTTCACATCGGGCAACTTCGCCGCCGCATCCAGCCCGCGAATCGGCAGGCCCTTCGAGTTCTTATACGGGTAGCCTTCTGCGGCCATCACGACGCACACGGCCGTGCGGGTGTCCCACTCCAGATTGTCGAACTCCTTCAATCGACCTTCGGCAGCTGCGAGCAGAATCTCGAACAGGTCGGACTTCAGCCGCATCAGCACGGGCTGGGTTTCGGGGTCGCCCATACGGACGTTGTACTCGAGAACTTTGGGTCCAGCGGTGGTGAGCATAATCCCCGCGTAGAGGATGCCGCTAAATTCGCAACCCTGCTTCTTCATCGTATGGACGGTCGGGATCAGGATCTTCTCGATCACGGTCACCATCAGTTCGGGCGTCGCGAACGAGGCGGGGGTGTAGGCTCCCATGCCGCCGGTGTTCGGCCCCTCATCATTGTCGAACGCCCGCTTGTGGTCCTGGGCCGGTTCCAGCGGGACGATCGTCCGACCGTCGACGATGGCCAGGATGCTGATCTCTTCCCCTTGCAGTCGCTCTTCAATCAAGATGCGGTCGCCCGCGCTGCCGAATTCCCGCTTCTTCATGATGCGGCGAACAGCTGCGATCGCTTCCTCGCGGATAGAGCAGACCACGACCCCCTTGCCGGAGGCGAGTCCATCGGCCTTAACGACGTAGCCGGACTCTTCGCGCTCTTCCAGGAAGCGGATGGCGAGGTCAGCGTCGGAGAAGGCCCACGCTTCGGCGGTCGGAACGTTGGCCTTCCGCAGAATGTCCTTGCAGAATATCTTGCTGCCTTCGAGCTGGGCCGCGGCTTTGGAAGGGCCGAAGACGGTCAAGCCCGCCTTCTTAAAGGCATCCACGATCCCGTCGACGAGTGGAGCTTCCGGCCCGACCACGGTCAGGCCGATCCCCTCCGTCTTGGCGAACCGGATCAGCTTGTCGATATCGGTGCTGGCGATGCCGACATTGCGAGCGTCCAGAGCGGTGCCCGCGTTGCCGGGGCAGCAGATCACCTCGGTGACTTTGGGAGATTGTTTGAGCTTCCAGACGAGAGCATGCTCGCGTCCACCTTGTCCAATGACCAGCACCTTCATCGGGCCGTGTTCCTGAATCAGAAAGAGCAGTGCCGAGCGGAAGTCGCTCAACACTTGCTATGGTAACGCGGCGGGAGGATTCACGTCGAGGTACAGAGGCGGAGTCTTCCCCGTGATGACTATTCCAATTCTTCCCAGCGAGTAAACGCCTTCGCCAGTTGGGCTTTTCGCTCGGTGAGTTGCTTCTGCACCTGAGCGATTTTCTCGCCGGGCTGCTGGTAGAATTGCGGCATGGCCATGTCTTCGTGCAGGGTGCGGATGTCGACTTCGAGAGTCTCGATCAGCACCGGCAGCGCCTCCAGCTCTCGCTGCTCCTTGAACGAGAGCTTGCGTGTCCGCGGAGCCGCAGTCGGCTTGTCGCCGGAGGTTGCGGTCGCAATGGAGGCCTTCGCCGACGCTGCCGTTTCCGCCTCGACGGACAGGGCCCGCTGGCGAATCCAGTCGTCGTAGCCGCCGACGTATTCGCGGACGCCATCGTCCTCGAACACGATCGTGCTGGTGACCACATGGTTCAAGAACTCGCGGTCGTGGCTCACGGTCAGCACGGTGCCATTGAAGTCGACCAGCCGCTCTTCCAGCAGTTCCAGCGTCTCCATGTCGAGGTCGTTCGTCGGTTCGTCCAGCACCAGAATGTTCGCGGGCTTCGAGAACAGTCGGGCCAGTAGCACGCGGTTGCGTTCCCCTCCCGAGAGGTACTTGATCGGTGTCCGCGCCCGATCCGGGGCGAACAAGAAATCCTGCAAGTACCCGATCACATGCTTGTCGACTCCGTTGATCGTGATCGTGTCCGAGCCATCGCCGACGCTCTGCTGGACCGTCTCGTCTTCATTGAGCGTCTGCCGCAGCTGATCGAAGTACGCGATCTGGAGGTTCGACCCCAGCCGAACCTTGCCCGAGGTCGGCTCCAGCTGTCCGAGGATCAGCCGCAGCAAGGTCGTCTTCCCGGCCCCGTTGCGACCGATGATGCCGATCTTGTCACCCCGCATGACGGTCGTCGTGAAGGTGTCGACGATCGTGCGGTCGGCGTAGCTGAACGAAACGGCTTTGAGGTCGGCCACGAGTGCCCCGCTGCGTTCGGCCTCCTGGATTTCCAGGCGGACTTTTCCGACACGGTCTCGGCGATCACTCCGCACAATCCGCAGCTTTTCGAGGGCCTTCACGCGGCCCTCGTTGCGGACGCGGCGGGCCTTGACCCCCTGCCGAATCCAGACTTCTTCGATGGCCAGACGCTTGTCGAACAGGGCGTTCTGCTTGTCCTCGACGGCGAGGGCGGCCTCCTTGCGGACCAGGAACGTGTCGTAATCGCAGGACCAGTCGAACAGCTTCCCGCGATCAATCTCCATGATCCGCGTGGCTAGGCGGCGCAAGAACTGGCGATCGTGGGTCACGAAGATCAGTGCCCCGTCCCACCGCCCCAAGAACGTCTCGAGCCACTGGATCGAGTCCATGTCGAGATGGTTCGTCGGCTCGTCGAGCAATAGCATGTCGGGCTTCGAGACGATCGCCCGCGCGAGGAGCACCCGCCGCTTCATTCCCGAGGAGAGCTTCTCGAACGCCGCCTCGGGGTCGAGTTCCATCATCTGAATGATCTGCTCGGACCGCTGTTCTTCTTGCCACTCGGGTTCCTGGCTGTTGGCATCGAAGCCCTGGCGGACGATCTCCGTCACGGGTCCCGCGAGGTCCAGCGGCACTTCCTGCGGAAGACGGGCCACGCGCGAGCCGGGCGTGAACGCCAGCGTACCGCCGTCCCCTTCGATTTCCCCACACAGCAGCCGCATGAACGTCGTCTTGCCCGCTCCATTGCGTCCCAACAACCCGATTCGCTCCCGAGGCTCGACCCGGCAGGAGACCGCATCGAGCAGGGCCTTGCCGCGCAAGTGGTAACTGAGTTCAGTGATGTTCAGAAGCGGCATGAGAGAGGAGCTTTCAGCGATCAGCAGTCAGCGGTCAGCCCGAGGAGGGTGAGCGCGGGCGGGGATTATGGCAGACGAGGGCGGGGAACAGAAACCAGCCGTCAGCGATCAGTGTTCAGCTATCAGCCGTCAGCGATCAGCTATCAGCGGTCAGCCAGAATGCCACACCCGCCGAAGCGACCTCTGCACCCCGAAGAGGTCGACACATCCCAGCCCAGAGTCGCGACCACTGGGAACGCACCCTGGACTAAGACGACACGCGGGGACGAACCCTGAAGGGCTACGCCGTGAAGGATTCCCGCGAGGCGTTTCCCAAGGTTCTGCCCCCTCTCCCCCACATTCGATGACGCTTTCGGAGTGGACGCCACTGTAGGGGAGAGGGGGCAGAAGTCACGAATACAAATATTCAAGACATCTCGGGAAGTTGTTTCGGACCAGTTCCTCAGCGGTCATTCCTTCGTCATCGTCTCATCCAGGTTTAACAGCGCCCGGGCGAGAGCTGTCCACGCCGCGCGTTCGGGGTTCGCGTCGCCACCGGTGAGGACGGCCGGGTCGAGTTGCTTCGCTTCGAAACGGGCTTGCTGCTGAGTCAAGAACTCGACAAGTACGGCCAACTCATCGGGCGTAATCTCCCGCCCGGTGATATGACGGAAGATCGCAGACACTCGCGTTTCTCGCTCGCCGGGCAACGCGGCGAACTGGCGACCAAGGGCTTGGGCCGCTTCGACGAAGACGGTGTCGTTCATCAACGAAAGTGCCTGTAGCGGCGAGTTCGACACCTCGCGGCGGGGCAGGCACGCCTCCCCACTAGTGCCGTCGAAGGTCATGAACAGCGCATACGGGGCGGTCCGTTTCGCGAACGTGTAAACGCTACGTCGCCAGCGGTCCTCGCCCGCGCTGACAGTCCACGTCAGCCCGCCATAGGTCCCCTCGGTCGTGACCGACGCGGGCTGCGGAGGAAAGACACTCGGGCCGTACATCTTGTCAGACAGCAGCCCCGCCAGCTGCAGTGCCTGGTCCCGCAGCAGCTCCCCCTCCAGACGTTGCCGGGGGCCGCGCGACAGCAGCACATTCTCCGGGTCAGCTGCGAGGAGGGCCTCGCTGACGGTCGAAGTCTGACGATATGTCGCACTGGTCACGATCAACCGGTGCAGCTGTTTCATCGACCAGCTGTTGCGAATCATTTCGAGAGCGAGCCAGTCAAGCAATTCAGGATGCGACGGGGCAGCTCCCTGATACCCGAAGTCTTCCAGAGTGCGAACGAGTCCGCGTCCGAAGAATGCCTGCCACTGACGGTTCGCGATGACGCGGGCGGTCAGTGGGTTCTCGGGAGCCATCAGCCACTGGGCAAAGTGCAACCGGTCGTGCGGAACACCCTCGGGAAACGGATGCAGAACGGACAGCGTCTGCGCGACGACTTCTTCCTTCGGTTGGAGGAACTCGCCGCGATGATAGCGGTGAGTGGTTCGCGGATTGTCCGCCGGGCGTTCGAGGAACACGAGTGCCGTTGGGAAGGCGGGCAGCTGGGCGCGGAGGTCGGCGATCTCCTTGCGAGCGGCCTCCAGTTCCGGGGCCACGCTGAGGTAGTAGTTCAGCAGCAGTGACCGCTCGGCAGGCGTCCAAGCCTCTGCGGGGCGACGCAGAACCGCGAGCAACTCATCAGGAATCGCAGTCGCTTTGATCGCTCCCGGTTGCTTCGTGACTGCGAGGCGAAACTTCCCGAGGGCTGCGGAGTAGTGACGATCGAACAGCATTTCGAGCTTCGCCGTTTGCCCGGCCTTCAGCGGCTCGGGCAGGGTAAAGACCGCCACATCGCGCTGCCCTTGGTGCCCGTTGCACGCCCAGCCGGAATGCCCCTCCCCATCGAGGCAAGTCACAGCTCCGGCCGCGCCACCGCCGATACCGAGCTTGCTATAGGTCTCGGTGGCTCCGGCGAACTTCACCGGCTGGCCATCGACTTGCAGCGTGAACTCGCTGAGGAAGAAGTCGCCGTCTGGCCCTTCGTAGTCAGCCCGACCGGGACCATGTGCGGGGAGCGAGTCATCCGGCAGGGCTTCCAAACGGATGGCGGTGACGCCTTCCAAACTGCCCTCGAACTCAAGCGTATACAAGTCGAGCTTGGTCTTATCCCCCGAGGCGAGGATGCTGCCGTCCTCATGCAGCGTCAGCTTCGGGAGATTGGTCGTCATGCGGGTCGGACGCCAGAGGGACCACTCAACGGCGTCGGCTTTGGCGGCGTCGGTCCATTTCGAGAAGCTGGCTTCGAGCAGCTGTGGGCGCTTGGTCGCATCGTCTGGCGAGCGGGAGGCGTCAGCCTTCTGGTCCTTTTGTGGGGCCGCATCCGCCGCTGGAGCAGGCAGCGGGAACTTGCTGGCCAGTTGCCCCTCTAACTCCTGCACCCGCTTGAGCAGTTCCTCGCGGCGAGCGGTGAGTTCGGCCTGCGGCACATCAATCTTGATCTCGTCTGTATTATTGAGGAACGCCAGCGTGCCATAAAACTCTGAGTGCTGGATCGGGTCGAACTTGTGGGTATGACACTGTGCACAGGCCATCGTCAGGCCGAGCCAGGCAGTGCTGGTCACATGGACGCGGTCGACCATGGCGTAGAACCGGAACTCATTCGGGTCTATTCCGCCCTCTTCATTCACCATCGTATTGCGGTGAAAGCCGGTCGCGATCCGCTGGTCGAGCGTGGCAATCGGCAGCAGATCACCGGCCAACTGTTCGACGGTGAACTGGTCGAACGGCATGTCGGCGTTGATCGCCCGCACAACCCAATCGCGATACGGCCAGACCGAGCGCTGGCGGTCCTTTTCATAGCCATTCGTGTCGGCGTAGCGGGCCAGATCGAGCCAGCGACGGCCCCAGCGCTCACCGTAGCGGGGAGAGGCGAGGAGCCGGTCAACCACTCGCTCTTCCGCACCGGGTTGATCGTCCGCGAGAAACGCATCGACTTCGATGATCGAGGGCGGCAACCCGATCAGATCGAGAGTCACCCGCCGTAGCCAAGTCTCTTTCGACGCGGGAGCTGAGGGGGCCAGACCGGCTGCTTCCAGCCGAGCCAGAATAAATCGGTCGATCGGGTTTTGGTTCCAGTCCGTCTGCTTCACAGTCGGAATTTCCGGACGTTGAGGCGGCACGAAGGCCCAGTGCGGGTCATACTCCGCCCCCGCTTCGATCCACCGTTTCAAGATGTCGATCTCAGCGGGGGAGAGCGTCTTCTTGGTCGACGGTGGAGGCATCACTGTGTCGGGGTCATGGCTGGTGATCCGCTTCCAGAGTTCGCTCGATGCCAGCTGCCTGGGCGAGATGGCCCGCTCACCGGACTCTACGAGAGAGGTGGCTCCCTCGGTGGTGTCAAGCCGCAACCCGGCCTGCTGCTTCTCCGCATCGGGTCCGTGGCACTTGAAGCAGTTCGACGACAGGATCGGCCTGACATCCCGGTTGAAGTCGACCGGTGAGTCAGCAGACGACACCCCCATCATGCCGGAAAAATGAGCCAGCACCAGAATCCCAAACGTTGCCCAGCGCATACTGCACCTCAGTCGATGAGTCGACATGGCCCGCAGCCACCTGCGGTCTGTTCGCCGACGCTTGATCTCACGAGGTGAGTTTAACGGAAGACATTCGCACCGGCGAATGAGCGAACGCCCCGCAGCTGTTCGGTGAGATTCGTTCAGCCCGCTTCGCCAGCAAGTGGTTCGGGCCCGCGCCCCTGGCTGGCGCGGCGGGCTGGTCAGAGAAGCACCCGGAGATTACTGTGGCCCCATGCGGAGCGATTCGCGGGTGCAGCGAGGTGCCGTCGCGGGCGGCAGTGACGTGATGTAGGACGGGCACATTTGCCCGTCCGTTCAGAAAACGACCATGCCACTCACGGAATCTCAGATCCAAAATGGGCCCTGTCAACGCACAATAACCGAGGAATGGTCATGGTCCTCACCGTACAGGATCTGGCTGAAATCGATCAGGCGATTCGCGATCGCGGCGAGGTACTGTCGCGGGCGGCTGTGACGTGAGAATTGAATTGGAAGTTCTGATGCGAGTGCAGTCATGAAGGGCAACGATGCAGCGTATCTCGAAGCCTTGCGACTCGTCTGGAAGTTTTTTCCTGAATCGAAGGGCTTTAACACACCTGTTGTTGGTCTGGATTGGGACCGATGTGTTGGTGCAATGCAAAGCGCGAACTACTCCGCAGATTACTCCTGTTATGTGTGTAGATTGCAAACAGATCCAGATCTCGGTTTCGCCCAGAAGGGTGGCTTGATTGGTAGCGATGCTGAAGTCTACAAGCGTCTACTTGCTCACGCGGCATTCACACCATCGGGGCGAGTTGTAGTCGTCCCTGATGCAATCGGCTGTTCGAGTTGGTGCGACGAGGATAACCTGCCCTTTGTTTGTGCCGCGACGAGTGTTCCGGAGCGTCTTGAGGAACGGTCATGCTTTGGTGTTACCCGTGATACACTGATTGTCTTCGAGTCCGGGGAAGCATTGCTTGTCGATCACGACGAACGAGTCCATTGGGCTCGATCGAACATAAATCGTCAGTGGATGAATGCTAGCCCATCAGAGACAACGGCGGACAAACTATGACAAAAATGTGCTTCCGGGAGAACGAGATGTCTGATGCGAACAACAGAATTCAACGCCAAGGCGCAAGGGTGCAAAGACGCCAAAAAATCCAGTTGCCTCTTACCTTGGCGTCTTCGCGACTTTGCGTCTTGGCGTTGAATTCTTCCTCCGCTTCGCTTCAGGTCTCTCCGATGACCGTCAGTCCTCTCGACGCTCGGGGACGGGCAGGATTGCCCATCCTACTGGCGTGCCTGCTCCTGACATCCATCTCGAAGGCCGAGGACTCGGCCCAGCTCAACGACTCGTACAAGTCCGAGGTCCAACCGCTACTCAAGACGTACTGCTACGAGTGTCACTCCGGCGACACGCTTGAAGCCGACATCGACCTTGCGGCGTTCACTGACCTCACCCAGATCTGCAAACACACCAAAGTCTGGCAGAAGATCAGCGAGATGCTCAGCAGTGAGCAGATGCCCCCGCCCGACTCCAAGCAGCCGACCGCACCCGAACGGGCCACGCTGCAAGGGTGGGTCAAGCGGCATCTCACCGTCGAGGCAGCTGCGCATGCGGGCGATCCGGGGCCGGTGGTACTCAGGCGGCTGAGTAATGCGGAGTACACGTATACGATTCGCGACCTCACCGGGATCCCGACGCTCGACCCGGCCAAGGAGTTCCCGGTCGACAGTGCCTCGGGCGAGGGGTTCACGAATGTGGGGAACTCGCTGGTGATGTCACCGGCTTTGCTCACGAAGTACCTCGACGCGGCCAAAGAGGTCGCGTCGCATGCGGTGTTGTTGCCGGACGGGATCCGGTTCTCGCCGTACAACACGCGGCGGGATTGGACCAACGAATCGCTCGCCAAGATTCGCGGGGTCTACGGTCGCTACAGCGGCGATGGCGGCGGGGCGGCTGTCAATTTGCAGGGGGTGCAGTTCGACACCAATCGCGGCGGGCGGTTGCCGGTGGAGCGTTACTTGTTAGCGACGATCGAGGAACGCGAGGCGCTCACATCGGGAGCGAAGACCATTGAAGCGGTGGCCGAGGCTCGGGGGTTGAGTCCGAAGTACCTCGGCACCGTCTGGTCGATGCTCAACGCCAATGACGAGAAGTCACAGCTACTCTCTCCGCTGCGGGCGAAGTGGAAGACGGCGAAGGCCAGCGATGTGCCGCAGTTGATGGAACTCATCACCCCGTGGCAGGCGGCGCTGTTCAAGTTCAACTCGGTGGGGCAGATCGGTCTGCAACCGGACATCAAGGCGTGGCTGGTCCCGGTCAGTCCGCTGATCGCGAGGCAGGAGTTCCGTGTGAAGCTGCCAGCCGATGCGTCTGGCGAGGTCGTGTTGTCGCTGCGATCGGATGATGCCGGGGACGGGGACACGGGCGATGATGTGCTCTGGGAGCGCCCGAGGTTCGTGGCAGCGGGGCGGCCTGACCTGCTGCTCAAGGATGTGGGCCGCGTGGCCGATGAACTGGCGAAGAGCCGGGACCGGCACTTCGCTCAAGCGGCCCAGTGCCTCGCCGCTGCTGCCGAAGCCGGGCAGTTGACGACAGCCATCGAACTCGAACCGCTGGCCAAGAAGCATGGCGTTGACGCCGATTCGCTGGCGGCGTGGTTGGAGTATCTCGGCATCGGCACCGGCGGTCCCGCGACGATTGGGACGCCGATCACCCGCAAGCAAGAGAAGGCCGAAGCGTATGACTTCATCAAGGGCTGGGTCGGCGATGATGCCCTGAGCGTGGTCGCGAACTCGTCCGACCAACACGTCCGCGTCCCCGGCAACGTCAAGCCGCACAGCGTCGTGGTCCACCCCGCTCCGACGATCTCGGTCGCGGTCGGCTGGCGGAGTCCGGTGGCTGCTGCGATGAAGATCAGTGGGTTGGTGCAGCACGCGCACCCGGAATGTGGGAACGGGGTGGCGTGGTCCTTGGAGCTACGACGCGGGAACACGAAGCAGCGGCTGGCCTCGGGGGAGAGCCAGCGAGCGACCGTCATCCCGGTGGGGCCGTTGGAGTCGGTAGCCGTGCGGCCTGGCGATGTGATCGCCCTGGTCATCAGTCCGAAGGAGAACAACCACTCGTGCGACTTGACCTCGATTGACCTCACGCTGAGCGATGGGACGACGGAGTGGAATCTGTGGAAGGAAGTCTCGCCGGAGATCCTGGCCGGGAACCCGCATGCCGACTCGCATGGAAACACAGAGGTGTGGCACTTCTTCTCTGAACCCGCCAACGGCAGTGGGGCCGGGCACGTGATCCCCGAAGGTTCGGTCCTGGCCAAGTGGCAGTCGGCCAGCGACCCGGCAGAGAAGCAACGCCTCGCCGCTGAGGTCCAGCGCGTCCTGCAAGGCGACCCGGCCACGCTCGCCAAGGACTCGCCCGAGGCGGTCCTCTCACAGCAACTCCGGTCGATCTCTGGCCCGTTCATGGCAGCGGTGTTTAAGGCTGTGGCGTCACTTCCGGTTGAGCGGGCAGCCACCACCGAATCGAAGTGGGGCCTGCCTCAAGCTCGGTTCGGCCAGTGCCCCGATGGACGCGCGACCGAACCGGCCAGCCTGTGCGTGCATGCTCCGGACACGCTGGAGATTCGGCTCCCGGCGGAACTCGTGGCCGGGTCGGAGTTCGTGGTGTCGGGCTTCTTACACCCCGAGACCGGTCGCGAGGGCTCCGTGCGACTGGCCGTCCAAACCGGCCCCGCCGCTGCCGCCCTCCCCACCGCGACTCCGTTCATCACCACCGAAGGCAGCCCCGCCCGACAGCGGATCGAAACCGCCTTCAACGACTTCCGCAGCCTCTTCCCGCCGACGCTGTGTTACACCCAAATCGTCCCCGTCGACGAAGTGGTCACGCTGCTCCTCTACTACCGCGAGGACGATCAGCTGCGGCGGCTGATGCTGACCGACGAACAGTCCGCCGCACTCGACAAGATGTGGGACGAACACTTCTACGTGGCCCACGAACCGCTGGAGATGGTGACGGCGTTCACCCAGCTGTATCAGTTCGCGACCCAGGACCGCCCCGACATGTTGCCGAAGTTCGACCCGCTGCGTAAGCCGGTCAAGGACAACGCGGATGCCTTCCGTCAGCGACTGATCGACAACGAGCCGCAGCAACTCGAGGCCGTGATCGAGTTACCGCCAAGGCGTATCGTCGACCGCTCCTCGGCGATGAGGCCAGCGAACTGCGGTCGCTCTACGGCCACTTGCGAGCCGAGGAACTTGGCCATGATGAGGCGCTGCGGCTGACCCTGGCCAAGGTGCTGATCGCTCCGACGTTCCTGTACCACATCGAGACCCCTGGCCCCGGCACGAAGGCCGCCCCCGTCAGTGACTCCGAACTCGCCAGCCGCCTCAGCTACTTCCTGTGGTCGACCGGTCCCGATGAGGAACTGCTGTCGCTGGCCGCAGCCGGGAAGCTGCGAGATCCGGATACGCTGGCGGCTCAGGCGAAGCGGATGCTGAAGGATGCGAAAGCTCGCCGACTAGCGACGGAGTTTGGGGCGCACTGGTTGCACATCCACGACTTCGAGAACCACAACGAGAAGAGCGAGCGGCACTTCCCGACGTTCAATGCCTTGCGCGGGGCGATGTATGAGGAGTCGCTGCTGGTGCTGACTGACCTGTTTCAGAACGATCGGTCACTGCTGTCGCTGGTCGATGGGGACGCGACGTTCCTGAATGAGGAACTGGCCCAGCACTACAACATCCCCGGCGTGACCGGCCCGCAGTGGCGGCGGGTCGAGGGGGTCCGCCAGCACGCACGCGGCAGCATTCTGTCGCTGGCCACCACGATGTCGAAGCAGTCGGGTGCGTCTCGCACGAGTCCGATTCTGCGCGGGACATGGCTTAGCGAAGTGATGCTCGGCGAGAAGCTCCCCAAGCCGCCAAAGAACGTCCCGGTTCTGGGCGAAACCGTGACCGAGGGCCTCACCGAACGCCAGATGATCGCCCGCCACACCAGCGACCCGGCGTGTGCGAAGTGCCACCTGCGCATCGACCCGTTCGGGTACGCCCTGGAAGGGTTCGACTCCATCGGACGGCTGCGGACGCAGGACGCTGCGGGTCTGCCGATCGATACGAAATCGGTTCTCTTCGATGGCACCCCGATTGCCGGGTTAGACGAACTGAAGCACTATCTCGGCACCACCCGTCGCGCCGCCTTCGTGCGCCAGTTCACCAAGAAGCTCCTCGGGTACTCGCT
Source organism: Planctomycetota bacterium (assembly GCA_043736295.1). Classification (GTDB taxonomy): domain Bacteria; phylum Planctomycetota; class Planctomycetia; order Planctomycetales; family Planctomycetaceae; genus TH-plancto1. The sequence goes on along the minus strand of JAYTCW010000468.1, from coordinate 1,812 downwards.
GGGCCGCGCGGTGCTCCTCTCTGACGAGCCGCTGCTGACCGACATCCAACAGCAACTCGACCAGCACGACCACCGCGTCGACCTCGCCATCGAAGCCATCGTCCGCAGCCCGCAGTTCCGCGAAATCCGTGGACGGGAGATGACAGCTGAGGACTGACGAGCCTCATTCCGTACGAGACGCAGTGCGACCACTTGCGAGTGTGCGTCAGAAAAGTTGGTAGGTTGTTTCTGCTCCCCTTCCGACCTACGAATCTGATCCGAAAGGCGACAAATGAAGAGGGAGCAAGGCGTGCCCTTGGTCAGGGAATGGCTGACATCGTGGGACAGAAAGAGAGATGTCGTAAGGCGAGCGGCCAGTGGAAACTACCCGTCAGACTTCGGAAGTCTCCGAAGACTTCGGAAGTCTGATGGGACGCGAAGTCTGGCCGGTCGCCTCACACTGGCCAGTCCTCTGAGTGCCGGAAATCTGACCGTGTTGCCCCCCCATTTGACTTCTTGCTAGTGAACCGATATTCTAGCGGTCCGTCTTGGGCAGCCGTTGGGGTTGTCGCAGGCGAGTCCGTCCGAAGTGGGTAGTGTGACTGACCATGGGTCGAATCGAACGTCAGCGTGAATTGGCTCGCCAGCGGACTCGTAAGGTGAAGATCAAGAAACTGCGACTTCTGTACGCCGGTGCAAAAACCGATGCCGACAAGAAGGTCATTGCCGAAAAGATGTTCCGCACCAGTCCGTTCGCACCACTCGTTCTTGAGTAGTTGCGAATGGAAGAACGGAATTCATGGCGTTCCTGCGGTTGGAAACTCACAACACCGGATTCTGCGAATCCGGTGTTGCTATTGGCAGATTGCTGTTTGACCGCCAAAACAATATCGACAATCGGCACTTTCGATCATCTCTCCCTCTGAAACCACAACCCTGAGCAGGCGTTGGAGTAGGTTGCGGTTTTCTCTCGGGGTGACGGCGGTCTGTGGGGTGAATTCATTCTGCAGGCATGGAGCGTTTCACAATTCGGTGAGTGCTCTCCTCGCCTGACCTCTGAGGTCGGGCGGAACGGAGACCGGGGGTCCGTTCTGCGTCTCGACACACACGCAATCGTGGAATGCGATAGGCTGTCGGTCTTGAGCACATGGGGCAAATCAAGCTCCCAGTTTCTACGTGGCCGTTGTACTTCTCGCGGTGCAAAATGAGTCGTCGCTGCCCCTCGCCAGAGGGTGGCCCGCGAGCCAATTCGCCCACGTTCTGGCGAACGTGGCGACAATCAAATGTGTCACGCCAGCATTGTCTTGGAGGCTCACTCTTTCCTCCAGAGGTAATTCCCGAAGGACGAGAATCGACAAAAGCTGATGTATTGCAACTGGCATACTCGTCCGAGCAGACAGTAGGGCAATTGCACACGAAAACTCCGGTACATCAAATCGATCCGTATGAAAAAAGGGGCCAAAGCATCCCGCCAATTCGGCAGTCCCCCCAGAGTGCCGAATCCACACAGCCTACTCTGATTATTCACAATTCTCTTCGCAACGGGCCGTGATGGGATTGACTCCTTGGCATGGTATGGGGAAGATTGCAGTTGGTAGGGCTCTTTTCCGCTTGCATTTGCGTTGTGTCTGCTCAATCACTCGTTCTGTTTTGGAGGTCATCATGCTGTTGCGTTCTCGGAATCAACGTGGTTTCACGTTGATCGAACTCCTTGTCGTCATCGCGATCATCGCGGTGCTGATCGCCCTGCTGCTGCCCGCTGTGCAGCAAGCTCGCGAAGCAGCCCGTCGGTCTCAGTGCAAGAACAACCTGAAGCAACTCGGGCTCGCTCTG